>CAZLBA010000057.1:0-13988 GCA_964557555.1 uncultured Beijerinckia sp.
GCCATGACTGAATTGGCTGAACCGGGCAGCGAGGAACACCACCGGCTTGCCCTTGGCGAGCTGGTGCCGCCGTCGCGCGCTGCCGACATTGTGCGCAAGCTTGGCGGTAGATCCATTGTGCTGGTTGGTATGATGGGCGCTGGCAAAACATCCATCGGCAAGCGGCTGGCCGCAGCTCTCCATCTTCCCTTCATTGATGCGGATGTGGAGATCGAAACCGCTGCCGGCATGACGATCTCTGAAATCTTTGCACGCCATGGCGAAGCTTATTTTCGCGATGGCGAACGCCGCGTGATTGGTCGCATTCTTGCCGACGGTCAATGCGTGCTCGCAACCGGCGGTGGCGCTTACATGAATGCCACCACGCGCGAACGCATTGCTGAACGCGGTGTTTCAATCTGGCTGAAGGCGGATGCCGATGTGCTGTTACGCCGTGTGAAGAAGCGGCCCAACCGTCCCTTGCTGCAAACGCGCGATCCGGAAGACACATTGCGCGCGCTGATTGATGAGCGCTATCCCGTCTATGCACTTGCCGACTTCTGCCTCATCTCCAAAGAAGGCCCGCATGAGGCCATGGTGGAAGCCGTGATTGAAACGCTTGAGCGCGGACTTGAAGACCTGCCGCGCCTCCAACATGAAAGCAACCAGATGACTGCCCCTGTTTCGCCCGCCCGCCAAAGCGCGACCATCGTGCCGGTGGAATTGGGGGCGCGTCGCTATGACATCCTGATCGGCAATCATCTCATCGCACGTGCTGGCGAAGAAATCGCTCGCATCAGCCCGAAATCAGCTTGCGCGATCGTGACCGATGAAAATGTCGCGCGCCATCACCTGCCGGTACTCCAGGCGAGCCTTGATGCGGCAGGCATTCGCCATGCCAGCATCATCATCAAGCCGGGCGAAGCCTCGAAATGCTACGAGACCTTTGCTGACGTGTGCGATCAGGTGATTGCGGCGCGCATGGAACGCCGTGACATCATCCTCGCCCTGGGTGGCGGTGTGGTGGGCGATCTCGCGGGTTTTGTAGCTGCAACCGTGCGCCGGGGTATGCGCTTTGTGCAAATTCCAACCACGCTGCTGGCGCAAGTCGATTCCTCTGTTGGCGGCAAGACGGCGATCAATTCGCCGCATGGCAAAAATCTGATCGGCGCCTTCTATCAACCCTCGCTCGTCCTTGCCGATACAAGCTCGCTTGCGACGCTTGATCCGCGCGAATTTCGTGCAGGCTATGCGGAAGTTGCGAAATATGGCGTGATTGATGATGCGCCTTTCTTCAGCTGGCTTGAAAAGAACCATGCAGACATATTTGCGCGCAGCGATGCTCTGACACATGCCATTGCCACCAGCTGCCGCTCCAAGGCCGCCATTGTGGCGCGCGATGAGACCGAACAAGGTGACCGCGCCTTGCTCAATCTGGGCCACACATTCGGCCATGCTTACGAGGCCCTCACACATTATGACACGCCGCGCCTTAATCATGGCGAGGGCGTTGCCATCGGCATGTCTTGCGCCATGCGCTTCTCTGCCCATCTGGGATATTGCGCGCCGGATGAAGCCGCGCGGGTGGAAGCGCATCTGAAGGCTGTCGGCCTGCCATCACGCATTCGCGATATTCCCAATCCCAGTTTCACCGCGGAGCAAATTCTCGACGCGATGTATCAAGACAAGAAGGTCGAGCGCGGGGCGCTAACCTTCATTCTCGCACGCGGCATCGGCCAAAGCTTCATTGCCAAGGGCGTGTCGGGCGAAATCGTATTGTCCTTCCTGAAGGACGAATTGGGACGCTAAAAAATGGAAAACTTCGGCGGCGAAGCGATGGCCGTTGACCTTTGGGTCGCGGTTCTCATAGTTGCGGGTTGTATTATGTTATCGGCTTTCTTCTCTGGCTGCGAAACCGCATTGACAGCCGCAAGCCGTGTCAGAATGCACGGGCTGGAAAAAAACGGCGACACACGCGCTGCTCTCGTCAACCGCCTACTTTCACGCCGCAGCCGACTGATCGGCGCCATGCTGCTGGGCAATACGCTCGTCAATATCGGCGCCTCCGCCTTCATGACCAATGTGCTGACCGGCATTTTTGGTGATGCCGGCATTATCTATGCAACCTTGTTGATGACGGTCTTATTGCTGATCTTTTCGGAAGTCTTGCCCAAGACCATCGGCATCAACTTCCCGGATCGCATGTCACTTGTCGTCTCGCGTCCGGCTGCGTTTTTTGTTGCCATCATGACGCCCATTCTGATCGCGCTTGATGCTGTGGTGGGCAGTGTGCTGCGCCTTGTCGGTTTGCGTGCAGGCGAACATACATCCGTGCTGACACCACAAGAAGAACTGCGCAGCGCCGTTGATCTGTTGCACAAGGAAGGCAGCGTCGAACGTCGTCATCGTGACATGTTTGGTGGCTTGCTCGAACTCAACGAGCTCACCGTTGAAGATGTGATGGTTCACCGCACACGAATGCGTACCATTGATGCAAGCCTGGCATCCACCGAGATCGTGCGCGAGGTCCTGGCCTCATCCAACACGCGCCTGCCGCTCTGGCGAGACCAGCCAGAAAACATTGTTGGCGTTCTGCATGCCAAAGATTTGCTGCGCGCATTGGCTGCAGTGAATGGTGATGCAACCAAGGTGAATATCGACGAGGTGGCCTTGCCGCCCTGGTTCGTGCCTGCAACCACCACATTGGAAGATCAGCTGCAGGCCTTCCGTGATCGCAAGATGCACTTTGCTCTTGTTGTTGATGAATACGGCTCCGTGATGGGGCTTGTGACCTTGGAAGACATTCTGGAAGAAATCGTCGGTGACATCCGCGACGAACATGATCTTGCCATTCAGGGCCTGCGCGTTCAGGCCGATGGCTCAGTCAATGTCGAAGGCTCTGTACCGATCCGCGATGTTAATCGGGCAATGGATTGGAACTTGCCGGATGCAGAGGCCACCACCATTGCGGGCCTTGTCATTCACGAAGCGCAGATGATTCCGGAGCCGGGTCAGGTCTTTTCCTTCCACGGCTTCCGCTTCGAGATCCTGCGCAAACAGCGCAACCGTATCACGCTTCTGCGCATCACCAGCATGTTGCCAGAGGACGGCAGCGGCTAGAAGGCGGGCTTCACGGCTTCAAGATCAGCAGCGGGCGCCATGAATTGCGCCCGTGCCAGCACGGCGAAGCGACCATTGCGCGCCACAAGCTCATCGAATGTGCCGCTCTCAACAATCTTGCCGTGATCAAAGACGATGATCCGGTCAGCATTGCGCACGGTTGAGAGACGATGCGCGATGACGAAAGTGGTGCGTCCTTCTGTTGCTGCATCAAGAGCAGCCTGTAACTGACGCTCGGTCGTGGCATCAAGGGCCGACGTCGCCTCGTCAAAGATCATGATCGGCGGGTCTTTCAGCAAGGCACGCGCAATGGAAACACGCTGGCGCTCGCCACCTGAGAGAGAGCGGCCACGCTCGCCCACGATTGTCTTGACGCCATCCGGCTGCGAGGCAATGAAGTCCTTGGCCTGAGCGCGGGTGAGGGCAAGGTCAATTTCATCTTCTGTTGCATCCGGTTTGCCAACGCGCAAATTCTCCTCGATGGAGCGGGCAAACAGCATGGGCTCCTGAAACACGACGCCGATATTGCGGCGAAGCGACAACAGTGTCATCTCGCGAATATCTTTTCCGTCGATCGTGATGCGGCCGTCTTGCGGATCAAAGACACGATGCAGCAGGCCAAGCGTTGTGGATTTACCAGAGCCCGTCGAACCAACCAGCGCTACTGTCTGGCCCGGCTCGACCGTGAAGGAGGCATTTTCAACGGCCATACGGCGACCGTCATAGGTGAAGCTGACATTTTCAAAACTGACACGGCCCGTCAGCCTTCCGGCATCAACCGCGTCAGCGCGATCATGCACGGTTGGCTTCGTGTCTAGCACGTCAAAGAATTCATTGAGCTTGGGCAGGATCAGGAGGACCCAGTTCACAAAGCTCACCACATGTTCAAGCTTGCCAATCAGCAGTGTGGCAAAATTCATGAAGGTGACGATTTCGCCAATGGTGGCCTTGCCTTCCAGATGCAGCGAGGCACCCAGCAGAAAGATGGCAACCAGCGTGATGGTGGCTGAAGCGCGTGTGGCAACCGCCGCCATCGCCCACCATGACAAGACGGGGATTTGCGCCGACAGCAAGGCGGCACTGACCTTGCGCATTTCCTTCGTTTCGGCCTCAACACGGGTGAAGCTTTGAATGACCGCAATATTGCCCAGCGCGTCTGAGGCTCGCTCGGCCAGATCTGTGTTGTAGCGCTCGACCTCGCCCTGCAATCCTTCCGTTCGACGCAAGACAAAGGCTGTGAGCAAGCCAAAAAAGGCAACCAACACGATGAGCAGCGAGGCCAGCCGCCAATTCAGAAAGAGCGAGAAAGGCAGCAGGATGAACAGCGCTGCGAAAGACGAGCAATTCTCGCGGAAGAAGGAGAGCCACACACCAGCCATATTCGATGCGCCATCGAGCATGGTTTTGAGCAGGCGACCGGAATGGACGGACGTGTGAAAGCCAAGCGGCAGATGCAGCACATGATCGAAATAGCTGGCCATCGTCGCAAGGCGCCGGCGATGGGAGAGCCGGTCAGCATGAAGCGCCACCAAAACCGCTGCGCCAATGGTGAAGAGGCCAAAGCCAACCCACGCTGCCAGCAGGGGAACAAGCTCTTCCCATTGCAATGTGCGATTTTGCGCCTGCGCGCCCACCAGCACGTCAATGATCCGGCCGAAGAGGACCGGTTCAGCAAATTGCGCCGCTGCCAAACCCAGATTCGCAATGACCAACATGATCGCGAGCCGCTTTTCCGGCCCGAGAAGTTGAAGCACGCGGATATAGGTCTTGAGAAACTGCATGTTCTGTCCCGTATCGTGGGTGGCATAACCGACTGGGGCGCCAGAATCTATAGGTTGGTTGTCGGCATCGTGAAGGAAAGCGCCAAACCCAACCTTGTGAGGGCTTGGCGGGGCTTGGGGGGCGGGCTAAGGAAAGCCATTCGTTTCGGAGCCCTCATCCATGAAGAAGGTTTATCCCGACGCCACGGCCGCCCTTGCTGGCCTGATCAAGGATGGCATGACCATCATGTCCGGGGGCTTCGGCCTCTGCGGCATTCCAGAAACCCTCATCCTCGCCATTCACGAGTCGGGGGCCAAAAACCTGACCGTGATCTCCAATAATGCAGGTGTCGATGGCATCGGCCTCGGCATTCTTCTGGAGACGCGCCAGATCCGCAAGATGATCTCCTCCTATGTCGGTGAGAACAAGCTCTTCGCCCAGCAGTTCCTCGCTGGTGAGCTTGAGCTTGAATTCAACCCGCAAGGCACATTGGCAGAGCGTATCCGCGCCGGTGGCGCTGGCATCCCGGCTTTTTACACGAAGACAGGCTTTGGCACGATCATCGCGGAAGGCAAGGAAACGCGCAGCTTCAATGGCGAGAATTACGTGATGGAGACGGGACTCGTGGCCGATATCTCCCTCGTCCATGCATGGAAGGCCGATACCGAAGGCAATCTTGTCTATCGCAAGACCGCCCGCAACTTTAACCCGATGATGGCAACCGCTGGCAAAGTCACAATCGCTCAGGTGGAGCATCTCGTGGAACCCGGCACCATCGACCCCGATCACATCATCACGCCCGGCATCTATGTGCAGCGCATCGTGCATGTGCCCAATGCGGAAAAGCGCATTGAACAGCGCACAACTCGCCCGCGCGCCTGAGGAGGAGATACTTCATGGCATGGTCTCGTGAACAAATGGCCGCGCGCGCTGCAAAGGAATTGCGTGACGGCTTTTATGTGAATCTCGGCATCGGCATCCCCACACTGGTGTCGAATTTCATTCCCGCTGGTGTCAGCGTGCAGCTGCAAAGCGAAAATGGCATGTTGGGCATGGGCCCCTTCCCTTATGAGGGCGAAGAGGATGCTGACCTCATCAATGCTGGCAAGCAGACGATCACCGAATTGCCGACGACGAGCTATTTCTCGTCAGCCGATTCTTTCGCCATGATCCGCGGCGGTCACATTGATTTGTCCATTCTGGGAGCCATGCAGGTGGCCGAGAATGGCGATCTCGCCAATTGGATGATTCCCGGCAAGATGGTGAAGGGTATGGGCGGCGCGATGGATCTCGTCGCTGGCGTCAAGAAAGTTGTCGTGGTGATGGAACATGTCGCCAAAGATGGACCGAAGCTGTTGCATACCTGCAATCTGCCGCTCACCGGTTCGCGCGTGGTGGATATGGTCATCACTGATCTGGGCGTCTTTACCATCGACAAAACCGGCAATGGCGGGATGCAACTGATCGAGATCGCCGATGGCGTGACGCTGGATGAGATCAAGGCCAAGACGGAAGCGAGCTTCTCCCTCGCCCCCGGATTGAAGGGCTGACGAGACAGACCCGCGCCTCAAGGGGTGCGGGTTTTTAGACTTGATTCTCCCTCCAAGATGTAATGTTATAACATTACATTCTGAGGAGGCTTCCTTGCGATCTGCGTTGATTTTGGCGGGCTTTGCCTGCTGTTGCGCCCCCGTCCTGGCACAAGACATTGCCAACCCCGTCTCGTCGGAAGGCGAAGGCATCCTGGTTCGGCCCCGAAACCCCGGTGACATGCCGGTCATTCTTGAGTCTTTTGCACCGGTTACCATCATCCCGCGTGCCCAGATCGAGCGGGAGGGTGCAGCCACGCTAGGCGAAGCTTTGGCGAACCAGCCGGGTCTATCGACCTCCGGCTATATCCCCGGCGCGGCCAGCCGGCCCATTATTCGTGGCCTCGATAATCAGCGCGTGCGCCTTCAGGAAAACGGGATCGGCACACATGACGTGTCAGAGCTGGGCGAAGACCATGGATCCCCCATCAATCCATTGCTGAATGACCGCATTGATGTCATTCGCGGTCCCGCCACTTTGCGCTATGGCGCACAAGCGATTGGTGGCGTGGTGAATGTGCAGAACAATCGTATCCCCACGCAACTGCGCAACACCGTGAGCGGCAGGTGGATCGGAAATTGGTCAAGCTTTGATCAAGGACGAGAGACGGCTTTTTCGGTTGATGCCAGCCACAAAAATGTCGCCATACATGCAGACGCATTTGCCAGTGCGAATGACAGCTATCAAACCCCGCGCGGTCGTCAGCGCAATTCGCAGCGGCAGGCTCAGGGGGCTGCAATCGGTGCTTCATGGTTTTTTGCCGGCGGCTATCTTGGTTTCTCGCTCAGCCATTACGACTCGCTCTATCACGTTCCCGGTGGTGATTCAGTTGCCGCGCGCACAGCTTTGAGTCCGGCAGAAAACCGGCTTCAGGTTCAAGGCGAATATCGCTTCAGCGATAGTATTCTCGATGTGATGCGCTTATGGGCCGGCGCTTCAGCCTATCACCATCAGGAGAAGAGTCTTGATGCTGGTGTCTATGTGGTTGGTTCTGAATATCGCAACCGTCAAGCAGAGTGGCGCCTCGAAGTTGAGCATCGACCAATCACGACACAATGGGGCACATTGAGCGGCGCGGTTGGCCTGCAGACAGATCTGCGGGCACTCAGAACGGGTGGCGAAGCAACATCCATTTTGCCGCCCATCGACAGTTTCAACACGGGTCTTTTTGTTTTCGAAGAAATGAAATTTGCGCAAGGCTATCGAATACAAGCCGCAGCGCGTCTTGATGGTGCACGCCATCAAGGCACGCAGACCTTGTTCCCGACAAATTTTGATCCCGCAAATGGTGCGACATCAGAAAATGCTCTCACGCGCAGATATATGCCCAAGAGCGCAAGCTTTGGTCTGTTGAAAGATCTACCCTATGACCTTGTTGGCCGCATCAATGCGCAAACTGTCGAGCGCGCTCCAACAGGCGCGGAATTGTTTTCGCGTGGCCCGCATGAAGCAACTGCAACTTTCGAAATCGGACAAGCCAACCTCAAATCTGAGCGCGCGCAAACAATCGAGATTGGTCTGCGTCGAGCCATCGGTCAGCTGCGTCTGGATGGCTCGCTGTTTCATACGAGCTACAAAGGCTTCATCTATAAGCATCTGACGGGTGAAACCTGTGATGATGACTTTTCAACCTGCGCGAGCGGCGGCGGCACGGAATTGCGGCAGGTTGTTTATCGGCAACAGGATGCCCGCTTTCGCGGCGCTGAACTCAGCGCGCAACTTGATGTGATGGAAATCGGGCGCGGCATGTTTGGGCTTGATGCGCAATATGATCGTGTTGCCGCCACATTCAGCGATGGAAGCCGTGCACCGCGAATTCCTCCTCAACGTGTCGGCGGTGGCATTTTCTGGCGGGAGCCACAGGGCTGGTCAGCGCGTCTCTTCCTTTTACACGCCTTCAGCCAGACCAGAATTGCAGCGGAAGAAACACCCACCAAGGGTTATAATCTTCTGAGCGCGGATCTGAGCTATAGCCGCTCCTTGCGTGGCTTTGGTGGTCTGCAGGAGATGACCATCGGGCTCAGGGGTACGAATCTGCTCAATGACGATGTCCGCTATCACACATCCTTCAAGAAGGATGAGGTTCTGGCTCCCGGCCGCGGAGTGCGCATCTTCTCGGTGCTGCGTTTTTAAGCTCCCTGCTTGAGAGGCTTTGGTCTTTACTGTTATAGGCTCATGCAAAGGCGAAACAGCCAGCTTCTCTTCAGGGATGATTTGCATGGGCCTCGAAAAGCCGACCACGCGCTTTCGCGCGCTTCTGGCACGCGGAAAAATGACGCTTCTGCCGGGCGTGGGAGATCCTTTCACCGCAAGGCTTGTGGCGGGGGAAGGCTATGAAGCGCTGATGAGTTCGGGCAATGCAACGGCCGCCATGCGGCTTGGCTTGCCCGATGTCGGCTTGATGACCCTGTCGGAAAATGCCGAGAATGCCGGGCGAATTGCAGCTGCGAGCGGCTTGCCCGTTTTTGCCGACGCGGACACTGGCTATGGACCTGCCATCAATGTGCGCCGCACCATCATGGAATTTGAGCGAGCAGGTGTTGCTGCTGTCATGCTCGAAGATCAGGTCACGCCGAAGCGTTGCGGTATGATGGCGGGCAAGCAAATCATCTCCCCATCGGAAATGGAGATGAAAATCAAGGCCGCTCTGGATGCTCGTCGCGATGATGATCTCGTGATTGTTGCGCGCACTGATGCACGCGCAGTCGAAGGGCTCGATGCCGCCATCCGCCGAGCAGAAGCCTATCAACACGCTGGCGCTGACATGATCTTTGTCGAGGGCCCCAAGACCGAAGATGAGGCCCGCGAGATCGCGCGTCGCATTGATGCGCCCATGCTCTATAACATCACGCCAACAGGCAGTGTCGCTCCGCTCAGCGTCGAAAAGCTTGAGGAGCTTGGTTACAAAATGCTGAGCACATCCGTCTATGCTGTGCTTGCTGCCATTCCCGGCATCCGCCATTTCCTGCGGACCCTCATGCAGACCGGGGATGTTGCCAAAGCGGGGGCAGCGGTCGCCTCCATGGCCGACTATTACGAGATCTTGAAGTTGAAGGACTGGCAGGATGCGGAGGACCACTATAAATCCGCTTCCGACAAGGACTGATCCGGTCGCCTCTATTGTCCGTCACTCATGTGAAACCACAGGGAAGGAATCTCTCATGCGAATGCTGAAAAGCCTTCTGATGGCTGGTGCGCTTTTGACTGGTGCACTTGCCACATCTTTGCCCGCGCGCGCGCAGCAGCAGATGGAAAACTATGCCGGCAAGACCCTCACAATCGTGGTTGGTCTGGCCGCGGGCGGTTCGGCCGATACACTAGTGCGCCTCTTTGTGCCCCATCTGAAAAGGCATATTCCCGGCGAACCCAATATCGTCGTGCAAAACATGCCCGGCGCTGGCGGGGTTCTGGCATTCAATTACATTTATGAAAAAGCCAAGCCGGATGGCCAGACCATCATCCTGACGCTTTGGGATCCGCTGGCTCAGGCGCTTGGCGAACAAGGTTTGCGCGCGCGCTATGACCAATATGAATATCTGGGCGGCATCAGCGACATCCGTGTCAACTATATGCGCGTGGACGCTGTTCCCGGTGGCGCGAAGAAGCCCGCTGACATCATGAAAGCCAAGGACATTTCCATTGGCGCTTATGCAACAACGGATATTTCCGGCATTCTGTCGCATCTCTCCCTAAAGACACTGGGTGTGCCGCATAAGGTTGTGACGGGCTATCGTGGCGGTGCAGACGTGTTCCTCGCGCTCCAGCGCGGCGAAGTGCATGTGCATAACACATCCATCGGCACCTATCGCACCCGCTCCAAGGCTTTCATCACCTCTGGCGATGGCATGGGTCTGTCTTACCTCGTCCCGTCGAATGAGAAGGGGGAGTTCAAGCGCGACCCGCGCATCACTGACATGCCTGTCTTCCAGGATCTCTACAAAGAGATTCACGGCAAATTGCCGGAAGGCGAAGTCTGGAACGCACTCAACTGGGCAATCCAGCAATTTGGTGATCTCGCTTATGTGGCGATGGCACCGCCAGGCACGCCTGCGCCTGCGCTCAATGCATTGCGCAAGGGCATCAAGGACGCGATGGCGGATCCGGCATTCATTGAAGAGTCGACCAAGCGCAATGGTCTTCCCTTCGATTATGTGGGCATTGAAGAGGGACGCAAAGTGTTCCGCGATCTCTCCAATGTTTCACCTGCAGTGCTTGGCACGCTGCGCGGCAACATCTCCTCCATGGGTGGCGTGAAGTAAGATGGACAATCGGCAAGCGAGCACTTTGCTTGACAAGATCTGGACGAAACATCTTGTCGGACGCCGTGCCGATGGCCGTGATCTCATCTATATCGACAGGCATGTGCTGCATGATCTTCATGCACCACATGCCTTTGGCAAACTCGCAAAGGCAGGACGTGCCGTACGCCGCCCTGATCTGACATTCTCCATGCAGGATCATTCCGTTTCGGTGAAACCCGGACGGACGGATGAAACCTACGCAGAGGGCGCCGCCTTTGTGCGCGCCATGCGCGATGGCAGCCGCAAGAACAATGTGCGCATCTTTGATCTGGGCGATCCTGATCAAGGCATCAGCCATGTCGTCGCACCGGAATTGGGAATGGTCTTGCCCGGTGCCACTCATGCGGTGCCCGACAGCCATGCTTGTACGGTGGGCGGGCTTGGCGCTCTTGCCTTTGGCTGCGGCACGACTGAGCTGGAACATATTTTGGCCACGCAGGTCATCACTCTCACCAAGCCGAAGAGTTTGCGGGTCAATCTGCAGGGCAAGCTTGATGCGCATGTGGCGGCCAAGGATGTTGCGCTGGCCATCATCGCGAAATTGGGCGTGGCAGGCGGGCGCGGCTATGCGATCGAATATGCAGGGCCAGTGGCGCGCGCCATGAGCGTCGAACAGCGTCTCACCTTGTGCAATCTGACCATCGAGATGGGCTCTCGCTCCGGCTTTGTCGCACCAGATGACAGCGTCATCCAGTGGCTTGCCGGGCGCCCATTTGCACCAACAGGCGCAGAATGGGATCGGGCCGTGGCGCAATGGCGTGACTTGAAGAGTGATGACGCCGCCCTGTTCGACCATGAGGTTACGATTGATTGCAGCGCACTTGGCCCGCAAATCACTTGGGGCACCGATCCTTCACAAGTCATCAGCATTGACGGGCGCGTTCCCGATCCGGCAAAGCTCGACCCTGCAAGACGTGCTGCGGTTGAACGGGCATTAGCCTATATGGGTCTTGAAGCGGGTAGCGCGATTGAAGGCTTGCCTGTGGGTCGCGTCTTTATCGGGTCCTGCACCAATTCACGCCTGCCTGATCTGGAAATCGCCGCCGCTCTCGTCAAAGGACGACAAATCGCCAAAGGTGTGACCGGCATTGTAGTCCCAGGCTCGACCCAGGTGAAACGCGCGGCTGAAGCCAAGGGGCTCGACCAAATTTTCAAGGATGCGGGTTTCATGTGGGGTGAAGCCGGTTGCTCCATGTGCGCGGGCACCAATGGTGATGTAGGCGAAGCAGGCGAACGCATTCTTTCCACCACCAATCGGAACTTCGAAAATCGGCAGGGCCGCGGCGTGCGAACCCATCTCGTCGGTCCCGCTCTGGCTGCTGCAGCTGCCATCACCGGCAAGATCACCGATATCCGCAAGCTGGAGGGTCTGTAATGCAGCCTTTCACCACGCTGACCGGCATTGCGGTGCCGATGATCGAAGATGACATCAACACCGATCAGATCGCCCCGTTGCAATTGGCGCGCGGCCTCGAACCAGACTGGGGTGAGCTTTTGTTCAAGCGCCAGCGCATCGCAGCTGACGGGACGCTGACAGACCACATCCTCAACCATCCCAACTATCAACGCCCGTCGATCCTCGTAGCAGGCCGGAATTTCGGCTGCGGCTCCTCGCGCGAATCCGCCGTATGGTGCCTGATGGGCATTGGCATAGGCTGTGTGATTGCGCGCAGCATCGCTGACATATTTCGGGAGAATTGCATTCAGAACGGATTGCTGCCGATCGAACTTGCCGATCTCGATGGTCTGGAAGCAGCTGTTCTGGCCAGCAATGGTACAAGCCCCTTCACAGTCGATTTGCCCGCACAAACGATCATTCACGGGACGGCGCAATGGTCTTTCGACATCAGCGCCTCTGACAAATTGCGCCTGATCGAGGGGCTCGATGAGATTGGCCTCACCATGAAACATGAGGCCGAGATCCGCGCTTTCGAGGCACGCCTGCGGGCCGAAAGCCCATGGCTGCAACAAGCACGGGACCTGCGGCAGAGCTGAAAAGAGCGGCTTTGCAGGCGCCAGGGCCTATGCTACTTTTGGCCATCAAGGATCGCATAAAGGGGAGAGGACTATGGGTGGCGTACAGGGCTGGGCTCAGGAATTGATGGTCATCGGTGTCATCATCGGCCTGACAATCGTTCTGTCGATCATTTATGCAGCGCTTGAAAAGGTATTCCCGTTTCTGCGCGGCGGCATTAGTGGCCGTTTCTGATCTGCATAAATTATGCATCACCGGCGCCCATGTGGCGCCGGTTTTATTTTGTCAATAAGGCTTCTCACCCAAGATTGTCACGCGCCGCAACAAGCGACGTTCTCGCGCATTGAAATCAGTGCGCGCATGGAGCGTGCACCGATTGTCCCAAAGCACCACATCGCCAACCTGCCATTTATGCGCATAGATAAAGGCAGGATTCTCTTGGTGCTCAAAGAGCTGCAACAAAAGCTCCTCGCTTTCGCGGCGGTCCATGCCTTCAATCCATGCGGTCATCAGCCGATTGACATAAAGTGCCTTGCGGCCCGTCACCGGATGCGTGCGCACCACCGGATGAAGCGCTTTCGCTATACCTTCTCCTGAAAAATCTCCACGCGTTTCGCCATGGGCATAATCATAGGCATTGATCGCCTTGAGTCCGTCGATACGCTGCCGCAAATCCTCAGGCAGCGTCTCATAGGCATGAAAGGCATTGATGAACAGCGTATCTCCACCTTCACTGGGAATTTCCATCGCATAGAGCATGGTGGCTGAGCAGGGTTTTTCCTGATGGCATTGATCCGTATGAAAATGCATCTCACCATCGGGGTGGGCGCCTATCAATTCACCATTCTCCCGAATATTTGAGACAAACATCACCGCATTATTCGTCTTGCTGTGATGTGGCTTTTGCGTGTGACTGCGGTTGAGCGGACCAAAGATTTCGGCAAAGCGAACCTGCTCATCTTCGCTGATGCTTTGCCCACGCAGTAAGATGACTGATTTGTTATGCCAGATCTCGACAATCTGTTGCGCAACGTCCGCGCTCAAAGTTTGAGAGAGATCAACACCCATGATCTGCGCCCCAATCAGCGGCGTCAGATCGCGGGTCTGCACTTGCACCGATTCAGCCGCAACTGACATGTGCCTCGCTCCCTCGAAATACCTGAACTTGTCACAGGCTTGATGATGTTCAAGGCTAGGCGAGCAGACAGGGCCAAGTCAAACACGGGGCCAAGTCAAACATTCACGCTGCGCGGCTAGAGACA
>CAZLBA010000057.1:14088-18926 GCA_964557555.1 uncultured Beijerinckia sp.
GGGCCAAGTCAAACACGGGGCCAAGTCAAACATTCACGCTGCGCGGCTAGAGACAAAGCCTGACTGGCGCAGGATCACCCCAGCAACAACACCACGCCAACCACGATCATGATCGCAATCAAGATCCACCAGCCCCGCGCGGAACGGCCCTTGGAGCGGCTGACGGTTTCACGATAGGAAAGGCCTGTGCCCGGCGCGCCAACCGTGCCGGTCACCTTATCCCCTTTGAGATTGATCGACGCACCCGGCCCGCCAAGGCTTAGTGATGTGCCTGTCTTGCTCAGATTGAGGGTAAGACCCTTGAACAAACGAATGCGCTTTTGAAAACGAAATCCCATGACAATGCTCGCACGATGTTGAATGCGGTCAATAGGTGAGCACCAGTCTGCTGCTGGGTCAATAACCCGTCTGTCACCCCGGTGACACGCCAGCATGGATGATCTGGATCAAGTCTGAAGCCCATTTGATCCAAACAGCAGAAATTTTCATTCCTTATACTTTTGCTGTCGCTTGAAAGGCGAGCCAATGATCAGAATTCTTTCTTCATCATCCATGCAGAAGGATTTTCGTCATGTTCAAGCTTGTCAATTATGCGCTTCCGTTTGCGGTTTTGTTTTCCTCCGTCACGTTTGGCCATGCGCAGACATCATCACTGACAATCCCCAAGGCGCTGCAAGCCGAACATCATGAATTATTCGATGCATTGGAAAGCGCGACGAAAGCTGGCGGCAAGGCCGGGGAAGCCGCGCAGCGCGCCATGGCTGTTCTGAAACCTCATTTCGAAAAGGAAGAGCGCTTTGCACTCCCGCAACTGGGCGCACTTGAGGCTTTGACGAAAAAAGACGCGACCCTCCCCAATGATTTGCGCGATGACCTCATCAAACGCTCAGAGGCGTTCCGCGCCCAGCTACCCGCCATGCTGGAGGAGCACAAGCAGATCTCTGCAGCCCTGCACGCCATGCGCGATGCTGCAAAACAGGAAAAGAAAGATGATCTCGTCGAACTGGCCGAGATGATCGCAGCCCATGCCGCGATGGAAGAGCAAGTGCTCTATCCAGCTTCGCTTCTCATTGGTGAATATGCCAAGGCCCTGGCAGACCGCAAATGATGATCACTCTCGACGCACAAGCCGAGCGTTTCCTATCCGCGCGACCGCATCGAACCAGCTGAAAGTTCGCAACAGCGCAGATCAAGACAGCCTTTACCTTTCGAGGAGGCATTGTCGATGCATCATCATTCGATTTGGAAACGTTACGGCTTTGCATGGGTGACCGGGGGCTTCTTTTTGATCAGCCTTCTCGGACATTGGATCTTTGGGTGGTTTGCTTATGTTCAAGAACAGCAAGCCCAGCAGCAGGCGGTCACCTTCGCCGGTTTTTTCGTGACAACGATGAGGGATACGCTGGAGAATTGGCAATCTGAGTTTTTACAACTCCTCTGGCAGGTCGCCGGGCTTGCCATTCTTCTGCATGTTGGCTCGCCACAATCGAAGGAAGGTGATGACCGGATGGAGGCAAAGATCGACGCAATTCTGCTGGCCGTCGATCCACAACATGGCCAGAAAACACTGGATGATCTCGACGATCATTACGAGGGCCGCCATACGGATAGTCGGCTCAGTGGCCAGCTGGATTAGAATGTGACGGCTTGTTGCGACTCGTAAAGGTCACTGCAATGCCAGCGCATCGTTCAGATAAAATCTATGTTGTTTGAAACAAAATCTGGTGGAGCTGATGAGATTCGAACTCACGACCTCTGCAGTGCGATTGCAGCGCTCTCCCATCTGAGCTACAGCCCCAACTTGCGGTCTCTTTAGGGTTTGCCCCGGCGCATGTCAACGCCATTCCCGGCGTTGCTGCGGCTTGCAGGGCATGGCAGGGGTGGTTTAAGTCTTGCTGACCACTGCGGGAGTTCTGGATGCAAGCGCTTCTTGATGTCGTCCTGATTGTTCTGGAACTTTACACTTGGGCGATCGTCGCCGTGGCAGTGTTGTCATGGCTCGTCGCCCTCAATGTGGTGAATATCTATAACAGCGCCGTTCGCTCGATCTGGAATGCGCTCAATGCTGTCGTCGAACCGCCCCTGCGGCCAATCCGCCGCTATGTGCCACCTTTGGGCGGCATGGATATTTCGCCGATCATTTTGCTGCTCGTGATCTACTTCATTCAACGCGTGATCCGGTACAATATCTATCCTCATGCCATCGGCTATTGAACCGGACGCCGCTCGTCCATGGCGGCGGTCGGGAGATGATCTGCTGCTGGCTTTGCGTCTGACGCCCCGCGCCTCCAAAGATGCATTGGAAGGGCTGGATCAGCTCTCTGACGGCCGCATCGTCTTGAAGGCACGCGTCCGGGCTGTTCCTGAAAATGGCAAGGCCAATGAGGCTATCCTGAAGCTGATTGCCAAGAGCCTTGACCTGCCGCGGCAGACAGTCCGGCTGGAGAGTGGCGCGACAAGCCGGATCAAGACTTTGCGGATCGCAGGCGGGCCAGATGTCGTGGCCAAGCTGAGCTTGCTTTTGAAATCTTAAAAGTTACAATTTTACTCCTCCTGCTTACATGGAGTGTTCCGCATGGTCTTCCTGAAGCCGCTTTGTGCCAGCGCGGTCTTGCTCGCCCTGTCCATCTCCTGCGCCAGCGCCCAGAGCGCGAAAGCAAACCTGATCAATGGCAAGGGAGAAGAGACCGGCAAGGCCGAATTCACCCAGACCCCGGCGGGTGTGCTGATCCGCCTGACGCTCAACAATCTGCCCGGCGAACGCGCCATGCATATTCACGCAGTCGGCAGATGCGAACCGCCCTTCACCACGGCGGGCGGGCATTTCAACCCCGGCAACAAGAAACACGGGCTCCACTCGCCCGATGGCCACCATGCTGGCGACATGCCCAATCTCGTGGTGCCTGCCAGCGGCTCCACGATCGTTGAAGTACTCAACGCAGCTGTCACTTTGGAGAAAGGCAAGCCCCATTCGCTCATTCGCGAAGGCGGCACATCCATTGTCGTCCATGAGGGCAAGGACGATCACAAGACAGACCCTGCAGGCGATGCGGGTGGGCGCGCCGCCTGCGGTGTAATTACAGAATGAAGAGAGGGGCTGGCGTCAAAAGCGCCAGCCTTTTCATCAGGCCTTGTCCGGCTGGCTGCAAGCCACACCCTGCTCGCTCAGAAAGCTGGCGAGTTCACCCGACTGAAACATCTCACGCACGATATCGCAGCCACCGACGAATTCGCCCTTGATATAGAGCTGCGGGATTGTGGGCCAGTTGGCGTAATCCTTGATGCCTTGACGGATCTCGTCATTGGCCAGCACATTGATGCCCTTATAGGGAACGCCAAGATAGTCGAGGATCTGCACGACCTGACCGGAGAAGCCGCACATCGGCATCTGCGGCGTGCCCTTCATGAAAAGCACGACATCGTTGGAGGTGACTTCCTGACGGATTTCTTCCTGAATGCTGGCCATTGCTTTGTCCTTTCAGGCCGCAGGTCAAGGATGCGGCTTTGAAGATGAATATAGCAATCTGAAGTCGCTCTGCCCAGATCGACTCAAGATCAGGCGGGGGCGGAGGTCTGGAGGGCGAGGGCGTGCAAATCACCCCCCATCTGGCCCTTGAGTGCCGCATAGACGATCTGATGCTGCTGCACCCGCGTCTTGCCACGGAAGGCTTCCGACACGACACGCGCAGCATAGTGATCGCCATCGCCAGCGAGGTCGGTGATTTCCACCTGAGCATCAGGAAGAGCTTCCTTGATCAGCCGTTCGATCTCGCTTGCCTGCATCGCCATGTTTCAAGCCCTTCTCAATCAGCTTCGCTTTGTGCGGGCGCCGCCACTGCGGCCTCGCCCGTTTGTTTCTTCAGCGCTTCTTCAATACGCGCCACGACACCTGCCGCCGCCTCCGTACAAGGCAGCGCTGCGCCACCTGCCATGAAGATCGTGCATTTCTCACGATCCCCATATTGAACTGCCAAAACATTTTCCGCGCGAATATAGAGCGGCCCCGCAAGAGCCTTGGCTTGAACGAAGAGCATGGCTGAAAATCACTTTGCTGATGACATGAAATTCGGCAGCCAGTCCTCATGGGCGCGGACAAGCTCCGCAATTGAAATGGGGGCTTCAGCCCCAAGAGTCAACGTATCACCGCCCGTCTTGCCAAGTCGCATGACAGGAACGCCAGCGGCCTTTGCAGATGCTTCAATCTCGCTCGCCTGCGCGCTTGAAGCAGTCAGCACATAGCGCGCCTGATCTTCACCGAAATAGAAGCCATGCGCGCAATCATTCGATGCACTGATTGTGGCGCCGATCTTTCCAGCCATGGCCATTTCGGCAAGTGCCACGGCAAGACCACCATCCGAGCAATCATGGACGGCGCTGACCTTGCCTGACAGAATGAGACCGCGCACGAAATCGCCATTGCGGCGCTCAGCTGCAAGATCGACCGGAGGCGGTGCGCCTTCCTCACGACCGCAGACCTGCCAGAGATACATGGACTGACCAAGCCAGCCCGTCGTCTCACCTACAAGAAGAATTTCTTCACCAGCCTTTTTGAATGCGAGGCTTGCCGCCTTGGTCACATCATCAATCTTGCCCACGCCGCCAATGGAGGGGGTGGGAAGAATGCCGCGACCCTGCGTCTCGTTATAGAGAGACACATTGCCCGACACGATGGGAAAATCCAGCGCGCGTGCAGCATCACCAATGCCTTCCAAACAGCCGACAAACTGGCCCATATATTCCGGCTTTTCGGGATTACCGAAATTCAGATTATCCGTCAGTGCAAGCGGTGTTGCACCAACAGCGGTGATATTGCGCCAAGCTTCTGCAACAGCCTGACG
>CAZLBA010000058.1:0-1871 GCA_964557555.1 uncultured Beijerinckia sp.
GGCTCCAGATGTCACGCGCGCATAATAGCTGAGTCGGGCCATTTCGCGGCGCGTTCAACCATCACGATAGCGATGGAGCCCGCCCTGAAAGTCCTCGATCTGATAATCCTCGCCCCCGCCCTGCAAATAAGCAGGACCGATGGGCGATTTACCAAAGCCCCCCGGTATGTCGAGCACATAGGCCGGCTGGCAGAGGCCCGACACACGGCCAAGCAACTGGCGAACGAGACGCTGACCTTCTTCAATAGTGACCCGCAAATGCCCCGTGCCCGGCGCAAGATCGGGGTGATGCAGATAATAGGGCTTGATCCGCGTCTCCACGAAGGCGCGCATCAGGTCAGTCAGCACCTGCGCATCATCATTGACCCCGCGCAGCAAAACCGTCTGGCTGACCATAGCAACACCACTGTCGATCAGGCGCGCACAGGCCTCACGGGCCTGCGCGGTCAATTCGCGCGGATGATTGGCATGGAGTGCCACATAAAGTGCACGCGGGAAGAGATGCAAGGCGCTGAGCATCTCATCATCAATCCGGTTTGAATCGACGACTGGCACGCGCGTATGAATGCGCACCACTTTGACATGCGCAATTGCGGCGAGCGCCTGCATCACGTCACCAAGGCGGCGAGGTGACAGGGCAAGCGGATCACCCCCCGTCAAAATAACCTCCCAGATGCGCGTGTCCCTTGCGATATATTCCAATGCCGCTTGCAGTGCGGACCCGCTCAAAATGCCAGCGCCACCCGGCCCGACCACCTCTCTGCGGAAGCAGAAACGGCAATAAACCGGGCAGGCATGAAGCAGTTTCAACAACACACGATCGGGATAACGATGCACCACACCCTCAACGGGCATATGTGCGGAATCGCCAATAGGATCGGGCCTTTCTTTCGCTTGCTGATGAAGCTCTGCCACATCCGGCACGAATTGCCGCGCAATCGGATCCTGTGGGTCGGCAGCATCAATCAATGCTTGTACTTGCGGCGTGATGGCGATTGCATAACGCTCTGCCACTTGATCAAGGCGAGGAGCATCTTGGTCAGGCAGCAAACCTGCCGCGCGTAATTCGCTGAGGCTGCGCAAGGTCACGAACCGCTCTCCGCAACAGGCGTCCAGATGACCTGTTCAATGCGCTGAGCCCCGGTTGCCAACATCACGAGACGATCAACGCCAAGCGCAATCCCGCTGGCGGGTGGCATGTGTTGAAGCGCTGCAAGAAAATCATCGTCAATGGGGAAGCGTTCGCCATAGATGCGGGCGCGCTCATCCATCTCCATTTCGAAACGCCGGCGCTGTTCATGCGCATCGGTCAGCTCACCAAAACCATTGGCAAGTTCCACACCGCAAGCATAAAGCTCAAACCGCTCCGACAGGCGCGGGTCATGCGCACTGCGTCGCGCCAAAGCGGCCTCGCAAGCCGGGTAATCCACGAGCACTGTAGCCCGGCCCAGTCCCAGCTCCGGCTCGACATGCTCGCTGAGCAGCTTGCTGAAAATATCCGACCAGCTGTCATCGACCGTGATTCGCACCTTGTCGGCTGCCTGCGCGGCAAGGCGCTCGCGGTCCGGCACGCCCGCTTCGGACAAGGTTGCCAGCAGATCAACCCCAGCATGGCGGGCAAAGGCGTCGGCCACCGAAAGCCGCTCCGGCGGCAGGAAGGGGTCGCATCGTCGCCCCCGCCATGTCAGCTGAGCCACCCCGGCACAGCGGGCGGCGGCCTCCAGAAGCACCCGGCAATCAGGAATGAGCGCCTCAAGGGTCTCACCTGCCCGATACCATTCCAGCATGGTGAATTCGGGATGATGAAGTGGGCCCCGCTCACCATTGCGAAATACATGCGCGAGACTAAAAATCTTTGTTTCCCCAGCACT
>CAZLBA010000058.1:1881-18780 GCA_964557555.1 uncultured Beijerinckia sp.
CAGCTTTTTGCAGGCGAATTCGGGGGAGGTGTGGAGATAGAGGATCTGTGCCTTTCCCTCAGCCTCGAAGGACGTCTGGAAGGCGCCGATATGCGCTTCATTGCCTGGCGAGATCTGCAGCGCAGCCGTATCCACTTCCCAGAAGCCCTGTTCAGCGAACCAATGCCGCCAGCGCGCCAGCATCCGGGCGCGCGCCTGCAGCAAGGGGCGCCGGTCGGCATGGATATGCGGCAACCACCAGGGGGACGCGGCGTTTGAGGCGGGGGGTGTTGTCATTCTGCCCATGCTTTGCGATACGGCTGGCGCTTCGCTGGAAGATCGCTATTGTGCGGCCGCTTCAAGACGCCCTGCAATAGGCCGCGCCGCGCCCGCCATCAACCAAGGATTTCACACGTGAGAGTCATCGCCAGTTCGGTCCGCAAGGGCAACATCATTGAGCATGAGGACGGCAATCTTTATGTCGTGCTCTCCGCCGAGAGCTTCCACCCCGGCAAAGGTACGCCCACGACCCAGATCGACATGCGCCGCCTCTCGGATGGCGTGAAGACCAGCGTGCGCTACAAGACGACCGAGCAGGTCGAACGCGCTTTCGTCGAGGACAATGAGTTCAGCTATCTTTATTCAGATGGTGACGGCAATCACTTCATGAATGATGCCAGCTATGAGCAGCTGAATGTGCCGGATGACGTGATCGGTGATCAGAAGGTCTTCTTGCAGGAAGGCATGAAGGTCATTTTGAGCATTTTCAATGGCAATGCAGTTGGCATTCAGCTTCCCCAGCGTGTCACGCTGGAAGTGGTCGAGACTGAGCCCGTCATCAAGAACCAGACGGCCTCATCGTCCTTCAAGCCTGCAATCCTGTCGAATGGTGCACGCACCATGGTGCCGCCGCATATCCAGACGGGCACGCGCATCGTCGTGCAGACGGAAGACGGCTCCTATGTAGAGCGCGCCAAGGACTGATCTGTCTGGCAAGTGACGTTTAGGCGGGCGGCCTTCGGGTCGCCCGTTTGCATTTAGCCCTGCGCCTGCTCTTCAGCTTCCATCATCAGCCGCGCGCGCGCACGCACCTTTTCCGTCTCGCTCTTCAACTGGCCGCAAGCGGCCAGAATATCGCGCCCGCGCGGTGTACGAACCGGGCTCGCATAGCCAGCATTGAAGACGATATCCGAGAATTTTTCGATCACATCCCAATCCGAACACTCATATTTGGTGCCAGGCCACGGATTGAAGGGGATGAGATTGATCTTGGCCGGAATGCCTTTCAGCAACCGCACCAATTCGCGTGCTTCTGCGGGTGAATCATTCACACCCTTCAGCATCACATATTCAAAAGTGATACGGCGTGCATTGGACAGTCCGGGATAATTACGGCAGGCCTCAAGCAAGTCGCGGATATTATATTTCTTGTTGAGTGGTACGAGCGTGTTGCGCAAATCATCACGCACAGCGTGAAGCGAAATCGCCAGCATCGTTCCAGCCTCCTCCCCCAGCGTGGGAATTTGCGGAACAACACCCGAAGTTGAAACCGTGATCCGGCGCTTGGACAGCGACAGGCCATCACCATCCGACATCACGCCAATCGCATCGCGCACATTGTCGAAATTATAGAGCGGCTCGCCCATTCCCATAAAGACGATGTTGGAGACGGCGCGCACGCCCTCTCCAGAGGGCAGCAAGCCATCGGTCGGAGCTGTCAGGCCGGGAAAGTCACCAATGCGATCGCGCGCGACGACGAGTTGCTGCACGATCTCTTGCGAGGTGAGATTGCGCACAAGCTTCTGCGTGCCCGTATGACAGAAAGTACAGGTCAGCGTGCAGCCAACCTGCGATGAGACGCAGAGCGTGCCGCGGTCACTTTCCGGAATATAGACACATTCGATCTCGGCTGGCTTGTCCTTGCCTGTAGGCGCCAGACGGATCAGCCATTTGCGCGTGCCATCGCTGGAGACTTGCTCGGCAACGACCTCAGGGCGAGCAAGCGAGAAATGCTCGCTGAGCTTCGCCCGCAGGGCCTTCGCCACATTGGTCATGCGGTCGAAATCGCTCACACCCTGAAAATAGATCCAGTGCCAGAGCTGATTGACGCGCATGCGGATTTCGCGTTCGGGCACGCCAATGGAGGCGAGCGCGTCAGCCAGACCCGCACGTGTGAGACCCACAAGCGAGGGGCGCACCCCCGAAGTTTCAAGCTCAGCCAATGACATGGGAAAATCCTTCGCGGCCCCTATAGCACGAGAGACGGCAGAAGTGCCAGCTTTGCCCCAATGAACCCTCTCTCCCCGGCAGCGTTGCTGTTGAGGGAGTGCGGCGTCATGGCTGAGCGGAAGAAAATTGCCGAAATCGGGAGCAAGCAGGAGCTTCGTCCCCTGCTTGCATCGACGCCGCCAACCCATGCCTTGGTTGAGCGCCTGCGGCAGCGGCAGGTGATCCTGTTTGCAGGCGCAGGTATTTCGATGAGTGTCGGTCTGCCGTCCTGGCGCGAATTGATGGAGCGCATCGGCAGCGAATTGGAGATTGATCCCGACGACTATCTGGGGCCCGATCTGAGCTACCACACTTTAGCTGAATATTACCGCTTGCGGCGCGGCAGCATTGGTCCCTTGCGCAGCTGGATGGATCGGCGCTGGTCCGTTTCTCCACAGCAGGTTGCGAAATCAGACATTCACCGCATCATCGTCGGATTGAATTTCAAGATCATCTACACAACCAATTATGATCGCAATCTGGAGGCTGCATTCGAGCTTTATCAGAAGCCCTATCTGCGCATTGCCAGCGCGCGTGATCTGGCAAAAGTATCTCCCGACGCCACGCAGATCATCAAGTTCCACGGCGACTTTGATGACGATTCCTCGCTTGTCTTTGCCGAGACAGATTATTTCGATCGCCTCGCTTTTGCCTCTCCGCTGGATGTGAAGTTTAGGGCCGATGCCATGGCGCATAGTCTGCTCTTTGTCGGCTATAGCATGTCTGATCTCAATATCCGCATGTTGCTGCATCGCGTCAGCAAGACATGGGAAGAGTCGGGCTATGTCAAAGATCGGCCTCAGAGCTTCGTCTTCATGGCGCGTGCCAATCCGGTGCAGGAAGCGGTTCTGGAGCAATGGGGCATCACGCCGATCATCGGTGCGCCGGGCGAACCCGGCGCATCACTCTTGGCCTTCATGCGCGAGCTTGATCGCGGCGTGCATGAGAAAAGGAAGCGATCGTGAACTTATCTGGCAACTGCCTTGCGTGGCGTCTTGCCTTTGTATTTAGCAATATAAACAGCACCACCATTGGAATAGACCCAAGCAGGATCAGCATTCCAGTAAGAGGCTGTGGTGTAATAGCCCTGCCCGTACCAGGGATCACCATAATAGCCGGCATATCCGGCAGTGAACGGAGCTGCGACGAGTCCTGTCGTTGCACCAAGGACACCGGCTGCCAATGCGAAGGGCGCAAGCAACAGACCGAAGGGTCCTGCATCTGCAAGCGAGTTATAATAGCCCGGCCCATAACCATATCCGTAGCCGGCATAGACTGTTTGAGCCTGAGCCGATCCAGAAGCCGCAATGCTGCCCAGCGCCAAAGCACCTGCTGCAGCCATTGATACGAGTTTCTTTGCCATGCTGAACACTCCAGTTGGTTCGCGCATGATCAACCAGCAACAAGCCAGTTGGTTTTAGCTGAGCAGACTATACTCAACCCGGCAGCTTGCCCTCTTTCGTCTTGAGCGCATCAGCAAGACGCATTTTTGCAGAACCCGGTTGCAGGGGTTTTTGCTGGCTTTCATGCGCGGACCAGCCGGACAGCCAGACGATTTCAAATGTCGCACGCACACGGCCATCAGGATCAGAAAATTTTTGCTGATAGAGTTCGGCAGCCCGCAGCAAGATCGTTTTGCGCAGACCGCGCTTGTCACGCAAAGCGAGCACATTGGTTGCACCCATGGCGCGCAGATCATGCGCCAGCGCAAACAGATGGTCATAGCGCACGGTCAACGTATCCACATCCGTAACCGGCAGCGTAAACCCGGCGCGCTGCAAGAGGCTGCCAAGATCACGAAGATCCACAAAGGGCGCAACGCGCGGACTGACCCCGCCCAGAATTTCTTCCTCCGCCTCCGCCAGAACGGCGCGCAACTCCTGCAAGGATTGCCCGCCAACGAAGCAGCCCAAGAACAAACCATCGGGACGCAGGCAATGCCTGATCTGCACCAACGCACCCGGCAGGTCATTGACATGCTGCAAGGACAGAGCTGACGTGATGAGATCGAAGCTGCCGGAGGCAAAGGGTAATGCCTCTTCATCCGCCACCACCAGCTCCCAAGCACCTGGGCGAAGCGCTTCAGGGACAGGGGCTGCATGAACGAGCCGCTTGGGCTGTCGCAAGCTCAAGCGCTTCACAACGGCTGATGTGGGTGTCCCCAGATCAAGCGCCTCGTCAAAAGGACGCATGACCGCACTGAGCCGCTCTTCCAGATCCTCTGCGACACGCTCAAGTAAAAAATCGGCGGGGCCGGTACGCAAGGCGCGAGCCAGCCGCAACCGCAACAGCCTGCGATCAAAGATGGATGGGATAGTGGCTTGTGACATGGTCAGGTTATGGCGCGCTCCGCCAGCAAGGTCAAAGGCGCTTGAACCCATGGACAGAACCAGCCCGCCACCTTAGCTAAAGGCCATGCAGCGCAATCCTTACTATAGCGGGCCGATCTCCGACCATTTTGATGGCACCCGCTTTTTCATTCGCGGCTATTCACGCGACAAGACGCGCGCGGATATGTGGCGCTGGTTCACCACGCGCCGTCGCGCCCGGTGGCCGCTCTATTGGCCAAGCCCCTATCACGACCATCCACCAGCACGTGTGACGGGTGACACAATCCGCGTGACTATGATCGGTCATGCAAGCGTGCTCCTGCAAACGCAGGGGCTGAATGTGTTGATTGACCCGGTCTGGTCGGAGCGTGCCAGTCCGGTCGGCTTTGCCGGGCCCCGCCGCGTCAATCGCCCCGGAGTGGATCTTGATCAATTGCCGCCCCTCGACGCGGTTCTGATCAGCCATAATCATTACGACCATATGGATGTGGCGACACTCTCCAAGCTTGCGCGCCGCCATGCCCCCCGTTTCATCACGCCGCTCGGCAATGACGTCATTCTGCGCCGCGCCGACCGCGCAATTGATGCGGAAGCCTATGACTGGGGCGCCAGAGTGGTGCTGTCAGGGCGCGTGAGCATCCATTTGCTGCCGGCCTTCCACTGGTCGGCTCGTGGCTGGAATGACAAGCGCATGGCCCTGTGGTGCGCCTTCATGATCGAAACTGCGGGCGGGCCGATCTATCACATCGCGGATACAGGCTGGGGCAATGGCTCGCTCTTTTCCGACATTCGCGAGCGCTTTGGCCCTCCGCGTCTGGCCCTCATCCCGATTGGCGCCTATGAGCCGCGCTGGTTCATGCAGGCCAACCACATCGACCCCGAAGACGCCGTGCGCGTTTTTCAACTCTGCGGCGCGCGACGCGCCCTTGGCCATCATTGGGGAACGTTCCAGCTCACTGATGAGCAGATTGATGATCCGCCCCACCGTCTCGCAGCCGCGCTTGATGCAGCGGGTCTCCAGCGCGAAGTGTTTCAGCCGATGCGGCCGGGCCAGAGCTTCACCTTCGAGGACTAATCACTTGAGAAAAACGAAGATATCCACCTGAGCACCTTCTTCCTCAGCTGTGGCAGGCAGACTGATATATTCCTCAACGAAGAGATTTTGCGCCTCAAGACCTTTTTCATCGAGATAGGCGGTGATCATCTCATAGGTCGTTTCGATGTCCTCATAGGTTCCGCGATGCTGGAAGCGCAAAGTCTTGCCAGCCGGCGAAGTTGCAAAACGCATTCCCTCCGCGAGGCTCACCGAAGCAACCGGACGCTCGGCCAAGGCCAGCATTGCCTCAAAGCGGAAGCCGCGATCATCCGTATCGACAAAGGCCACGAAAGGCAGGCCCACAGTCTTCAGGCCTTTCTTCTGCGCCTCATCTTGCAAGCGCTTGATCGAGGCGCTCAGCGAAACAAGCGGATCGTCCCAATCGCCCATCGCGGCAAGGGCCAAGGTCGGGCGGGCCTGCAACTCGACGGTTGTGACTTGTGAAGGGTCAACGCCGGAGATCCCCATCTGAGCCTGTGCAGCCGTCAGACCCAGCCAGAGCAGGGCCACGCTCGCCACAAGCAGGCGAAGAGAGGCGAAAAGGCGGCTCATGAATGGCTCCTGAAAGCTATGATCTTCGGTAAGGGCTTTGAGTCGGTCATACGTATTTTGAAACACTTTGGACCTCCCGCCAAGGCCATCGCCCAATCAACCTTCGATGGAAGGTCAACACCACACATGCGCGCAAGGTTCGGCTTGCAAAGCAAATGCCAAACAGGCAAATGCAAGCCGATCAGGAGCCGTTATGAGCACTTTGGCAGGATATGCTTTCGCCAAGATGAATGGGCTGGGCAATGAAATTGTGGTCGTTGACCTGCGCGGCACGCGAGCCGCCGTCACGCCACAGGATGCGCGCGCCATTCATGCTGCCACGGGCTTGGCCTATGATCAGCTGATGGTGATTGAAGATCGCCACGCGGCCGATACCGAGGCCTTTGTGCGGATCTTCAATAATGACGGCACGGAATCGGGTGCCTGCGGCAATGGTACGCGTTGCGTCGCTTTTATCATGACAAGATCTGGCACGGCGTCGCGCTTTCACATCGAAACGCGCGCGGGGCGGCTTGAATGTGTGCGGCAGGATGAATGGACCTACACCGTTGACATGGGCGAACCGCGTCTGGACTGGCGAGACATTCCGCTCAGCACCGAGCAGGCCGATACGCGCGCCATCGCACTTGATTACGAAAATCTGCCGCGCCCGGCAGTGGCCAATATGGGCAATCCCCATGCTGTGTTTTTTGTAAGCGACATTGATGCGCATGACCTCAAGCGCATCGGTCCGCCGCTCGAAACGCATGACCTGTTTCCGCAAAAAGCCAATATCTCGATCGCTCAGGTGATGAGCCGCGACCATATCAGACTGAAAGTATGGGAACGTGGCGTTGGCGTGACACAGGCTTGCGGAAGTGCCGCTTGTGCAACAGCTGTGAGTGCAGTGCGTCGCGGTCTGACCGGGCGCCTAGTGCGCGTCACCTTGCCCGGTGGCGATCTCTTCATTGAGTGGCGCGACAGTGACAATCACGTCATGATGACGGGACCGGTCGAGCTCGAATTTGAAGGCCGCTTTGACGCGGCCATCTTTGCGTGAGCGCGAAGCCCAACATTGAAGTGGTGACGTTCGGCTGCCGTCTGAATGCAGTCGAATCCGAAGCCATTCGCCGTGCGGCTGCGCAGAACCAATCCGAGGATCTAATCATCTTCAACACTTGTGCGGTGACACAGGAAGCTGTGCGCCAAGCGCGCCAATCCATTCGCCGGATGCGGCGCGAGCGCCCGCAAGCGCGCATCATCGTCACAGGCTGCGCTGCGCAGATTGACCCGGACAGTTTTGCTGATATGGCCGAGGCAGATGCCATCATCGGCAATGCAGACAAAACAAAGCCTGCGACATGGGCGAGCCTTGCAACTTCACCACGCGTCAGCGTCAATGACATCATGGCCTTGCAGGAAAGCGGGCATCATTTCATCACAGGCGCAGTCGATGCCATTGAAGGCCAGACCCGCGCTTTCGTCGAAATCCAGAATGGCTGCGATCATCGCTGCACCTTTTGCATCATTCCCTATGGTCGCGGCCCTTCACGCTCAGCGGCTGCAGGCGAAATCGTGCAGCAGATCGAGAAGCTCACCCAAAGGGGCTATCGCGAAGCCGTTTTGACAGGCGTTGATCTCACCTCCTGGGGGCATGACCTGCCCGGCGCGCCCCGTCTTGGAAAACTGGTGCGGCAGATTTTGCAGCATGTGCCACAGCTCGAACGGCTGCGCCTATCCTCGCTCGACTGTATCGAAGCCGATGATGACTTGCTTGATGCGCTTGCGAGCGAGCCTCGCCTGATGCCGCATTTGCACCTGTCTTTGCAGGCGGGCGATGATCTTGTTTTGAAACGAATGAAGCGGCGGCATTTGCGCGCGGATGCCATCAATTTTTGCACCGCTTTACGCAAGGCGCGACCTGAGATTGTCTTTGGTGCGGATCTCATCACCGGTTTTCCGACCGAAAGCGAAGAGATGTTTGCCCAAACGCTCGATCTGGTGCGCAGCTGTGGTCTCACACATCTGCATGTTTTTCCCTTCTCCCCGCGAAAGGGCACGCCAGCAGCACTTATGCCGCAAGTGCCCCGCGAAATCGCGCGCGAGCGTGCGGAGCGCTTGCGCGCCTTGGGGCAGGCGCAGCTCATCGCGCATCTTGATGCGCAGATCGGCAAAGACATTGCCATTTTGACCGAGCGCGGCGGGAATGGACGCGCAGAGGATTTCACGCTTGTGCGTATGCCCGGCCATGATGCGGGCAACATCATCAAAGCGCGCGTGCGTGCCCATGACGGCCAAGCGCTGCTGGTTGACTAAGGCGCGGGCTCGATCTCGAACAATGCTTCCGCGGCCATGACCGCATTGTAGCGGCCAAGAGGATCCAGCGTCTCATTCATTTGCACGAGGCGCGGCAAGCTGCTCATGGGAATGGAATAGCGCAGACCCGGCCCACCCTGACGCGGACGAATGATGATGACGGCAGCCTTGTCCGCGGGCGCAGGTTCATCGGCTATCTTCAAAGTGCGCTGGCCAACAGAGGTAATTGTTGCAATGGCAATCCCGTCTGCAAAACAGGCACAGGGCGCGCGCGGATTGTCGTGATAGGTCACGCTGAGCTGCCGGGGCGGAACCTTGATCTTGGAGGCGGCATCAAGCCCGATCCGAATGCCCAAGGGAATGAAGGCGCCAAAGCCACCATGCACCCGCGCCCCCAGCGCCACCCATTCTTCAGCCGTCTGAGCCCGCGCCGGCGAAGCCCATGCCATCAGCGCCGCAAGCAAAACCGCTCCAACCCACATCGGTCGCCCCTGTATGATCTTTATGCATAAACTTCATACCGGAGCTATTTGGCCGATTCAACTGCCTGCTTCGTCGCGAGGCGGCGACGGCTCAAGTTCGGTGCACTCTGCCTCCATTGCAGGCGTCCAGCCACAAAGTTGAAGCAGCGCGATCATATGGCTCGGCACGGGCGCGATGCAGTGAACGGGATCCTTATTCTTCGAGATCGGAACCGTGATGCTGCGCGAATGGAGATGCAGGACATCCTCACGCGCGCCCGCGCCATAGATCGGGTCATTGACGATGGGCCAGCCCATAGCTGCGCAATGGACGCGCAGCTGGTGGGTGCGGCCGGTCAGAGGGGTGAGTTCGAGCCAGCTCACCGGCCGGCCGTCAGGGCGCTCTGCCTGTCCCATCACCCGCCATAAAGTGCGGGCCGGCTGACCCAGCGGATCAACTTTCATCCACCAGCCCCGCGTTGAATCAAGCCGCCCCAGCGGCAGATCAATCTCACCTGCCGGCGCGGCAGGGACGCCCTCGACCAGCGCCCAATAGGTCTTGGAGATCTTCCCCTGTTTGAAGAGAAGAGCAAGCTTTTCCAACGCCTTGCGGTGGCGGCCCAAGACCAGGCAGCCGGAGGTGTCACGGTCCAGCCGATGCGCCAAAGCCGGATCACGCGGCAGACCGAACCGCAGCGCGTGGAAATGCTTTTCAAGATTATCGCCACCCTTGGGGCCGAGATGGACAGCAATCCCCGGCGGCTTGTTGATGACGAGCATCAGGCCATCGCGGTAGAGGAGGCGGGTCAGGAGGTCTTCCGGCGTCATGCGGGACAGGCTATTGCGAGTTGGGCCGCGTGAGCGCGGATCGGATGTGACTTAGCACGGGATGCGGGCAGGCGACATGAGCAGCGAAGAATCGAAAAAGCCCGGCTTCTTCGGCCGCCTGTTTGGCGGCAGCAGCGCTGCGCCCGAACCTGCTGCACCCCCGCCCGCTGCAGAGGTCCCGGTCGCTGAGCCCCGCAGCTGGTGGCGACGCCTCAAGGAAGGTCTCGCTCGCTCATCAAATTCCATCAGTCAGGGCATCACCGATGTCTTCACCAAGCGCAAGCTTGATGCAGCAATGCTCGACGATCTCGAAGATATTCTCATTCAGGCCGATCTGGGTGTCGCAACCGCAACGCGCATTCGCGAAGCCGTCGGCAAGGGACGGTATGACAAACAAATCGAGCCCGACGAGGTGAAAGCCATTCTCTCGGCGGAAGTCGAGAAAGTCTTGATGCCCGTCGCCAGACCACTGGTGATTGATGAGACGAAGAAGCCTTTCGTCATTCTGGTTGTCGGCGTCAATGGATCCGGCAAGACCACCACCATTGGCAAGCTTGCCTCGCAATTCGCAAGCGATGGTAAAAAAGTAATGCTGGCTGCGGGCGATACATTCCGCGCGGCCGCAATCGAACAATTGAAAATCTGGGGCGACCGCATTGGCGCGCCTGTAATTGCACGTGATCAGGGTGCAGATGCCGCGGGTCTCGCCTTTGATGCGCTGCGCGAGGCGCAAGCACAAGGCGCGGATGTTCTGCTGATGGACACCGCCGGCCGCCTGCAAAACCGCACCGAACTCATGGCCGAACTTGAGAAAGTCGTGCGTGTGATGAAGAAGGTGGATGCGCAGGCGCCCCATGCGGTGCTGCTCGTCCTTGATGCGACTGTTGGTCAGAATGCGCTCAATCAGGTTGAAATCTTCGGCAAGGTCGCAGGCGTCACAGGTCTGGTGATGACCAAACTTGATGGTACGGCGCGCGGCGGCATTCTCGTCGCCATCGCTGAGAAATTTGCACTTCCCGTCCATTACATTGGCGTTGGCGAAGGACGCGAAGACCTCGAGCCTTTTGAGGCGCGGGATTTCGCAGACGCCATTGCCGGCATCGAACGTTAGGAACATCATGTCAGAGCCACTGCCCTCCCAGAAGACGAACAAGCCAAGCGCGGGCCTCAAACTCGTGCTGGAGATGGGACCATTGGTGGTCTTCTTTCTCACCAATGCGAAATTCGGGATTTTTCCGGCAACCGCTGCCTTGATGGCCAGCATGGTCGTAACTCTGGCGCTGTCATGGATCTTGACCCGCCATATTCCCGTCATGCCGCTGGTGACCGCCGGCGCCGTGCTGATCTTTGGCGCGCTAACCCTCGTCTTTCAGGATGAGCTGTTCATCAAGATGAAGCCGACCATCGTGAATAGCCTGTTCGGGATCGTTCTTCTGGGCGGGCTTGCGATGAACAAGCCGCTCCTGCCAATCGTGCTCGATTCAGTGCTCAAGCTGACCGAGACGGGCTGGCGGATCCTGACCTTGCGCTGGGGCCTTTTCTTCTTTTTACTTGCAGGATTAAATGAACTCGTCTGGCGCACACAAAGCACAGACTTCTGGATCACCTTCAAAGTCTTTGGCACCATGCCAATTACCATCGCTTTTGCGCTCGCGCAGATTCCGCTGATCTTGAAACACGAGATCAAGGACGGCGAAGGTCAGGATCACTGGTAGGAGACAAGATGCGGCTCGCTCTCACGCTCATCATCGCCACATTCGCAACCCCTGTACTGGCGCAACGGCCAGATGCAAGCCGGATGAGCTGTCATGAGGCTGCCACTCTCGTCAAACGCGAAGGCGCAGTGGTGATGGGGCTGGGTGGGCAAACCTATGACCGTCTCGTGCGCGACGACAGTTTCTGCGCCGGCGGCCAATATACGCAACCGCTCTTTTCCCCCACGCTGGACAATAGGGCCTGCCTTGTCGGGTGGTTCTGCAAGGATCGCGAACCCTATAACGACTAGCGAGCTGCCTTTTCAATCTGCGGAATGAGCGTCTCTCGCAGCTCCTTGGGCGAGAGCGGGCCGATGAATTTGAAAGCCAGCGTACCGTCGCCTTTCACAATGAAAGTCTCCGGAACGCCATAAACGCCCCAATCAATACCGACACGGCCTGAGCGATCGACGCCAATCAGCTGATAGGGATTACCCAATTCACGCAGAAAGCGCAGCGATTGCGATGGCTCGTCTTTATAGGCAAGACCCGCCAAACGCACGCCCATCTTGGTGACGACATCATGCTTGGACAAGTCGATGAGCACGGGATGTTCATCACGGCAGGGCGCACACCAGGATGCAAAGACATTCACCACCGTCACCTGACCATTGCGCAATTGCGCATCGTCAAAGCCGGGGCGGTTCGATCCTTCAAGAGCGGGCAGGCTGAAGGCTGGAATTGGCTTGCCGATGAGAGGGGATGGCAACCGCGAGGAGCCACCGGGCTTCATCTGCGTGTAGAAAAGGGCAGCCAGGGCCAGAAATATCAGGAGCGGCAGATAAGCGAGCCATGATCGGCGGCGCGGGCGGCTCATATCCTCGCTCATGCCTCATCCCCTTCACGCGCGGGAAAACGCGTCAACCCACGCTTGAGGCGCATATGGTCGATCAGGATCCACATCACCGTGACTGCCAGCACGGTGCCGGTCACGGCAAAAGCGGCGATGATGAAACTCGCATGATCACTCACGAGGCGACCTCGCTCTCACCACGCTGTGCTGCGAGGAAGGACAAGCGACGCAGACGACGGCGCAGGATCTCATTGCGGATCGCCATCAAATGCAATGTCACGAAGAGAAGGCTCGCGCCCAGCGCCATGATCAACAAGGGCCACAGCATGGACGGGTGAATGGTCGGACCACCCATCCGCAGGACCGAAGCTGGCTGATGCAGTGTGTTCCACCAATCAACCGAGAATTTGATGATGGGGATATTCACCACGCCTACCAGCGTCAGGATCGCTGCGGCTCGCGCGGCCTTGGTCGGCTCTTCAATCGTATTCCAAAGCGCGATGAGACCAAGATAGATCAAAAACAGCACAAGTACGGAGGTTAGCCGCGCATCCCATACCCACCATGTGCCCCACATCGGCTTGCCCCAAAGCGAACCGGTGATGAGACAGATGAATGTGAACACAGCACCCAGCGGGGCAGCCGCCTGTTGCGAGGCATCCGCCAAAGGATGCCGCCAGACCAATGTGCCAAGCGCCGACAGGGTCATGACCGTGTAGGCAAACATCGACAGCCAGGCCGCCGGCACATGGATATACATGATGCGCACCGTCTCGCCCTGCTGATAATCGGCTGGCGCGACAAAGAAGGTCATGTATAGGCCCACGCCCAGCAGTGCGATGGTCGCGGCCCAAGCATAGGGCAGGACAGTCGCCACGAGGCGCAGGAAGAAAGTCGGGTTGGCATATTTCAGCATGGCGACCTTTCTAAGCCCTAATCGCGGGCACGCAAGGCCGCCGCAGCGGCAAAGGGAGCCAGAGCCAGCGCGGCCAGCGACAGGGCACACAAGACCAGCAAAGGCGTCATGAAGGGAATCGTGCCCCCTACCGCCGCAGAGGCCGCAGAGACGCCGAAGATCAGCACCGGCACCGTGAAAGGCAGGACAAGGATTGCCATGAGCAAGCCACCCCGCCGGAGGCTGACCGTCAGCGCCGCGCCGATGGCGCCGATGAAGGTGAGTGCCGGCGTTCCTGCCAGAAGCGACAGGGCCACACCCATCAAGCCATCGCCTTCAACCGCCAGCATGAGCCCGAAAAGGGGCGCAGCGACCACCAGCGGCAGACCCGTCACCGCCCAATGGGCGAGGCATTTGACCACCACAATGACTTCAAGGGGCATGTGACCCATCATCAACAGGTCCAGCGATCCGTCTTCGTGGTCGGACAGGAACAACCGGTCGAGACCCAGCAACATGGCAAGCAGGGCGGCAATCCAGAGGATGGCCGGGCCGATGCGGGACAGCAGATTGAGGTCCGGCCCAATGGCAAAAGGCACGATCGTCACGAGGATCAGGAAGAAGACCACCCCCATGGTCCCGCCCCCACCAGCGCGTGAGGCCAGCCGTAATTCACGAACAAAGAGCGCACCGACCATTTTCATGCGACACCCCGCAGGGGCAATTCGCGGGCTGTCAGCCCCAGCGACATATGGGTGGCGGCAATGATCATTCCCCCTGCCGCCAGATGTTGCTCCATCATCTGACGCAAGCGGTCCTGCGAGGCCGTGTCCAGCGCGGTTGAGGGTTCATCCAGCAGCCAGATCGAACGCGGGGCCACCAGCAGGCGCGCCAAAGCCACGCGCCGCCGCTGCCCGGCGGATAGATAGGAGACTGGCAAATCGGGCAGATGGGCAAGCCCCACCCGCTCAAGGGCGAGCGTGGTGCGCATTCCGCGATGGCTGTCATGCAGCGCGCGCGACCAGAAGCCGAGATTTTCACGCGGCGTCAGAGCTGATTTCAGCGCATCGGCATGGCCCACATAATGGGTATGGAGCGCCAGTTCTTCCGGCCCGCGCCCGGCAAGACTGATCTGCCCTTCGGCAGGGGGCAGGAGACCGGCCAGCACACGCAGAAGCGTCGATTTGCCAGCGCCATTTGGCCCGGTGACGATCAGCGCCTCGCCTTCTCCAACCCGAAAAGAGATGTTCTTCGCCAATATGCGACCGCCCCTCGCAAGTGCGAGGTTTTCAACGAGGAGGCTCGGACGGAACTCAACTGTCACACGGCTGCTCTTCTAGCGGGCTTTTGTTGGGCTTTTGTGGTCTTGGGCTTTCGTTCGTATAGCGGCGCGCGCAGAAATTATCTATAAGGCCGTGCATTCGTCTTCCGTCTCACAGGAAACCGGGGCCTGAACACATGTCGCTCGATAGCTATAAGTGCCGCAAGACACTGAAGGTCGGTACCAAGACCTACCACTATTTTTCGCTTCCGCAGGCTGAAAAGAACGGCCTGAAGGGTATTTCCAAGCTGCCTTATTCCATGAAGGTTTTGCTTGAAAATCTTCTGCGCTTCGAGGACGGCCGCTCCGTCACCAAGGAAGACATCAAGGCTTGCGCTGACTGGCTGAAGAACAAGGGCAAGACCGAGAAGGAAATCGCCTTCCGTCCCGCACGCGTTCTCATGCAGGACTTCACCGGCGTGCCCGCAGTGGTTGACCTTGCCGCCATGCGCGATGCGGTTGCCAAACTCGGTGGCGACCCCAAGAAGGTGAACCCGCTGGTTCCGGTTGATCTCGTCATCGACCACTCTGTCATCATCGACGACTTCGGCAATGCAAAGGCCTTCAAGAAGAATGTCGATCTCGAATATCAACGCAATGGCGAGCGCTATCAGTTCCTGAAGTGGGGCCAGGGCGCGTTCGACAATTTTGCCGTTGTGCCTCCGGGCACCGGCATCTGCCATCAGGTGAATCTGGAATATCTGTCGCAGACCGTCTGGACGAAGAAGGAAAAGTATCAGCCCAAGCGCGGCAAGGCCTCGACGGTTGAAATCGCTTATCCCGATACACTCGTTGGCACTGACTCCCACACAACCATGGTGAATGGTCTTGCTGTGCTGGGTTGGGGCGTCGGCGGCATTGAAGCGGAAGCGGCCATGCTCGGCCAACCACTCTCCATGCTGCTCCCCGAAGTCATTGGCTTCAAGCTCACCGGCAAGCCGCGTGAAGGTGTGACCGCGACTGACGTTGTGCTCACCGTCACGCAGATGCTGCGCAAGAAGGGCGTTGTCGGCAAGTTCGTCGAATTCTTCGGCCCCGGCGTGGATGGTCTCTCGCTCGCTGACCGCGCGACCATCGGCAACATGGCCCCTGAATATGGCGCGACCTGCGGCTACTTCCCCGTTGATGGTGAAACCATCGACTTCCTCGAAACCTCGAACCGCAAGTCGGCTCGCGTTGCGCTCGTTGAGAAATACTCAAAGGCGCAGGGCATGTTCCGCACGGCGAAGGCCGCTGATCCTGTCTTCACCGATACGCTCGAACTCGATCTCGGCTCGGTTGTGCCCTCTATGGCTGGCCCGAAGCGTCCCGAAGGCCGTCAGGCTCTCGAAGCCGTCGGCAAGGGCTTCGAAGCTGCGATGGAAGCTGAATATCGCAAGGGCGACGAGCAGCGTAAGCGCTTCCCCGTCGAAGGCCGCAAGCATGACATCGGTCATGGCGATGTGGTGATTGCTGCCATCACCTCCTGCACCAACACCTCGAATCCGAGCGTCTTGATTGCAGCGGGCCTGCTCGCACGCAACGCTGTGGCCAAGGGCCTGAAGTCGAAGCCTTGGGTCAAGACCTCGCTCGCACCCGGCTCGCAGGTGGTTGGTGAATATCTCGCCAATTCAGGCCTGCAGAAGGATCTCGACAAGCTCGGCTTCAACCTTGTTGGTTATGGCTGCACGACCTGTATCGGTAACTCAGGTCCGCTGCCGGAAGAGATCTCCGCTTCGATCAACGAAAACAGCGTTGTTGCTGCAGCAGTGCTCTCGGGCAATCGCAACTTCGAAGGCCGCGTCAATCCTGACGTGCAGGCGAACTATCTCGCAGCGCCTCCGCTCGTCGTTGCTTATGCACTCGCTGGCAATGTCTATGCAGACCTGACCACCGAGCCGCTCGGTAATGGCAAGGATGGCAAGCCGGTTTATCTGCGCGACATTTGGCCGACCTCGAAAGAGATCAACGCCTTCATCAAGAAATATGTGACGAAGAAGGTGTTCAAGTCGCGTTATGCCGACGTGTTCAAGGGCGACACCAACTGGCGCAAGGTGAAGGCTCCGACGAGCCTGACCTTCAAGTGGAGCATGAATTCCACTTACGTCGCCAACCCGCCTTACTTCGACGGCATGACCATGACACCTGCGCCGGTTGAAGACATTGTGGACGCGCGTATCCTGTCGCTCTTCGGCGACAAGATCACCACCGACCACATCTCGCCTGCTGGTTCGATCAAGTTCGCTTCGCCTGCGGGCAAGTGGCTGAGCGAGCGTCAGGTGCGCGAAGCCGACTTCAACCAGTACGGCACGCGTCGCGGCAACCATGAAGTGATGATGCGCGGCACC
>CAZLBA010000059.1:0-18584 GCA_964557555.1 uncultured Beijerinckia sp.
TTGCACGCGCGCATCTCGTCGCGAGTGCAGCAGGAGGTGCGATTTCTTTTGATGCGGCTCTGAGCTTTCCCGACCGCATCGCCTCGCTTGTGATTTCTTCCAGCGTCGGTGGTGCGCAGGACACGGATTATCAGGCTGCCAGCGCCAGCATTCGCCCATCAGGTTTCGACAGCTGGCCGTCTGACTTTCGCGAAATCGGGCCCTCTTATCGCGCCGCTGATCCTGAGGGCGTGCAACGCTGGCTCGCGCTGGAGCATGGCGCTGTCACCGGCGAGCGCTTGGGCCAAAAGCTACTGGCGCATGTCACTTTCGCAGCACTCGAAAAGCTGCATTGTCCGACCCTGCTCATGACGGGCGATGCCGATCTCTGGATGCCGCCCGTCTTCATGCGCCGCTATGCGCGCCACATCCCCAAGGCCGAACTCGTCCTCTTCCCCGAATGCGGCCACGCGCTTTATTGGGAAGCGCCTGACCTGTTTAACGGGGAGGTGCTGGCCTTTCTGGGTCGCCTCTAGGGCAGCTCCAGGGTTCATGCCCCTTGCCCCTTGGGCCTCGCCCCCTTAAACACTCGCCGGACCCCTCATTTTGGCCCGGACCCGCCCGCTGATGACCGAGACCTCCAAGCCTGCAACCGTCAAGGCCCGCCTGCCGCGCGGCTTCGCCGACCGTGGGCCGGTGGAGATCGGTGCGACCAATCGGATGCTGGAAGCGATCCGCGCCTCTTACGAGCTTTATGGTTTTGAGGCTGTTGAGACCCCTTTCGTGGAATATACCGAGGCGCTGGGCAAATTCCTGCCGGATCTCGATCGGCCTAATGAAGGCGTCTTCTCGTTCCAGGATGACGACGAGCAATGGGTCTCGCTGCGTTATGATCTGACTGCGCCGCTCGCGCGCTATGTGGCGGAGAATTTCGACAAGCTCGCCAAGCCCTATCGCAGCTATCGCGTGGGTTGGGTGTTCCGCAACGAAAAACCCGGTCCCGGTCGCTTCCGCCAATTCATGCAATTTGATGCTGACACGGTGGGCTCGGCCTCTGTCGCGGCAGATGCTGAAATCTGCATGATGGCGGCAGATACGCTTGAGAAGCTCGGCATCGCGCGCAGCGACTTCGTCATCAAGGTCAATAATCGCAAAGTGCTCGATGGTGTGCTGGAATCCGCTGGCCTTGCCGGCGACGACCGCGCAGCGCAAAAACTCATCGTGTTGCGCGCTATCGACAAGCTTGACCGTTTGGGCGCTGACGGCGTGCGCCTTCTGCTCGGTCCCGGTCGCAAGGATGAATCGGGTGACTTCACCAAAGGCGCTGATCTTGCAGCCAGTGCGATTGATCGCATCCTGAGTTTCACCGCTGCACGCGCTGGCACCAATTCCGCCACGCTCGACAATCTTGCTGCGGCGGTTGGTTCTTCCGCGCGCGGGCAAGAGGGCGTCGCAGAGCTGCGTGAAATGGCGGCGCTCTTTGCAGCCTCTGGCTATGAAGGCCGCATCGTGATTGATCCCGCCGTTGTGCGTGGCCTCGAATATTACACGGGTCCCGTCTATGAGGCCGAACTCACCTTCGAGGTGAAGGATGAGCATGGCCGCCCTGTGCGCTTTGGGTCGGTCGGTGGCGGTGGCCGCTATGACGGTCTCGTCGCGCGCTTCCGTGGTGAGCCGGTGCCTGCGACGGGCTTCTCCATCGGCGTGTCGCGTCTCGTTTCAGCGCTTCGCGCCATGAATAGCCCGCTGGTGTCGGGCAAGGATCAGCGCGGCCCGGTGGTGGTCCTAGTGCTCGATCGCGACCAGATGCCCGCTTATCAGAAAATGGTCAGCGACCTGCGTAACGCGGGCATTCGCGCCGAACTCTATCTCGGCAGCGCGGGCATGAATGCCCAGCTGAAATATGCTGACCGCCGCCAATCGACCTGCGCTGTCATTCAGGGCTCGAATGAACGCGAGAAGGGCGAGGTGACCATCCGCGATCTTGTTCTGGGGGCCGAGCTTGCCGCCTCCACCAAGGACCGCGCGGATTATCTGGAGCTACGCCAGCGCGCCCAATTCGCCATCCCGGAGACGGGCCTGGTTGAGGCCGTGCGCGAAGTCCTGTCCCGACATCACGGGTGAGTGGCGGGCGCCATTCACCCTGTCCCCTGAAATGGGTCGCCCTCCCAGTGCTTGCTTGCTAAAGAGGGGACGCATTCAAAGGGGTTTGTCGTGGTAAACCGCTCGAAACAAGCTGAAGATCGCGCAGCGCGCCAGGAGGGGCTGATCAGCCATCTGGTCGGCGCTGGTTATGCGCGCGCCGAACCCCCAATCCTGCAACCCGCCGATGTGTTTCTGGACCTTGCGGGGGAGGATATTCGCTCCCGCATCTTCCTGACCTCAGGCGCTGAGGGCGAGGAACTATGTCTGCGACCGGAATATACGATCCCTGTCAGTCGCGCTTACCTTGCCGGGCCTGATGCGGGCGCCAAGGCGTCCTATTCCTATTGCGGCCCTATCTTCCGTCAGCGTCCCGGCGCTGCGTCTGAATTTGTGCAGGCAGGTATCGAGAGCTTTGGACGCGGCGACATTGCTGCCACCGATGCCGAAATCTTCGCGCTCGCGTTGGACGCGGCGCAGGCAGCCGGTGCCAAAGATCTACCGCTCCGCATGGGTGATGCAGGTCTCTTCAACGCGCTGCTCACTGCATTGAAACTGCCGCCCGTGTGGATGCGCCGCATTCGGCGCAGCCATATGCGGGGAGAGAAGATTGCTGACATGGTTGAACCCTCTGCCGCTGCGGGTGTCGATCACTCCGGCGTTCTGGCAGCTCTTGAGGGTGTCGACAAGCAAGGCGCGCGTGCGCTGGTGGAAGATCTGCTCTCGATTGCCGGTATCTCTTCCGTCGGTGGCCGCAGTGCCGGCGAGATTGCGGATCGCTTCTTGGAGCAAGCTTCCATGCGCTCTGCCACGCAGCTGCCAGATGAGGCGCGCAGCGTGATCGAAGCCTTCCTCGCCATTCGTGGTGAGCCGAAAGCCGCACTTGCTGCGCTTCGCAAATTGGCAGCCGACGCGAAGCTTGATCTCGGCGCTGCGCTTGATCTCTTTGATGCGCGTCTTGCCGCCATCACTGCGCGCGGTGTTGATGTGAGCAAGCTCACTTTCGCCGCAAGCTTCGGGCGCAATCTCGATTACTACACTGGCTTTGTCTTTGAAGCAGGTGAAGCAGGCCGCCCCATCGTTGGTGGTGGCCGTTATGATGGTCTGCTGCGCCGTCTGGGTGCGAGCAGTGACATTCCCGCTATGGGCGCTGCCATCTGGTGCGACCGGCTCTTTGGCGGAGATCAGGCATGAGCACCGAGATGGAAAAACTCGTCCTCGCCGTCCCTTCAAAGGGGCGTTTGCAGGAAAATGCCAACGCCTTTTTCAAGCGCGCTGGTTTGACCGTTGTGCAAGGCCGTGGCGCGCGCGATTATCGTGGCACTTTGGCTGAACTCCCTCACGTGGAAGTGGCCTTCTTGTCGGCATCCGAGATCGTGCAACAGCTCGCAACCGGCGCCGTGCATATGGGCGTCACGGGTGAAGATCTCGTGCGCGAACAAGTTGCCGATCCCGCCAGCAAAGTGGAATTGCTGACGCCGCTTGGCTTCGGTCATGCCAATGTCGTGGTTGCCGTGCCGCAGGCCTGGATTGATGTGCGCAGCATGGCGGATCTGGAAGATGTAGCAGCTGCCTTCCATGCGCGGCGTGGCCAGCGAATGCGCGTTGCCACAAAATATGTGAATCTGACCCGCAGCTTTTTCGCAGAGAAAGGCGTCAGTGATTATCGGATTGTTGAGTCGCTTGGCGCTACTGAAGGCGCACCTGCGGCAGGTCAGGCCGAACTCATCGTCGATATCACGACCACAGGCGCAACCTTGAAAGCCAATGCGCTCAAGGTGCTTGATGACGGAATCATGCTGCGCTCAGAAGCCAATCTCGTAGCTTCGCTCCATGCGTCATGGAGCGAGACGACGCTGGCAAATGCACGCGCCATTTTGTCACGTATTTCAGCGGAAGAAGATGCGCGTACCTCGCGCGAAGTGCGTGCACTTGTTGCAAAGCCGCAGGAGCTTGCCAAGATCGCACAAGACCGTTTTGGTGCCCGTGCCTTGTTTGGTTTTGCCAAGGACGGCCCGCTGCGTCTCATTTGTCCTGCGGCCCATGTCGCGACTTTGGCGGAGTGGCTGGTGGAGCAGGGCGCTGAACATGTCAGCGTGAGCGCGCTGGACTATATCTTCAGCGCCAGAAACCCGCTCTTTGAAAAACTCGCCGCGCGGCTTGGTTGAGTTGAAAAGGCCCCGCTCTCACGGGGCCTTTTATCTTCAGGCATTCACCTTCTGGGTGCTGTCAGCTGGTGTAAAGACACCATCCGCACCTTTCTTCATCTCAATGCGCCGTTGGTGGAACGCATTGAGTGTCGAGCGGTGACCAATCGAGACGATCGTTGTTGTCGGAAGATGTTCAGCAAGCGCTTCATAAAGTGCTGCCTCGCTCTCTTCATCAAGGGCGGATGTTGCCTCATCGAGGAAGAGCCAGTCCGGCCGCGCCAGCAAGGCGCGGGCAATGGCGAGGCGCTGCTGCTCGCCTCCCGAAAGACGCTGGCTCCAATTGTCTTCGTCATCCAGCTTGGCGATGAAAGCGCCCATGCGCGAGACCTCAAGAGCCTTGCGGATTGCCTCATCTGCAAACAGTGAGGGGTCTGTCGGATAGGTCACAGCATTACGCAAAGGCCCAATCGGAATATAGGGCTTTTGCGGCAGCAGCATCACACGTGAACCCTCCGGTACACTGATGGCACCTTTGCCAAAGGGCCATATGCCGGAGACAGCGCGGAACAGAGTTGATTTGCCAGAGCCCGAAGGCCCCGCGACCAGCACGGATTCACGTGCATTAAAGACGAGGCGGGCATTGGTGACGATGGTGCGTCCATCCGGCAGCGCGAGATCGAGATCAGTGACTTCGATGTCTTGCGCTGCGGGTGCAGGGGTCGCAATCGTCTTGTTCTTTTCAAGTTCATGCGAGCGATCAATCGCATCATCAAAGCTCGACAGGCGGTCAAGCACGGCCTTGAAGTCAGCGAGCGAGGTATAATAGGTGACGAAGAAGTTGAGGGCATTTTCAACGCGTCCGAAAGCACCCGCTGTCTGAGACATCACCCCAAGCTGGATCTTGCCTGCGAAGTAAAAAGGTGCAGCCACGATATAGGGGATGAAGGGGCTGATCTGGCCATAAGTCGCGGTAAAGGCCATGAGCTTTTTACGCCGATCCACGATCTGCAGGTAATTTGCGAAGATCCGGCCGAAGCGCCCCATGGACAGGCGGCGCTCTGCGCCTTCACCCTTCAACAGGGCGATCTGTTCAGAATATTCGCGCAGACGGGCCAGCGAGAAGCGGAAGTCCGCTTCATAACGCTGACGATCAAAATAAAGCCCAACGAGTGAACGACCGATGAGATGTGTCACCAAAGTGCCGATAGCAGAATAGACGAGCGCTACCCAGAAGAGGAAGCCCGGCACAGCAATGTCAGTGCCCGGAATGGTGAAGTCTGAAGATAGCGTCCACAAGATCACCGCGAAGGACACAAGTGAGGACAGGGTCGAGATCAGCAGGATTGAGTAGGAGTAGATCCCATATCCAACCTGTCCCCCATCAATGAAGCGGTGGACGTCTTCAGCAATACGCTGGTCCGGGTTGTCTGCATTGAGGCCCTTCAGCCCCATCCGGTAATGGGTCGCACCATCAAGCCAGCGCCCAACATAATGTTCGGTCAGCCACCGCCGCCAACGAATGATGAGCATACTCTGCGCGATGAACTCAATGATGGCAGAGAAGATGTAGATTGCCGCCCAGAACAGAAAGACTGTGAAGAGCAGGCGCCAGAATGTGTCCTGATCCTTGTTCTGAATGGCATTGAACCAGTCGCGATTGAAGAAGGAGAGGCGAACGCTGATGCCTACTTGCGCCTGATTGAGCACAACGAGGAACGTCACCATTGTGATGGCAAGGCGGCGCTCGGCAATCTGGAAAGCAGGAAAGGGCCAGACACGGGCAACCGTCATGCCATCGCTCTCGAAATAGCGATCCGCGATCCCGCCAATCGTGCGCACGACCTTGATGTGAGAGACTGCCCAAACAAGCACGCCAAAGACGGCGACCGTGACGGGCACATGCCAGGGCAGTCGATAATCCTTCATGCTCTCAGGCCAGAGGCCAAGAACTGCCAGCAGATAGAGTCCGCCAAAGACCACCACTTCCGTTGCGAAGATGGTGATGAAGATTTTCAGGAAGGTCGGCACGTGACGGGAGCGCGATGTCGCGCCTGCGCATAAGAGGCCGAAAATGGCGAGCAGCAGGGAAGAGGAATCTGACGCGCTCCACCACACAATGGCGGAAGCGACGGAGAGGGCTGCAACAGCAAGGCTGAGAAGGGTCATGAATGGTCCCGGCAAGACGTCATGCGATCACAAGAAGCATAACACAGGAGGCGAGAGCGACCATTCAAAAGCGGCCAAAGTGGGGATCAGCGCAAACAAAGGCACAGCCTTTTGAAGAGCTGTGCCGGCTGTTTGCGCTTGGCCGATCAGCCCAGAGCGGCCTTGATCCGCGCTGGCGTGAAGGGAATGTCGCGAATACGCACGCCGGTCGCGTCAAAAACCGCATTGGCCAATGCCGCCCCAGCGGGACCCTGCGAGGCTTCGCCAGCCCCCAGGAAGGGCGCCCCCGGCCGATCAATCAACTCGACCTCGATGGGGGGAACTTCCGAGAAGCTGAGGATTGGATAAGAAACCCAATCGACACTTTTCACGCCACTGGCATCGAAGCGAACAGCTTCTTTCAATGTCCAGGACAGGGACTGCACAATGCCGCCCTCGATCTGGTTCTTGACGCCATCGGGGGCGACCACCTCACCAGCATCATTGGCGCTGACGACGCGCAACACACGAATATTGCCGCTTGAGCGATCAACCTCTACCTCCATTGCAACGCCATTCCAGCTCGCAGTGCCTTTATAGCGCGCCATGGCGAGACCAAAGCCTCGATTGGGGCCTTTGCCGCGACCCTTCCAGCCGATCATCTCTGCTGTCTTTTGCAACACCGCGCGCGCACGCTCATCTTTCAAGTAGCGAAGGCGGTAATCGAGCGGGTCAACTTTCGCGCGATGGGCCAACTCATCCATGAAGCTCTCGATGGCAAAGACATTTGCATAAGCGCCCAATGCGCGTGTTGACGAAGAGCGCGCTGCAAAAGCTGGGATGAAATGCGTGTGCACTGTATGGCCCGCAAAATCATAGCCGGCAATCGCATTGCGATCGGCAGCATAGTTGGGTGGACCATTATTCACGGCTGGCGGCATTGCGAATGGCTTTTCGAGCGCACGTGCGGGCAGGAGATTGCCCGCTTTGCCAGCCGGACGCGCGAGATGGGAGGTTGACCAAAGATCAAGCCGCCAATCGAGGATATCTCCATTGGCATCAACGCGCGCCTTGGTCTTCACCACCATAGCTGCGCCATAGGGTTCCCATTTATGTTCGTCCTGCCGGCTCCATTGCACGCGTACCGGACGGCCCGGAACGGCTTGCGCCAGAAGGGCAGCATCGTCAGCAACATCATCAGCGCCATTGTGCCCGTAGCAGCCTGAACCCTGCTCATGGCGCATATGAACCTTGCTCTTGTCTACGCCCAGCATCTCCGCGATGGCCTGGCCCGTCTCGAAGACCGATTGGCTATGCGTATCCACCCGCGTGATGCCCTGTGCATCGAGCACAGCAATGGCGACAGAGGGGCCGATTGATCCATGCATCTGATAGGGGCGACGATAGGTGGCTTCCACGCTCAGCGCCTCTGCAGGGGCCGATGTGTTGGGTTGCTCCCTGATCTTGAGCAAACGTTCGGGCTGTGATTGCAGCCAGTCATAAATCGTATCCTGCGTCTCGCTCTTGTCAGGCTGTTGCCATTTAGCGATTTGTTGCAAACGTGCATGGGCATTGATGGCCTGCTCTTCGCGTTCAGCCAGCACGCCGACAAAGCTGCCATTGCGAACGATCTTCACAACACCGGGCATCTTTTCGACTTCGCTCACATCGAGCGCAACAAGTTTCGCATCATAGGCGGGTTGGCGTAGCACGCGGGCATGCAGCATCCCTTCAGGTCGCAAATCATGCAAGAAAATGCGTTCACCTGTGACCTTTGCGGGAATGTCGATGCGCGGCACATGCTTGCCTGCATAGCGTCGCGCTTCACGCGGCTTCAGTGGCGCCTTGCCGGTCGCGTCGATCTCCAATTCACGACCTGACACAAGCTCCCAATAAGTCACCCGCTTGCCATCTGGTCCACTCACAGTACCATCTTGAATGGCGAGTTTGCTGACCTCCGCATTCAGTCTCGTTGCAGCAAGACCCAGCAGGATTTGCCTTGCCTCAGCACTCACCTGCCTCACAGCAGTGCCGCAATTGGGCATGGAGAAAGAGCCGGCTGTCGTGCCCTCATCCGGCACGAGGCGCGTGTCGCCGGATGTGATATCGAGGCGCTTGATGTCGATCTCAAGCTCGTCGGCACATAGTTGTGCCACCGCAGTGAGAATGCCCTGACCCAGCTCCACCTTGCCGATCAGCAGGCGCACGCGCCCATTAGCCTCGATCCGCAACCACGATGAGACTTTCGGATTTTGGCGCAAATCGCCGGGAAGCAGGCTTGGTTGTTGTGCTGATGCATCCACGTCGAGTGTGAAGCCAAGCGCCAGCGCACCAGCACCGGCCATGAAGTGACGGCGGGTTGTGTCGATATTCATGGATCAACCCTCCGAAGCTGCACGAAGAACAGCGCGCACCATGCGATTTTGCGCACCGCAGCGGCACAGGAAACCGTCAAGTGCCAGACGCACTTCGCGCTCTGTGGGTTTGGGTGTCTTGTCGAGCAATTCCTTCGCGCGCAGAATGACGCCATTGACGCAATAGCCGCATTGCATCGCCTGTTCGTCAATGAAGGCCTGCTGCAATTTGTGCAGCCGTCCTCCACTGCTCAGTCCTTCCAGCGTTGTGATGGTCTGCCCGCTGACGGCGCCGACCGTTGTGACACAGGACCGCACCGCCTGACCATCAACAAGGACGGTGCAAGAGCCACATTGCGCGGCCCCGCAGCCATATTTTGGGCTGTTGATCTTCAGATCATTGCGCAACGCATAAAGCAGTGGCGTGTCATCTGGCACGCGAAGATCCTGCGTGCGCCCGTTCACCTTGAGCACTGGCATCGGCGTCCCTCCCCTTTGCAGCGAGGATGGCAGAGCGAGGGTTGATGTCAATGGCGGGTGATCTGACTGCACAGGCATAAGAAAACGGCGGCGCTTTCGCACCGCCGCCAAACCGCAACGCCGAAGCTTTTTCTTATTCCTTCGGACCGATGGTGATCTTCAGGCTGCCAGCACCTTCAATCGTGCCTTCAAGCACATCGCCGGGCTGCACAGCGCCAACGCCTGCCGGCGTGCCGGTGAGGATCACGTCGCCGGGGCGCAGGTGATACATGGTGGACAGATGCGAGATGATTTCAGGCACCGACCAGATCAGATGGCCGAGCGTTGAATCCTGCTTGGTCACGCCGTTCTGGCGCATTTCGATACGCTGGGCCTTGGGCGCGCCGAATTTGGCGGCGGGCACGACAGCGGAGATCGGCGCGGAGAATTCGATATCCTTGCCGATATCCCAAGGCAGCTGCTTGGCGCGCTTGGCAAGCTGCAGGTCGCGACGGGTCATGTCGAGCGCGCAGGCATAGCCGAAGACCTTCGACAATGCGTCATCCTTCGACACGCGGAAGGCGGGTGCACCGATCACAACAGCCAGCTCGAATTCATAGTGATAGTTGCTGGTCGCCGGTGCGTAAGGGATCGTCGAGCCGTCAGCCACGACTGCTTCGGGCGACTTTGTGAAATAGAAGGGCTCGTCGCGTTCGACCTGCTGGCCCATTTCCTTGGCATGTTCTTCGTAGTTGCGGCCCACGCAGAATACGCGCTGGACGGGGATGCGGTCGTCGCTGCCAGCGATGGCGAGCGTCGGCGCCGGAGCGGCGGGGAAGATCAGCTTCGACATGAAAAACCTTCTTGGGCTGGTGGGCCGGTTGGCCCGGCCGTGGAGACGGCGCAGCCTAGTCAAAGGGGGGCGCAAGTCAACGCCTGTGGGCACTTTCTGCAACGCTGCGGGTTTTGGGGCGTTCTGCTACAGTGCAGGCCGGTGAGAGGGGGCCATCATGCGTGTCGCTGGACAGGATTTTCGAAGCATCTGGGTGGAGGAGGATGGGGTCAGCGTCTCCATCATTGACCAGACCCAGCTGCCCCATCGTTTTGTCACGCGGCCCTTGCGCGGCCTGAGCGAAGCCGTGACCGCGATTGCTGACATGTGGGTGCGTGGCGCGCCGCTGATCGGTGCCACAGCAGCCTATGGCGTCGCACTCGCCATGGCGGAGGATGATTCAGATAGCGGCCTGCATGAGGCTTGTGAGAAGCTGGTTGCTGCGCGCCCCACAGCTGTCAATCTCGCATGGGCGGTTGAAGAAATGCATCGCCTGCTGTCGCCGCTCATCCCCTCCGAGCGCATGAAAGCTGCCTATGCGGCAGCAGCTGCCATTGCAGACGAAGATGTCGAGATCAATAGCTGCATCGGTGATCATGGTTTGGAGATCATCCGTGAGATTGCGGCGCGCAAGGAAGGTGGACCTGTGCAGATCATGACCCATTGCAACGCCGGCTGGCTTGCTACGGTTGACTGGGGGACCGCCACCGCTCCGATCTACAAGGCTCATGAGGCGGGTATCGCATTACATGTATTCGTGAGTGAAACGCGCCCGCGCAATCAGGGCGCATCCCTGACTGCTTGGGAGCTTGCCAATCACGGTGTTCCCCATACGTTGATTGTTGACAACAGCGCGGGTCATATCATGCGCAGCGGCGGCGTTGACATGGTGATTGTAGGAACAGACCGCACGACGGCCAATGGCGATGTCTGCAACAAGATAGGTACCTATCTGAAAGCCCTTGCGGCAAAGGACAATGACGTCCCATTCTATGTTGCTGCACCGAGCCCCTCGATTGATTTCGCGCTGATGCATGGCGACGCCATCCCGATTGAAACCCGCAGCGCTCGCGAAGTGACCCATATGTGGGGCCGCACAGAGCGTGGCGAACTCACCCACGTGCGTATCGCGCCGGACGCAACGAATGCCCTCAATCATGGGTTTGATGTCACGCCCGCACGTCTGGTGACGGGTTTGATTACAGAGCGCGGTGTTGTGGCGGCTGAGAGAGGCGCTCTGGCGGAGCTGTTTCCGGAGAGGGTGAAGAGGTAGGGAACGTGGCCCCGCTCCTCCCAATGGGAGGAGCTGTCAGCGGAGCTGACTGAGGAGGGGGTACGGTCTCTATTCTGAAAGGCGGTAACCCCTCATCCGCGGGCACCTTCTCCCTATGGGAGAAGGATGGCGCGTTCTTTATGAGAGAAAATCGCCACCCTCACGCTGCCTTCTTCTGTACCTGCTCAGCAGCCTCCATCAGCAGCGCCAGCACAGCGTCCTCATGCAGCCGCACTTCATCGCCGCGCGCGCCTTTCAAAGTCACGCCACCCAGATAGGCCTCCACCACTTGCGGATGGACATAGCATTTGCGGCAAATGGTGGGCGTATTGCCAAGGCGCTCGGCCACACGTTTGATGGCAGCGCTGATATTGCGTTTGGCATGGCTCGCGCTGCTAAAGCCCTCCATGTCGCCAAGTTCAATCGCAGCTAAAACCGTGCCCGCCCATGTGCGAAAATCCTTGGCGGTGAAGTCGCGGCCGGTGACTTCGCGCAGATAGTCATTCACATCTGCCGAGGTCACGACCTGCGGCGCGCCGCCCTCATCGACATATTGAAACAGATTTTGTCCCGGCAAATCCTGGCAAGCCTTCACCACTTTCGCCACCCGACGGTTGCGGATGGAGAGTTTCCATTCCTTGCCGCTTTTGCCCTTGAAGCTGAATTTCAGCTGCGGCCCGTCCACATTCACATGTTTGTTGCGCAAGGTTGTAAGTCCATAGCTGCCATTTGCGCGCGCATAATCTTCATTGCCAATGCGGATGAGCGTCGTCTCCAGAAGATGCACAACGGTGGCAAGGACTTTCTCGCGTGACAGGCCGCGCTTGCTCATATCCGCGTCGATGCGCGCGCGCAATTGCGGTAGCGCTTGGGCAAATTCGATCATACGGCCATATTTGTTTTCATCTCGCACCTCTGCCCAGCGCGGGTGATAGCGATATTGCTTGCGGCCTTTGTCATCGCGCCCGGTTGCCTGAATATGTCCGCGCGGGTCAGGACAAATCCACACATCGCGCCATGCTGGCGGGATGGCGAGCAGACGAATACGCGCAAGTGTCTTGTCATCCTTGATCAGCGTATCGTTGCGGTAATATGCAAAGCCACGCCCTGCCTTGATGCGCGTGATGCCGGGCCTGTCATCGCTGACATAATGCAGCCCTGCTTCCTCAGCCACGATCTGCGGATCTTGTAAAGCAACGCTATCCATCATGACCTCTGCTGGCGAATGCGCAGAGGGGTGGGAATGTTCCGCGGTTAAGGGAATGCGCCTGCTCCTCCCATTGGGAGGAGCTGTCAGCAGAGCTGACTGAGGAGGGGATCGGGAGATAGTTGTGAGAGGTGCTAACCCCTCATCCGCCCGCGCTGCGGGCACCTTCTCCCTATGGGAGAAGGAAGCGCGTTCTCTATAGCTAAAATCTACACAGCCCCCATCGGCCGTTGCTCAAACAATTCCAGCACGCGCTTTTCGAGGCCATCGCGCACATTGCGATAGGCATCGAGCATCTGCTCGCGTGAGCCCTGAATGACAGTGGGGTCAATTGTCGGCCAATAGATAACATCAACCGCCATGGTGCGCGTGAATTCGAGTGCGCGGTGATGCGCTTCCGGTGACAGGGTGACGATGAGGTCGAAGCTTGTGTCTTCCAGATCTTCAAAAGTCTGCGGACGATGTTTCTTGATATCTATGCCAATCTCATCCATCGCGGCAATGGCAAATCCGTCTGCATCACTGCTGCGCACACCTGCCGATGCAAAATAGATGTCACGCCCGAAAAAATGTTTCGCAATGCCTTCCGCCATGGGTGAGCGCACAGAATTCATCGTGCAGGCAAAAAGGACCGATTGTGGGCGATGACGCGCACCAGCACTTTGGCCGGGGAGAAAGGGCGACGTCATCTCAGCCCTTCCAGTGCAAGGCTGTCACCAGCGTGAAGATACGTCGCGCTGTGTCAAAATCCGTAACAATCTTGCCCTGCAAACGCTCGGCCAAAAGATTGGCGCCATCATTGTGCAGGCCACGACGGCCCATATCAATGGCCTCGATCTGCGAGGGCGTCGCGGTGCGGATCGCCGCATAATAACTTTCGCAGATCATAAAATAGTCGCGCAGGATGCGGCGAAAAGGCGTCAGCGACAAGAGATGCGAGATGACCGGGTCACCCAGCTCGGTGCGCACGTCAAAAAGCAGCCTTTGCTCATGCAGTGCGACTTTGAGCGCATAGGGGCCGCCATCATGCCCCTCAACGCCAAACAGATTGGCCTCGACGAGATCATAGATGGCGATCTGGCGCTCATGTTCCTGATCGGGATTGCCACGGCCAATTGAAGCCTCGTCCAATGTGACCGAGACCAGCCGATTTCTGACATGCTTGTCCGTGGCGCTCATCGCTCATCGGGCTCAGGGCAGGTTAAGCCTTATTGCAACCGATCGCGCGTGAGCCTGCAAGCCCTCCGTTTCGCCTAAAGCGATGGCCGAGGGACCAAGAGCGCGCAGACTGTCGGGGCTGCATTTCAGGATGGAGGTGCGCTTCATGAAATCAAGCACGCCAAGTCCTGACGAGAAGCGCGCCGAGCGGGCGGTCGGCAGCACATGGTTGGAGCCTCCGACATAATCGCCGATCGCCTCTGGCGTATGGTTGCCAAGAAAGATTGCGCCCGCATTGCGGATGCGGATGGCAAGCTCCTCTGCATCGTCCGACATGATTTCCAGATGCTCAGGCGCGAGACGGTCAACCAGCGGCACGGCCTCGCTGAGCTTCTCGCACAAGATCACTGCGCCAAAATCGCGCCAGCTTGCTTGTGCAATTTCACGACGCGGAAGCGTGGTGAGGTGGCGCTCGACGGCTTGCTCGACAGCGGTTGCAAGCGCGGCATCATTGGTGATGAGGATTGATTGCGCCGCCGTGTCATGTTCGGCCTGGGCCAAAAGATCAATCGCAATCCAGTCAGGATTTGCGCTGCCATCAGCGAGCACCAAGACTTCAGAGGGGCCGGCAATCATGTCAATCCCGACCGTGCCAAAAACGCGCCGCTTGGCAGCCGCCACATAGGCATTGCCGGGGCCCACAATCTTGGCAACTGGCGCGATGGTCTGCGTGCCATAAGCCAAAGCCGCAACAGCCTGCGCGCCACCGATGCGATAGATTTCATCGACACCTGCGAGTTCAGCGGCTGCCAGCACAAGCGGGTTCACTTCGCCATTGGGCGTGGGGACCACCATCACAATACGCGGCACGCCAGCCACTTTCGCAGGCACAGCATTCATCAAAACGGAAGAAGGATAGCTCGCCGTGCCGCCGGGCACATAAAGGCCGACAGCTTCAATCGCGCTCCAGCGCCAGCCAAGGTCAACGCCGAGCGTATCGGTGAAGCGAAGATCAGAGGGCTTTTGCTTCTCGTGGAAAGCGGTGATGCGCTGATGCGCGACGGCGAGTGCATCAAGGGCGGCTTTGTCGCAAGCAGCACGCGCTGCGGCAATCTCCGCTTGCGTAATGCGCAAACCCTTTGCCTTCACATCGACCTTGTCGAAGCGGGAAGAGTAATCAGCCAGCGCCTCATCACCGCGCGCAATCACATCAGCGATGATGGCAGCAACCGCTGCATCCGCATCCTGCGAGACCTCTCGCTTGGTGGCGAGCAGGGCGTTAAAGGCGGCGGCAAAATCCGCCTGCCGCATATCGAGCCGGCAAGGCATCGGCTTACTCCAAAGGGCCTGAGATTAGTTTGTCTGCGGCTCGCCTGAGCTGGCGTGGCCGGGTTGGCGTCTGGTTTGCCACCTCGGACCCAGATCGCGCAACTGGGCATCCAGACATTCGACCTCAAGACGTACGGCCGCACCACCCGAAAAGACCAGTTCAACCACCCCGGCAGGGCTATCCGTGGTCGTAAAAGTGATGCCAAGCAGGTTCAGGCTGACTTCCGGATGGGTCTGGTCGATGCCCTTTTGGGCGACTTTCAGCACCCGGTCGAAATGCAGCCCCACATGGCATCGCTCTTTTCGGCCCTCCGCTGCCGCCAGCCAGTCAAAACGATAGCCCACCAGCGCGAAAATGCCCTGCGCCGGCTGAAAGCCCATATCGCCGACATGGGTGATCATGTCCTGCAGATGCGCGGAGAGGATCGCAAGGTCTTCTTCATCCTGTGCCAGAAGGCGCAGAGGGGCGGGGTGATCCTGCATGGGCTGCTTTCGACCTGTCAGGAAGCCGAACAAAAGCGTTCTCCCGGCCTATAGACCTTTTCTGCTCCCTCTTGCAGAGGGCCATAGGATAGAACGGCCAAGCCCACAGAAAAGTTGCAGCTGAGAGGCTGTTTCAGCCGCCGCTCGACAGGCGCTCCACAACCGCGCCGCAGGCCGCGAGCTTCTGTTCCAGATGCTCAAAGCCACGATCGAGGTGATAGACGCGATTGACGATGGTTTCGCCCTCTGCCGCCAGCGCGGCAATCACCAGCGAGACCGAGGCCCGCAGATCCGTGGCCATGACCGGTGCGCCTTTGAGCTTTTCAACACCGCTCACAATCGCCACATCATTGTCGAGGCGGATCTTGGCGCCAAAACGCGCAAGCTCCTGCACATGCATGAAGCGATTTTCGAAAATGGTTTCGCGAATGCGCGACGTGCCCTTGGCGCGCGTCATCAGCGCCATGAATTGCGCTTGCAAATCGGTCGGGAAGCCGGGGAAGGGCTCCGTCGTCACATCAACGGGGATGATATCGCCCCCGTCACGCATGACGCGAATGCCCTCCTCATTGCAGATGATGCGCGCACCTGATTGAGCGATGGCATCCAGCGCTGATTGCAATAGATCCGCCCGCGCGCCTTGCAGCATCACATCGCCGCCTGTCATGGCGGCGCACATGGCATAGGTGCCCGTCTCGATGCGATCAGGCAGAACGGCATGGCGCGCACCATCAAGACGCGCAACGCCTTCAACCTCGATTTCGCTGGTGCCAGCGCCTTTAATCTTCGCGCCCATCTTGATGAGGCAATCAGCCAGATCGACAATCTCCGGCTCACGCGCTGCATTCTTGATCAGCGTGTGACCCTGCGCGAGCGAGGCTGCCATGAGGGCTGTATGCGTGCCGCCAACCGTAACCTTGTCGAAGTTGATTTCGCCGCCGCGCAGACCCTTCGGTGCGCGTGCAATCACATAGCCGGCTTCGATGTCGATTTGCGCACCCAGTTTCTCAAGCGCCATCAGCAAAAGATCGACGGGGCGGGTGCCAATGGCGCAGCCGCCCGGCAGCGAGACTTTCGCTTCGCCCATACGCGCAAGCAAGGGTGCGACGACCCAGAAGCTCGCCCGCATACGCGAGACGAGTTCATAAGGCGCGGTCGTATCGACGATGCGGCGTGCATCGAGATGCACGGTCTGGCCAGCCGTGGGTGAATCGCCGGGCCGCTTGCCGTCAATGCGATAGTCAACGCCGTGATTGCCCAGAATGCGTAGCAGCTGATTGACGTCGGCAAGGCGCGGCAGGTTTTCCAGTGTCAGCGTCGCATCAGTCAGGAGCGAGGCGATCATGAGGGGCAGCGCGGCATTCTTGGCGCCCGAAATCGGGATCGTGCCCTTCAGCGTCTGGCCGCCGACAATCCTGATCCGGTCCATGGGGTCCTCATCCGGGGGAGGCGAATCTGGTCGATTCGCTCAAAGCTCGTGCCTAATAGGCGCGGGGGAGGGGCCAAAACAAGGCGGAAGGCCCCAAGCACCGCCTTTTGGCCGAGGTTTTACCCCTCTGACCCCCCACTGTTTTTGCGCCCCCGCGCCTGCTCCTTGCGGCGCTTGAGATTCTCCCGCAACGCCGCCGCCAGCCGCTCCCCGGCAGCGGGATCGGATTTGAGGGGGGAAGGGGGCGAGGTTTTGGAGGCCTTCGCCCCCTCTTTCGTGTCGGGATCTTTCTGATGCATGTCGATGAAATAAGAGAAACTGAGTGTGGAGAAAAGAGGGCCCTGCTGAGCCATCGAACGCGAGTTGAACAGCGCAACTGTGTCGTAACACTAGTATAAATTTTTTATTCAGACCTCGCCGCCATTTGCGTGAGATGATTTCGCAAAAGATTATCGAAAAGACATCTAAAGCTATGCTAATGCTTAGGGAGCTTATTTTCTGGGCATATCTGGCTTGTGTTCGGAACTGTCATGCCGTGATCTGTCATGACCACTAACGCAGCAGTATTGATTTGCGCCGAAATTTGTTTTCGTCTCATCTCATGGAAGAGGAAAACAAAAGCTTTGTAGATCTTTGCGAAGCGCGACTGCAACTCGTAAAACGCGAGAAGCGGCTTCTCAAACTGCATCATCAGATTCCACTTGAGATTCTTCTGACGCTGGCAGCCGCTGAAGGTCGCCTGAAGATCCACGATCTTTACGAGCGGGTGGATGCGACAGAGGCCGCTGTGCGGATGCATCTGCGCGGCATGGAGCAAGAAGGGCTGATCAGGAGCGAACGGTCCGAGGAGGATCGCCGCGTGAAATTCCTTCTCCTCACGCCAGCAGCCAGCGAATTGCTGCAAATTTGCTTGCAGGTGCCCCCGCCCGTGGACGCTCGCGCCCCTGGCGAGCCTGTCGCCACCTGACAGACGCCTCGGCCCGAACGTGCCCAGCCGCCCGATAGCGCAGCTTTGGCCGCCACCTCGGTCTTTTTTCAGCCCCGTGGCTTGCCTAGAGCGGATGCCTATGGCACAAGCCGCCCGTCGTCGGCGGCAACGCCCCACGAACAAGCTGCCGTAGCTCAGTGGTAGAGCACTCCCTTGGTAAGGGAGAGGTCGAGAGTTCGATCCTCTCTGGCAGCACCATCTAACCTCCTGAAAACCATCAAATTTATTTTTGTATGTCGCCGGTCGTTTTTTGTTTTAGTGCCGCGATGCAGCACTATTGCAGCGCAAGGGCCTTCGTAAAAGCCAAATTGTGAATCCGGCCGAAGCGCGTTTAGAGTGGCCGTGTTGGTTTAGATTTTTCAGCCAAGGAGGGCTTTATGGGCATCTTTACGGATAAGACTGACGAAGAAGTTTCTACCATTTTACAAGCTCAGAATGCGCGGGAGGACCAACGCCGCCTCAAGGAATACGACGCAATCGTGAGGGCGTTAGAGACTTCTGCCGTGCCAGACGATCCAGAGCTTGCTAGGCAGCAATTTATCAAACTGAGAGAAGATCTGTCGCAGAACCTTCATCTGATAGAGACTATTGAGTTCGATTGAGCTTAAAAACGCTCCGTCCGAAAGCCCGCCTGCTTTTTGGCGGGCTTTTTTGTT
>CAZLBA010000060.1:0-6206 GCA_964557555.1 uncultured Beijerinckia sp.
GTCCACGTTTCTCTTTCTTCCGATTCAAATGTCAAACAGCGGTTCTACTCGCAACGTCGAAGCGCCCGGACAACCCATCCGGGTTTGGTGCGCTCGTCTGTCAGGGCAGAACGTCCGAACGACGTGTCGTCCGGGGTGGCGGGCTTATAGACTCGCCTCGGTGAGGGACGCAAGGGCCTTCTTACAGGTTTTTCCATTTTTTTTGAAAAAGGCCGTCGGCAATTGGCAATTGGCAGTCGGAATGGCTGAGTTAGGCCCGGTTTTTAAGGCCGAAAGCGCATTTACCCTGTTGTGGATTACGCATTCCCGTACTGCCGACTGCCAATTGCCAACTGCCCACTTGGGAACCAGACCTTCGGCTGCACGTTTTCCCAACACCCAAGCTGGCAGGAGGAGGCACCGATGGGTTACCCGCCACGTCCATTTGTGAACTGCCACTTCTGCAATGCGCGACTGAGCCTTGGCATGGGCCGACTGATCGAGCTGCGCCGCCCACGGGGAGCCCTGCTGCCCTGTCAGGACTGCGGCAATCAGGACATCTATGACGCCACGATGATCCGGGACGCCCTGCTGGTGCCCGCAGCTGAGCCAAAGGCACGCCAGACCTCCCCCGCCCTACCCGCCGAGGCGGAAGCGCCGGGCGGGCTGCACCGCTTCAGCGCCTGAAAACAGGCCGTGGGCAATGAGCGCAACCACGAGCCCATAGGCGGCCATGGTTTCGGGCGAATTGCGACGCTGCACGGCTGTGATCTTCATCAGCTCAAGAACCAGCGCCCGATTGACCTCTTCCAACACGCCAGCCTGCACGTCAAAGCGCTGGCATAAGCGGGTCAGGCTTTCACGATGGGGGGTCAGTTCCGACGGCGGGCGCGAAACGGCGTTGAGGAAGAAGTTGTAATGGCCCAGGACGAAAGCAACGCGAGCGGATGTGTCTTCGGGGAAGCGCTCACGATAGGTGAATTCAAGGAAATCGCGCACCGGCAGCGCATAGACGCTGCGGATCTCTTCCCTGATCGCGTTGATCTCATCTTGAGTCATCGCAACACCCCTCCAGCTGATGCAACATCAGCAGTCCGTCCGAAAACGTAACTTCCGAAATTGGATAAGGAATAGAGCGATCAATAACTATAACTAAACCGTACGAACGGACCTGTATTCTTGTTTTTTAGTCGCAAACAAAAACATCCACAGGGCGGGTGCCCCGTGGATGCTGCAAAAGCCCCATTTTGTGCCGTTAAAGGGCGATTTTCGCCTTATTGACGATTTCGCTCCAGCGTTTGATTTCCTTCTCAATGAAGCTGCGGAATTCCTGCGGCTGCATCGTCCAGGCTTCCGCACCGTCCCGGTCCAGCGCATCCATGACAGCCTTGTCGCCCATGGCTTTCAGCGTCTCAGCATAGATCTTGGAGACGATATCTTGCGGCGTGCCCAGCGGCGCAATCAAGCCATACCATTGCGAGGCTTCAAAACCGGGAATGGTCTCGGAGATGGAGGGAATATCCTTGGCAGAGGGAAGCCGTGTCGTGCTGGCCGTGCCCAATGCGCGCAAGGTGCCCGCACGCACATGCGGCAACACGGCAGGACCACCCGTCATCATCAGCTGGATCTGCCCGGACAGAAGATCGGCCACCGCAGGAGAGGTTCCGCGATAAGGCACGTGGGTCAGATCGGTCCCCGTTGCGACCATGAAAGCTGCCGTTGCGATATGGGCCGCGCTTCCATTGCCGCCACTGCCGTAGTTGATTTTGCCCGGATTCTTCTTCGCATAGTCAACAAATTCAGCGATGGTATTGGCCGGGATCGAAGGATGCACCACAGAGATGTTGTGCACCTTCGCGAGCATACTGATGTGCTGGATCCCATTCACCGGATCATATTGCAGATTGGGATAGAGCGAGGGATTGACGCTCAATGTACCGATATGGCCCATGCCAATCGTATAGCCATCGGGTGCTGCACGCGCGATTTGAGTTGTGCCAGTAGAACCGCCAGCGCCGGGGCGATTTTCAATCACCACCGACTGCCCCCAGGCTTCCTGAAATTTCTGCGCGATGACGCGCGCCAGAATATCTGTTGAACCGCCGGGCGTGAAAGGCACGATCAAAGTGATGGGCCGGTTCGGCCATGCCTGTTGCGCGCTAACACTTGTAGCCGCAAGGCTGGCCCCCGCACCCATGACGAACTGACGACGATTGACGAAGCTCATGGCGCGTAACTCCTCGAAAGCCCACAGGCTGTTAAAGATCGCGAGGGACCATATTTGCAGTCGAAACTCAAGCCTCTAACAGACAGATCACAGGCTCGTGCTATAGCGTCAGCAAGGCCATCTGGCTAAAAGGGCCCATGCCCGCAGAGGCTCTTTGGAGGGGACATGATGATTTTAAGACGCGCGCTTGTAATCGGCCTCATCACAACTGGTATGGCCCTGCCAGCCATGGCGCAAAACGCCGCCCCCTGGCCCAATCGCCAAATCAAGCTCCTGGTCCCGCTCGCGCCGGGCAGTGCAGTCGATACCGTTGCCAGACTCGTCACGGAAAAAATGAGCGAAGATCTGGGGCAACCCATCGTCGTCGAAAATATGCCGGGTGCTGCGGGCCTGCTTGGAATGCGCACCGGCGCACGCGCAGAACCAGATGGCTACACGATCATGGCTGTGAACGATAGCATCACCACCATGCTGCCAAATCTGAAAGCAGATGTTGGCTATGACTCCCTGAATGATTTTGCGCCCATCACACAAATGGCCGCAATCAATTTCGGCTTTGTCGCTCACCCCAGCTTCGGTCCCAAGAATATTCGCGAATTGATCGCATTGGCGAAGGAAAAGCCCGGTAGTGTTGATTTTGCATCAGGCGGGCTTGGCTCGCCTCAGCATGTCGCCATGGAACTCTTCATGTGGAAGACCGGCACGCGAATGAACCACCTGCCCTATCGTGGTGTCACCTTCGCATTCAATGATGTGCTGTCAGGCCATGTGCCAACCATGATCGTTGGCTTTCCCGCTCCCAATCAGCATATGCCAGCTGGAAAGATCAAACTGCTCGCCGTGACATCCGCGCAGCGCTCGAAAGTTTTTCCTGATGTGCCCACTGTTGCCGAGCAAGGCGTCGAGGGTTTCGACTTCTCAACATGGGCTGGCCTGATTGCACCCGCACGCACGCCACAGCCAATCATCGAGCGACTGAATGCTTCGGCTGTCAAAGCCCTTCGCGATCCCGCGCTCAACAAAAAACTCATTGAGCTCGGCTATGATGTGCTTGGCAATCAGCCAGAAGACTTCCGCAATGCCATTCGCAGCGGCTTGCAGAAATATGCCGAACTGACCAAGGCCGTCGGCATGAAGCTCGATTAGGCAAGACTTTTGAACAGAAAAGGCAAAGGGCTCGACCAAATGGCCGAGCCCTTTTTCTTGTCACAGGCGGAAAGACTGCTGCGTCAACTGACCGCGGCTTGCAAATACATCTTTCAAACAGGATCAATACTGATTAGGCGACGTTGCGTCATGTATTGCAAAGTAAAAGCTGCGCAGAGAACTGGACTTTATCAGTCGAATATTTAAACTGAAGGTGTTGCCCACAGAGGGGGTCTGCCCCATGATTTCCAGGCTTATCGTCTGCCTTTCCATTACGCTGCCTATTGCAAGCCTTCCCGCATTTGCTCATCCCGGTGGACTAGATGGGCGCGGCGGACATTACAATCGCAAGACCGGCGAATATCACTGCCACCGATCATCTTGCGAAACGCAAGTTGGGAACAAGGACCGCCGCAAGATTTGCAATGGCGGCTATGGACGCAACAACTGTAGCTTGGATGAGCGGCCAGGACTGCGATGATCAAAGGGAGGCTATAGCTTGAGATAAGTGGTCTCTTTTCTGTTCAAGCCGACAATGCGCGATCAAGGGCATCACCTGCCTATCATTTTTCCCGCTTGTAGACATAAGTCGGCTTTTGACCGTCTTTGATCTTTAACAAATCGCCTTTCAATTCGACCCGCATGAAGCCCGTTGGTTTCTGGTCTTTGACAGAGACACAGGTCACACCGCGATCAGTGTCAAGTGTCTGAATGGTGCAACGAATAGAGTCTCGCATCGCGGTCCACGAATTGTTTTCGATCTTCAGACGCGGCAAAAAAGCGGCCATGATAGCGATCGCTTTGTCGCCCTCCGCACCTTTCGGAAAAGCGTCTTCAGCTCGCGTAAGATCTGAACTGAAGGTCCAATCCCCATTCGGATCTGGCTTGGAACAGCCAGAGAGCAAAACCAGTGCTGCTAAACCACACAACAGATGAAGCTTCATTCTCAACCCCCTTAATCTTACGGATAACCATACGAATAATAATCATCCTAGATTAGTTTTGAAACGGGATACAATGACGGCGTGTATAATGTGAGATAGGGAGAGAATAGTCTATTTTGTAATGACTATCTTCGAGTGATCGAGAACCATCAGAAAGCCATCTACTTTCAAAAAATGTTCCAACAGAATTTCCTTTCAGCACCCGTCCCAGAGCCCAATCAAATCTTCCCCGATAGAAATGTTTGAGAATGCGTGTGCGACAATGAGCTTGGGACAGTTCATCAAACTCAGCCTGGCAAACTGGGCGAATGAGCTTTGAAACGAGCGCCTTGAAGCATGTCAATCCTGACAATTTAGCGTCTGGCCGAGTGTCGGATACGCATTGGAATGTTCATGATGCTACATTTCGTTCGTGATGCAAGTTCACTGGTTCAACGCGCAATGATCTGTTAGCCGCTGACATTGTTTCCCATAGGCATCGTCACTTTCTTAATGACGCTTTGCGGTTTGCACTTGGGTGGAAAAATTGGTGAATGTTTCGGTCAATGGGTCGAATTGCTCGGCGGAATAGGTCTCGTCGCTATAGAGTCTAACATCTTATTCAATCATATTGGCTGACTCATCCATGCTTCACGACAACGTTAAGTCGTTGTGTAAATCAAATCACTGGTGAGAGCGTACTTCGATTACTGCTCGAACAACCAGAGGCTTCTGAAGTGACCACACAAAGCTCATGTCCGATTTGCGACAGCAAGCAAGCGACACAAATTTCTTCCCATGATCGCAACAACAAACCACTGGTCACGGTTCTGTGCGAAAGCTGCGGTCATGTTTATAATGATCCAATACCATCAAATGATGAGTTGGAACGCTTTTATAAAGACGACTATCGCAGGGTCTATAAAGGTGCCTACAAACCAAGACTGCGTCAGATTTCAAGGAATTTTGAAGGTGCAAGTCAGTTCATCGCAAGATGGAGTTGGGTCTTGCATCAATCCCATAACATTCTTGATGTGGGCTGCGGGTCTGGTGAGTTTCTTTACCTAATGAAGTCGCTAGGGCACAATGTGAGGGGGATAGAACCAAATATTGCTTATGCAGAACACTGCAATGCCGTCCTAAAACTGGATGTTCAAGCAAAGTTTCTGGACAACCTCATGAACGAGCACGAGCGGTTCGATTTTATCCGCCTTAGCCATGTACTGGAACACTCTCCCGACCCTGTTCGCGCTTTAACGCAAATCAAGCAGAAGCTTAATCCCTCCGGCATCGTTTACGTCGAAGTACCAAATATTAAACACTACGCTCATTCCAAAGCACGCGGCAGCGTCTTTCACTACGGTCATATTTCTAATTTTAGTCCGTGGACTTTGAGGGCTGCAGCTAATCGTGCCGGGCTTTCGGAGTTGGAAGAATGCAAAGACAAAATGGAAGGACAAACAGGAATTTTCCTTCGGCATTCAAGTTCTTTCGAAGCAACATATGCCATCAACAATGACAACGTAGAAGACGTGCGCAAAGCCCTTGCGCAACATTATACACAACGCCGCGAGTCTGCTTACGTCGTAAAAAAATTTCTGCGGAAAGGCTTGGTCCGGCTAAGGGAGGTAGCGGACACAATAGCAGCAGCGGGATCCGCCAAACGCATGGGCGATCTCTATACGAGTCGGACGAAGCAAAGGCTCTTAGCTAACGGGGCTGCGATTGTTCAGACGGAACTAAGGGCCCGCAAGAGTTTCGATGGTGGGCGCACTAGGGCTCGAACCTAGGACCTACTGATTAAGAGTCAGCTGCTCTACCAACTGAGCTAACAGCCCGCTCACCACTTGCGTAGAATGGATAAAATCCAGCTCAATCCACCATCCTAAATGACATGACACGGTAAGACAGGATAAAAATGGTGGGTCGTG
>CAZLBA010000060.1:6216-7684 GCA_964557555.1 uncultured Beijerinckia sp.
TACCAACTGAGCTATGCGCCCATCGAAAAATCGCGGGGGTGGCCCGCGAGTGAGGCGGGGTTTAGCAAAGGTCTCATCCTCTGTCCAGCGCCGATCCTCAGATTGTTGCCCGAAGCGACGGGAACATGCGGGAAGCCACGGCATTTGCCCCAAAGCTTGGGGTTTTGAGTGGAGCTTGTCCTGTGGATGGAGCCTTGGCGACAGGGGTAGCGATGGTCGCGGGCACGCTTTCGACCATCAGTTTTCTGCCGCAAGTCTGGAAGATCTGGCGCGAGGGCGATACGCGCTCGATTTCTTTGCGCATGTATAGCGTGACGGTCAGCGCCTTCACCCTCTGGCTCCTTTATGGCGTCCTGATCAACAACTGGCCGATCATGATCTTCAATGCGCTGAGCCTCGGCCTGTCAGGTTCGATCCTCGTCATGAAGTGGCGGAACCGGGAGAGGGACAAAGATGAGGGGTAAAGGGAACGCGCCGCCCTTCTGCCTTTGGGAGCAGGGGCCCGCGGATGCGGGCGAATGAGGGGTTACGACTCTCAGAAGTGAGATCCGATCCCCTCATCAGTCGGCATCCGCCGACAGCTTCTCCCAATGGGAGGAGCGGGTGCCCTTTCCTCTTACGGCGTTGCGCCCATGGCCTCTGGCTTGCCCTTCAGGCGCTTCACCATCAGCTTGTTCAGCGCCGCAATATAGGCACGCGCGGAAGCGACCAGCGTATCTGGGTCAGCGCCCTTGGCCGTAACGCTCTTGCCGTCTTCGCTGAGACGGATCGAGACTTCGGCCTGTGCATCGGTGCCCTCGGTCACAGCATGGACCTGATAGAGCTCCAAAGTCGCGGTGTGCGGCACCAGCGCATGAATGGCGTTGAAAATGGCATCAACCGGACCATTGCCAGTTGCCTGCTTCGTCACATGATTGCCGTCGATATCGAGCGTCAGCGTCGCGCTTTGCGGGCCAGTCGTGCCGGCAATCACAGTCAGCGCCTCAACCTTGATGCGCTCACCCGCGTGACCGATCTCGTCATCAACCAGCGCTTCCAAGTCTTCGTCATAGACGACCTTCTTGCGGTCAGCGAGATCCTTGAAGCGCTTGAAGGCGTCTTCCAATGCATTCTCGCCCAGCTCATAGCCCATTTCCTTCAGCTTTGAGCGGAAGGCGTTGCGACCGGAATGTTTGCCCATCACGAGCGAGGTCTTTTGCACGCCAACACTGGCGGGCGTCATGATCTCATAGGTCTGCGCATTCTTCAGCATACCATCCTGATGGATGCCGCTTTCATGCGCAAACGCATTTCGGCCCACAATCGCCTTGTTGTACTGAACAGGGAATGACGTGACAGCCGAGACGAGCTTTGACGCGCGCGTCAGCATCGTGGTCTCGATATTGTTCACATAAGGCAGGCGATCAGCGCGGGTGCGCAGCGCCATCACCACTTCTTCCAAAGCCGCATTGCCGGCGCGCTCGCCAAT
>CAZLBA010000060.1:7694-12379 GCA_964557555.1 uncultured Beijerinckia sp.
ATGCCATTGATGGTGCATTCAATCTGGCGCGCGCCACCAGCGAGGCCCGCCAGCGTATTGGCAACTGCGAGGCCCAGATCGTTGTGGCAGTGAACCGAGAAGATCGCCTTGTCGGAATTCGGCACGCGTTCGCGCACGGTGCGGAAGATATATTCATATTCTTCCGGTACGGTGTAACCAACAGTGTCGGGAATATTGATCGTCGTTGCACCCGCCTTGATGGCCAATTCAACAGCGCGGCAGAGGAAGTCGATTTCAGTGCGCGTCCCGTCTTCCGCTGACCATTCGACATCTTCGACCAGATTACGCGCACGCGTGCATTGCGCGGTGATCATGTCGAGCACTTCGGATGGATCCTTCTGCAACTTGTATTTCATATGCAGAGGCGAGGTTGAGATGAAGGTGTGAATGCGCGGGCGCACCGCATGGCGCACCGCCTCACCACACCGATCAATATCCTTTGCGGCTGCGCGGGCGAGCCCGGCAACGGTCGCGCGCTTGACGCGCTTGGCGATGGCGCTCACGGCTTCAAAATCACCTTCCGAGGCGATGGGGAAGCCGGCCTCGATCACATCGACGCCCAGCGCATCGAGCAGATCAGCGACTTCGAGCTTCTCCTCGAAGGTCATCGTGGCGCCGGGCGACTGTTCGCCATCGCGCAGGGTCGTATCGAAAATGATGACGCGATCCTTGTTGGAACCGTCCACGGGCTTGATCTGCTGCATGGTCTTCGAGCTTTCCTGAAACTGTCCCGACAACTTGGCCGGTGCGGGTTAATCCTTCGTGGCTTCAATCCCCTGAGCGCCCAGGCAAAGCCCGGCCGGCCCTCAGGGGCAGCTAAGAAGAAGGAGACCCGTGAGCGAGGACGCGACAACGGTCCGCGCGGCGCAAGCGCCAGCGGCAGATCCGGTCATGATAGTGGCGAAGTGGGCCACGGCGTCCTCTAAGCAGTCATCCCGTCAGCGGGACGCTTCCTTTCTAGCCGACTGGAAGCGTCCCTGACAAGCGTCTCATTCAGCCGTAATACCGGCCTGCTTGATGAGGGAACCCCAATATTCCGCTTCCTTCTTGGCAAAAGCTTCGGCCTCAGCCGGTGTTGTCTTGGCCATGAGCCCACCCGACTTGCCGAAGAGTTCGGCCACGGCCGGATCGGCCAAGACCTTGCCCATTGCCTCGCGCAGCTTTGCGAGATGGGCGGGCGGGGTCGCGCGGGGCGCAAACAAACCGAACCAGGAATCCATGTCCATATCAGCCACACCAGTTTCCTTGACGGTTGGCAGATCAGGCGTGGGGCCATAGCGGCGTGCGGTGGAAATGGCGAAAGCCTTCACATTGCCAGCGCGCACCTGCGGCAATGCGGTTGAGGAATTGTCGAAGAACAGATCAATTCGCCCTCCCAGCAAATCCTGATAGGCGGCCTGTGCGCCACTATAGGGCACATGGGTCATCTCAACCTTGGCAAGCTGGGCCAGAACGGCCGCTGCCAAATGCTGACCCGTACCACGACCGCCGGAGGCATAGTTCAGCTTGCCCGGATTGGCACGGGCAAATTCGATGATCTCTTTCAGGCTGCCCTGCGGAAGGTCCTTGCGGGCGATCAGCATATAAGGCCAGCTTACAATCATATTTACCGGCACGAAGTCGCGCACCGGGTCATAAGAGAGCTTGGGATAGAGGCCAACATTGAAGGCCATGTTTGAAATGCCGCCCAAAAGCAGCGTGTAGCCATCAGCTGGCGACTTGGCGACCAGCTCCGTGCCCACCAGCGTCCCGGCGCCGGGGCGGTTTTCCACCACAACCGGCTGGCCCAAATGCGGCTGCAGGCGATCCGCAACGATGCGTGCCGTCGTATCAAAGCCACCACCTGCCGGCTGAGGAACAATGATCTTCACCGGCTTATCGGGAAAAGTCTGGGCTCCAGCACCGGCGACACCCACACACAACAGGAGCGCAGTCGCGGCTGCACCCCAGAAAGTCCTGGTATTCATGGTCGTCCCTCCGTTGTTGCCTGATTACTGCGCCACCCGCTACCTGTTTGGCAAGCATTCAGGGCTGGCAGATTCGTCCCGAATGAGTAAAAGGAGCGTCATCTCCCGCCTCTCCCCCTCCCGGAGGTTGCCATGAGCGAACGCCTGTCCATGCCAAAGGACAAGATCCGTGTCCTTTTGCTCGAAAACATCAATGACAGCGCCGCAGCTCTGTTCGAGGCCGCTGGCTATACCAATCTCACCCGCCTGACCAAGGCGCTGGATGGGGAAGACTTGCGCGCCGCGCTTGAAGGGACTCATATTCTGGGCATCCGCTCACGCACGCAACTGACCGATGAAGTCTTCGCAGCTGCCGATCGCCTGATCGCGGTTGGCTGCTTCAGCGTTGGCACCAATCAGGTCGATCTCGATGCGGGCCAGAAACGCGGCATTCCGGTTTTCAATGCACCCTTCTCCAACACGCGCAGCGTCGCAGAATTGGTTGTGGGTGAAATCGTCATGCTGTTGCGCCGGATCATTCCGCGCTCGGTTGCAGCCCATGAAGGTGGCTGGGACAAGTCAGCCGATGGCAGCTATGAAGTGCGCGGCAAGACGCTGGGCATTGTAGGCTACGGCAATATTGGCTCGCAGCTGTCCAATCTTGCAGAAGCCATGGGCATGAAGGTCATCTTCTTCGACCTCACCGACAAGCTGCGCCATGGCAATACAGAGCCCGTCGATACGCTGGAAGAATTGCTCGCCCAGTCAGATGTGGTGAGTTTGCATGTGCCGGAAACACCGCAAACCGCAAACATGATCGGCGAAGCGCAATTGCGCTTGATGCGCAAGGGCGCCTTCCTCATCAATAATAGCCGCGGCACTGTGGTTGATCTTGACGCGCTGGCCCGCGCCCTGAAGGACAAGCATCTGGCAGGTGCTGCAGTAGACGTCTTTCCCGTGGAGCCTGCCTCCAACAAGGAGAAATTCGTCTCGCCCCTACAAGGCATCGACAATGTCATCCTGACACCGCATATCGGCGGCTCGACGGAAGAGGCGCAGGAGCGCATCGGTGCTGAAGTCGCCAAGAAGCTCATCGAGTATTCTGACATCGGCTCAACCTTCGGCGCGGTGAATTTCCCGCAGGTGCAATTGCCGCCGCGCCCTGCCGGCACGCGCTACATTCATGTGCATCGCAACGTGCCTGGCATGTTGAACCGTCTCAACCAGACCTTCTCGTCACGCGGGCACAATATCGCCTCGCAATATCTGCAGACCTTCGGCAACACCGGCTATGTCGTCGTGGATGCAGAAGGTCCGCATGAGGAGGCCCCGCTCATTCTCGACGAGTTGCGCCAGCTGGATGGGACGATCCGCGCACGCCTGCTTTATGACCGGTAAAGCCACGGCTTGACGAGGGACGCGGTGATGACAATTCTGCGCCCTCGCCCGCATTTGAAGGGAGACTGAAATGAAGTCTGTTTGCGTGGTCGCCTTTGTTGCGCTCGCTGTCGCTGGCTGCAACACGACAACACCGCCCGGCCCTTCGCCTGTGGCAACGGCACGCGAATTGCCACCCGGCGTAACACCACCTGATTTCAGGCTCCCCACGGGCACCGGCTGCGCGGGTGAAGTCGCCCGCTGGCAAGCGATTCAGGACAATGATCTGGCCACCGGGCATGTCAGCAAGTCCGTCTATGACCGGATTCAGGGCGATATTGCAGCCGCATCTGCAGCCTGTCAGGCAGGGCGCGATGCTGAAGCGCGCAGCATGATCTCTGCATCCAAGCGCCGGCACGGCTATCCGGGCTAGGCGTTCAGGACGCCCTCCGCCACTTGCACGGCAAATCCCCCGATTGAGGCGGCGCACAAACTGCCGCCTTCAATCGTCATGCGCAAGTGAATGAGACTGGGGCGATGCATTTCAAAGCCCTGTTCGATGGTGATGAGATGTTCGCCATCTTCCGGCTTCTCAAAAAAGGTGGCGACGCCTGCAAAGGCCGCAGCCGCGGAACCTGTCGCGGGATCTTCACTGATGCCGAGGCCGGGCGCGAACATGCGCGCATGGACATGGCTGCCCTCGCGCATCACTTCTTTCGTGTAGAGATAGGCTGCAGGCCGTGCGCCCTCAAATGCACTGGCAAACAAGGCGGCATTTGGTTTTGCGCGCTGGATGGCCTCCAGCGAGGCGATCGGAACGAAGGTGAAAGGATTGCCTGCGCTCCACATGCCGGGGCGATGATCATCAAAGCCGATGTCTGATGCATGCAAGCCAAGCGCCGCCGCTATGCCTGCTGCATCTCGTGCATCGCTGACATGTTGTGGCAATTGCGGCAGGGTAAAGCTTGCTTGGGCTGCCTTGCCGCGCATCTGACACGCGCTGCAAGCAATGACACCGACCTGCTCTTCCAGCATCAGTCCCACGTCCTCCCGCGCCATCACATCGGCTGCCCGCATCTGGGCAATGAGAACAGCTGCGCCAATGGTCGGATGGCCTGCAAAAGGCAACTCGCGTGACGGCGTGAAGATGCGCAGACGCGCGGTATGGATCGGGTCATGCGGCTCGAAGACGAACACCGTTTCCGACAGCGCGAATTCCCGCGCAATGGCCTGCATACGCTGCTCGCTCAAGCCCTCGCAATCCATGACGACCGCCAGCGGATTTCCCTCCAGCGGCGTGTCCGTGAAGACGTCGAGCGTGTAGAATCTTCGTTTCATCAT
>CAZLBA010000060.1:12479-18460 GCA_964557555.1 uncultured Beijerinckia sp.
ACTGCCTACTGCCGACTGCCTTCCGCCGCCTTCTTCACAAAACGATCATCAAAGGTCTTCGACAGATCAATCGTCGCGCCCTTCAATTCGGCATCGAATTTGGTGAGCATGTCGGCAGAAGATTTCATGCCGCCTGCTTCAATCACGCCGGTGAGAGAATAAGAGGCTTTCGAATTCTTCGCTGCAAGCATGTAAAGCTCCCGATCGCCCAAGAGATATTCAGGCGGGACCGTAGCTGCAATGTCTTCGGGGCTTGCCGTCTTCAGCCATTGCAATGTCTTGTAAAAGGCATTGGTCAGGGCTTGCATGGTGTTGGGATTGGCGTCGATGAAGCTCTTGCGCGCATAAAGCACAGCCGCAGGATTTGATCCGCCAAACAGGGCGCGCGTGCCTTCTTCCGTTCTTGTGTCAATCACAACCCGCACCTCACCCGCCCGCTCAAGAAAAGAGAGCACGGGTTCGAGATGCGAAACACCATCAATCTCGCCTTTTTGCATAGCTGCAAGAGCGGACTGGGCTGAGCCAATGCCGATGAAGGAGGCTTGCGAAGGCGACAGGCCCGCCTGCGCCATGACGAAATTCATCAGCATATTGGTAGAAGAGCCCGGCGCTGTGACGCCAATTTTCATGCCCTTGAAATCGGCAGGCGAATTCCACTTGCGATCTTTCTTGATCGCAACCGCAATGGCCGGGAAGCGACCAAGCTCGATCACCGCGCGAATATCCTGCCCTTTGGCTTGCATACGGATCGTATGCTCATAAGCACCTGTCACCACATCAACTGAGCCACCAATCAGAGCTTGAAGTGAACGCGCACCGCCTGCGAAATCTTGAATTTCGACATCGAGCCCCTGCTCCTTAAAGAAGCCTTTGCGCTCTGCGATGGTGAGGGGGAGATAATAGAGCAATGCCTTGCCACCCACGCCCAAGATGATCTTCTTTTTCTCAGGCGCCTGTGCAACAGCACTTGAAACGCTGAATGCCATGCAGGCGGCTGCAATCAGGCTCACAAGCTTCATGAGTGTCTCCCCTTGTTCAGTTATGTCCAGCAACAGGCGGTCGCCATGACAGCAAGCGCGTTTCAACCAAGGTTACGCAATAATCAATGAGAATGACGAAGGCGGACAGGATCACCATGCCCGCAAAGACACCTGTGACATCGAATGTGCCTTCTGCTTCGTGGATGAGATAGCCAAGCCCGGCTGCAGAGCCCAGATATTCACCCACTACCGCACCCACCAAGGCAAAGCCGACAGAGGTGTGAAGGGATGAGAACATCCATGAAAGGGCAGACGGCCAATAAACATGACGCAGCAATTGCCGCTCATTCATGCCGAGCATTCGCGCATTGGCAAGCGCCACCGGGCTCACCTCCTTCACGCCCTGATAGACATTGAAGAAGACGATGAAGAAAACAAGCGTGAAGCCGAGCGCCACTTTGGACCAGATGCCAAGCCCGAACCACAGCATGAAGATCGGAGCCAGAACGACACGCGGCAAAGCATTCGCCATCTTCACATAAGGATCAAAGACCGCCGCCACACGCGGCTGGCGCGCGAACCAGAACCCCACCACGATGCCCGCGGCTGAGCCGATGACGAAAGCCAGCATGGTTTCAGTCAGCGTGATCCACAAATGTTTCCAGATGGTGCCGCTATAAAAGAGCTTCCAGATGCGTTCCGCCACATCAAGCGGTGTTGAGAAGAAGAAGCGCGCATTCTTCACATCCCCAAAGACCGGATAATTGGTGAAGATGTGCCAGAAGGCGAGAAGTCCGATGCCAACGCCAATCTGCGCGAAAAGGAGACGCGAGCGGCTCATGCAGCACCCCCCATCTGCGCGCCATAGGTTTTCATCACCTCGTCACGCAAGTCTTCCCAGATCGCGCGTTGCAGCGCATGGAAGCGCGCTTCATGACGCACTTCATTGATGGCGCGCGGGCGTGGCAGGTCGATGCGATGATCAGCTACAATGCGAGATGACGGGCCAGCGGACATGACGACGACCCGATCAGACATTGCGATGGCCTCATCAAGATCATGGGTGACGAAGAGCACTGCCTTGCGGTCAGCCTGCCAGAGCGACAATAGAAGATCACCCATCAGGCCGCGCGTTTGTGCATCGAGCGGACCGAATGGCTCATCCATCAGCAAGATGGCGGGATCACGGATCAACACTTGCGCCAGCGCCACACGCTTGCGCTGGCCGCCTGACAATTGATGCGGATAGCGCTGCGTGAATTGTGCAAGCCCAACCCGCGTCAGCAAGGCTCGCGCGCGGTCATTTGCCTCTGCCGCGTTGACGCCTGCCACTTCCAGGGCCACCGCCACATTGGCAAGCGCCGTCTTCCACGGCATGAGGGCATCTTGCTGAAAGAGATAACCTGCTTCTTTGGTGATGCCGCTGACTGGGCGACCGCGCACATGGGCAGTTCCGCCAGCCGGGACCAGAAGTCCGGCCACAACATTCAGCAAGGTGGATTTGCCACAGCCGGTGGGGCCGACAATGGCGACAAATTCCCCCGGCGCGACCGTGAGATTGGCCTTCGACACAGCTTCAAACAGGCTAGCCCCATCCCCAAAGCGCACACTTACATCGTGCAAGGCGACAGCAGGGGCCGAAGCTTGGTCCGGCGCGGCAGACATGGCTGGCATGGTCGAAATCAATCCTCCCTTGCGGCACGCTGGCGCAAACAGAGGTGGCTGGCAAGAGAAAGCGCCGCCAAAGCCGCTGGTCAGCTGTCAGGAGACGAGTTCAGCAAGCGCCATGGAGTCGCCCACAGATTCGAGTGAAACGATCAACCCGTCTTCAAAGCGCAGCCAGTCACAGAAGGTGATGTTGCATACCTTGCCCGTACCCCGGTGGCGCAGGCGGCACAGGCGGCGCAGCACAGCGCGATCCCCATCCAGCATCACATCCTGAATGTCCTGCCACAGAACCTCATATTCGATGTGAATGTCACGCAGGACCTTGCGGATGGCACCAAGCCCCTGATGTCGCCCATAAAACGGCATGGCGCGCAGATCATGTCCCAATGTCACGCAGGCATGGGGAGCAAACAGGCTCGCTGCCCGGTCCAGCGCATGATCGGCCATATATTCGAACAGGTTGGCAGCACGACGCTCCAACAAGTCGCGATCAACATAGGCGAGGAACTGGATTGTTTCGAAGCTTTGCATGAATCACAGGCGCCCTGAGCGTTACAATGAGTAAGCTGAACGTAACGTTTTCAGTGCGAGAGAGCAAGAGCTGAGCCATATACAAGCCGCGCATTTCGCAAAGAAAAATGGCGGGAAACGCGAAGGCGTCCCGCCATTTGGGATTACCGGAAAAACAAAAGCTTAGTTGCGAGCCTTGTCCACCAGCTTGTTCTTGCCAATCCACGGCATCATGCCGCGCAGCTTGGCGCCAACTTCCTCGATCTGGTGGCTATCATTCATGCGGCGGATGCCCTTAAAGCGGGCCGCGCCGGAACGATATTCCTGCATCCATTCAGAGGTGAACTTGCCGGTCTGGATGTCGTGCAGCACGCGCTTCATCTCAGCCTTGGTCTCAGGCGTGATGATGCGCGGGCCGGTGACATATTCGCCCCACTCGGCGGTGTTGGAGATCGAGTAGTTCATGTTGGCGATGCCGCCTTCATAGATCAGGTCGACGATCAGCTTCACCTCGTGCAGGCACTCGAAATAGGCCATCTCGGGCGAGTAACCCGCCTCGACGAGCGTCTCGTAGCCAGCACGGATCAGCTCCACGAGGCCACCGCACAGCACCACCTGCTCGCCGAACAGGTCGGTCTCGCACTCTTCCTTGAAGGTCGTCTCGATGATGCCCGACCGGCCGCCACCCACGCCCGAGGCATAGGAGAGCGCGAGGTCGTGGGCATTGCCCGACGCATCCTGGTGGATGGCGATGAGGCAGGGGACGCCGCCACCCTTCTGGTATTCGCCCCGCACCGTGTGGCCCGGGCCCTTCGGCGCGATCATCAGGACGTCGATGGTCTTCTTGGGCTCGATGAGGTTGAAATGGATGTTGAGTCCGTGCGCGAAGGCAACCGCCGCGCCGTCCCGGATGTTGGGGGCGATCTCGTCGCGGTAGATGTCGGCCTGGAGCTCATCCGGCGTCGCCATCATCATGAGGTCGGCCCACTTGGCGGCTGCGGCCACCGTCATGACCTTGAGGCCGTCGGCCTCCACTTTCTTGGCCGTGGCCGAGCCCGGCTTCAACGCGATCACCACATTGGTGGCGCCCGAGTCCTTGAGGTTCAGCGCATGGGCGCGGCCCTGGCTGCCATAGCCGACGATCGCCACCTTCTTGGACTTGATCAGGTTCACATCCGCATCGCGGTCATAGTAAACGCGCATCGGTGGGGTCCATCCCTCTGGAATTGAATTGGCGCGGGAATAGCGGGGCCAAGGCCCCAAGGCAAGCGGCAAAAGGCTCAGAGCCCCTCGCCCACCGACCACAGGAGCCGCAGGCCCAGGGCCCCCAGAAACAGGCCCGTGATCCGGTCGATCCAGGACTTGGCCCGGAGGTAGGCGCGCCGGACGGGCCCTGCCCCGAAGAACAGGGCCACGAGGGAATACCACCACACCTCGTTGAGGCTGACCATGAGGATCAGCGCCACGGTGGTCCACAGGGAGAGCTGGGCGGGCAGCATCGCAATGAAGATCGAGCCGAAGAACACCGCCACCTTGGGGTTGGAAATCTGAGTCAGGAAGCCCTTGAGGAAGGGGTTCGGCAGCCGCTCGCCCCCCGTGCCGATCTCCAGCGGGTCGGCGGCGTGGCGGAAGATCATGACCGCCACATAGAGCAGGAACAGGGCGCCCGCGAGCTTCATGCCCATGAACAGGACGGGAATGGCATGAAACACGGCATTGAGGCCAAGGAGCGCCGCCGAGGACCAGACCACCGTGCCGGCCCCCAGACCCAGCGCCACCTTGACGCCGTCCGCCCGCGACTGGGCCACGGCCGTGCGCGCGGTGATCAGGAAGCTCGGCCCCGGCGAGATCACCGCAAGAAGCTGTATCGCGCCGATCGAGGCCAGCAGCAGGAGCTCAGACGTCACCGAGCGCAGCCCTGAACCGTCGCACGGCTTCCGCCATGCCATACATCAGCGCGTCGGCAGTCACCGCATGGCCGATCGACACCTCCTGCAATTGGGGCAGCGCGACCACGAGCGCGGGCAGATTGGCGCAGGTCAGGTCATGACCGGCATTGAGGCCAAGACCCGACCTTGTCGCAGCCTGGCCGGTCGCGACGACCTTGTCGAATTCCCGCCGGGCATCTTCGGGGTTGGCTGCACCACCATAAGGGCCGGTGAAGATCTCGACACGGTCGGCCCCGGCCTCACGCGCCTGTTCGGCAAGGTCCGGGACGGGATCGATGAACAGCGACACCCGCATGTTGCCGTGGTGGAGTCGCGCGATCACCGAGCGCAGCCGGTCACGGTTGGCGGCGATGTTCCAGCCATGATCCGAGGTCGTCTGGGCGGGATCGTCGGGAACCAGTGTCACCTGATCCGGCCGGGCGTCCTCGACCAGCCGCAGGAAGCTCTCGTCGGGAAAGCCCTCGATGTTGAACTCGCGGCCCGGATACTGTTTGCGCAGCAGGCGTGAGATATCGGTTACATCCGTACGGCGGATGTGGCGCTCGTCAGGCCGCGGATGCACCGTGATGCCCGCCGCCCCGGCATCCAGAGCCACCCGGCAGAGGTCCTCGACCGACGGCCAGGGAAGATTGCGGCGGTTGCGCAGATAGGCGATGGCGTTGACGTTGACGGACAGCTTGCAAGGCACGGTGAAATCCTTCCCCGGGAACGGACGGCGCGCAGTTCGAGGGCGCCGGGGCTAGACCTTCATGCCCTCGGCGCCACGGGTGATGCCGGCGACACCGGTGCGTGCCACCTCGACGAGACCAAGCGGCACCATGAGCGTGATGAACTGCTCGACGACAACAACGCCAAGCTCAAGCAGTTGAAAGAC
>CAZLBA010000061.1:0-18322 GCA_964557555.1 uncultured Beijerinckia sp.
CCCATTTTGCTAAGGAACATGCACAATGAACATCATGATGTTTCACCTGATGCCCTATGCGGCGTTGGACGCAAAAGAAGCCGCGAATTACCCGCAAAGCTGGGTAACGATGTCGAACAAGCTCTATGATCCGAAGAAGGGCGCGGAGCTTTACAACCGCTATCTCGATGAACTCGAATATGCAGAGACGCTCGGCTTTGATGGGGTCTGCGTGAATGAGCATCATCAAACCCCCTATGGGATGATGCCCTCCCCCACAGTCACAGCTTCAGCCCTTGCACGCCGCACCACCCGTGCACGCATTGCGATTTTGGGAAATGCGCTGCCACTGCGCGCACAACCTTTCACGGTAGCTGAAGAACATGCGATGATCGACAATATCACGCATGGACGTTTGATCTCAGGCTTTGTACGCGGCATTGGTGCTGAGTATCACGCCTTTGGCATTAATCCTGCGACTTCACTGGAGCGATTCCGTGAAGCACATGACATGATCATTCGCGCCTGGACTGAGCCGGGACCGTTTGAGTTTCACGGCAAGCATTATAATTTTGAGTATGTGAATGTCTGGCCCCGCCCCTATCAGCAGCCACATCCCCCTGTCTGGATTCCCTCGCAAGGCAGCCGTGAGACGGTAGAGTTTGCGGCGCATCCGTCCCGTAAATACACCTATCTGCAAACATTCAGCGCCATTGCAGCAGTGAAGAAGAATCTTGATGCCTATAAGCAGGTCGCGCAAGGCTTCGGCTATGAGCATCATCCGCGTCAGCTTGGCTGGGCGACACCGCTTTATGTGAGCGACACGGATGAGAAGGCGATGGAGGAATGCAGCCCTCATTACGATTTTTTCCGTAATGAATTCCTCTCCAAGATCCCGCTCGAAATGGTGATGCCACCCGGCTATGCCTCACCGCAATCGGCCAAGGGCATCGTTGTCGCGAAAATGGCAGCACATGAGAAGATTGATGTGCGCCGCGCCAATGAGCTTGGCATGATGACCTGCGGAAGCCCCAAGACCGTGGCTGAAAAGCTCATCGCCTATCAAAAGGAGATTGGCTTCGGCAATTTCCTCGCCATGATGCAGTTTGGCACCTTGCCAGCCCATCTCACAAAGCGCAGCATGGAACTCTTCGCAGCAGAAGTGATGCCGCGTCTGCGTCAGGCGGCAAAAGAACAATTTGGTGAGTTCAGCTTCACATAAAAAAAGAAGCACTCGGGAGGTCAAAATGTCCGCACGCAAGTTCTTGGCAGCGATTGGTGTCACTTGTGCCCTATTGGGCGCAACTGCGGCACAGGCTCAATCGGATTTTCCCAATAAGCCAATCCGTCTCATTGTCGGTCTGGCACCCGGCGGGCTCGCGGATCAGACAGCGCGCCTCATCGCACCCAGTCTCTCCAAAACGCTCGGCGCATCAGTCGTGGTGGAAAATCGCGCCGGCGCCAATGGCGCGCTCGCCGCGCGTCAGGTCGCGGATGCACCGCCTGATGGTTATACGCTGATGGTTGTGCTTGATGGCACGCTGGTGATTGGTGCCGCTCTTGGTAATGTGAATTTCGACCCGGTAAAAGACTTCACTCCAATTGCACGCATCATCGACACGCCGATGACTGTTGTTGCAAACCCCAAAGTTGCAGCCTCCAACATTGCGGAACTCGTCGCATTGTCGAAAAGGCCGGGACAAAAAGAGATCTTCTATGGTTCAGCAGGAACTGGCAGCTCAGGTCATCTCGTCGGTGAATATCTGAAACAGCTCACCGGCCTCAAGATGAACCACGTGCCTTACAAGGGCGCGGCGGATGCCACGAGCGACACCGTGAGCGGTCAGATTGATCTCATCATTTCTTCTGCCTCGACCACGCTGCCCTTCGTCGATGCGGGCACTTTGAAAATCGTCGCAGTCACAGGCGACAAGCCCCTGCCCCAACAGCCCAAAGCCCCCCTCGCCAAGGACAGCGGCCTGCCCGAACTGAACAGCTTCAATGTGAAAGCATGGGCCGGCTTGGTTGGCCCGCCCAACATGCCACAGCCGCTCGTCAACAAAGTCTATGACGCAGTGAAGCAGGCTCTCAATGACCCTGAGCTGGTCAACAAATTCGCGGTGGTGAGCGCGCAGGTCGCCAGCAGCACGCCGGAGGAGTTCGGCAAGCAGATTGCCCGCGAGGCCAGACAGTGGAGTGAAGTTGTGGACAAGGCCAATCTGAAGACCGCGAAGTGACCCAGCTTCCGCCCCGGCCCTTGCCAGCTGACTTTGTATGACAGTAATATCATAAGAGTCAGCTGGGGCCTTGGCACTCCATGAGCAATCTCAAACCCGTCGTGCAGGAAGCAGCGCCGCTTCGCCGGAAGATCTCGGCAAGCCTGCGCGATGCCATGAGCGATGGCACCCTGCCGCCTGGCACAAGGCTCGTTGAGAAGGATCTGTGTCACGATCTTTGTGTCAGCCGCACGGCTTTGCGGGAGGCTTTGCGCGAGCTGGAAGCCGAGGGGCTTCTGGAGCGTGGCACACGGGGCGTGGTCGTGGCGGGGGTCACGGCTGAAGAGGCGCGAAACGTCTATGCGGTGCGCGCAGCCCTCGAAGGGCTGGTAGCTGAGCAATTCGCCAATCACGCACAAGAAACTGACTTAGAAGCGCTTTCTGAGGTGGTTGGGGCCCTTTCCCGCGCCTATCGCGAGAAGGATTTCGCCTCCATCATCTCGCAGAAAGACCGCTTCTATGAGGTCCTCTGCATCGGCGCTGGCAACCATGTTGTGCTCGACCTTCTCAATCGACTGAACTCCAAGATCAACCGCTTGCGGTCGCTGTCGCGCTCAGACCCTCATCGGGGGCCGCAAAGCCTGCGTGAGATCGAGGCCATTGTAGCAGCCCTGCGCAGCCGCAACCCCGATCTCGCCCGCGCGGCTGCCGTCGCGCATGTGGAGCGAGCTGCTGCCGCTGCCCTCCGGTTCAAGGAAGCCTTCACGGATTCTGACGCTGCCTAGCCGCTGCTCTGTATGACAAAAAGACAGGATAACGGGAGTAAAATGGGGAAGCTGGGTCAACATGACCGGATCGGGACGCCCGTACCGCGCATCGAGGATGCGGCGTTGCTGCGGGGTCAGGGCCGTTTCCTCGACGACCTCGCTCCCTCAGGCCTGCTGGAGGCAGCTTTCCTGCGTAGCCCCGTCGCGCATGGACTGATCCGCCGCTTCGATGCCAGCGCCGCCCGCGCTCTGCCAGGCATCCACGCCATTTACCGCTACGATGATCTGCGCCCGCTGATGACCCGCGACCACATGCCTCTTGCCTTGCCAGCTGGCGGCCTGCGCCATGTTGTCGATCCCGATGTGCTCGCGATTGCAGAGGTCTGCTATGTAGGCGAACCAATCGCACTTGTCGTCGCCGACAGTCGCGCACTGGCCGAGGATGCGATTGCGCTGATCGACATCGAAATCGAACCCCTGCCCGCTGTTGTTGATCCGATTGCGGGCTTGCAGGAAGGGTCTCCCCCCGCGCGGCTTGGTCTGCCAGACAATCTCGTCGCGCGCACGGGCATCGACTATGGCAATGCAGATGCAGTCTTTGCCTCAGCGCCACATGTCATGGCGCAGGAATATCGCCTGAGCAAAGGCGGTGGCCATTCACTCGAAGCAAGAGGCGTGCTGGCGCAATATGATGAAATCGAGCAGCGCCTGACTGTCTGGGATTCAACCCAGATGCCACATCGCGCCAAATCCATTTTGGTGGATGCGCTGGGTTTGCATGAAAGCCAGGTCCGCGTTGTGACACCTGATGTGGGCGGCGGATTTGGCCCCAAAGCCGTGTTCCACCCGGAAGAGCTTGCGATCCCCGCCGCAGCGCTACTGCTCAAGCGTCCTGTCAAATGGATTGAAGACCGCTTTGAGAGCTTCACCGCAACAAGCTTTGAGCGCGACCAAATCTGGACGATGGAAATCGCCTTCACGGATGAGGGCAAGTTGCTCGGCATTCGCGGCACATTGCGCTATGACCATGGCGCTTCAACCCCCTATGGGATCGCACTGCCTTACAATGCTGCGACCAATCTGATCGGGCCTTATGATCTCCCCGCCTACAAGATCGACATTCAGCTTTGCCTCACCAATATGACGCCTGCCGCACCCACACGTGGTGCGGGACGCCCGCAGGGCACATTTGTCATGGAGCGATTGCTCGATCTGGCTGCTGAAAAACTCGGCCTCTCGCGCGAAGAGATCCGCAGCCGCAACCTCATCACACCTGATCGAATGCCATTCCCCATTCCTGTGCGCCAGCGTGATGGCAGCACGATGGAATATGACACGGGCGATTACCCGGAATGTCAGAAGCGCGTGATGGCAGCCGCCGGCTGGAGCGATTTTCCTGCACGCCAGGAGGCTGCACGCAGGGAAGGACGCTATATCGGTCTTGGCCTTGCCAATTATGTTGAGGCCACTGGGCGTGGACCATTCGAGAGCGTCTCCATTCGCATCAGCCCTTCAGGTCAGATCATCGCGGCGACGGGCGCAACCGCGCAAGGGCAAGGCGTGAAGAGCATGATCGCGCAATTCGCGGCTGATCAACTCGGCATCCGTGCTGAGGATGTTGAAGTCGTCGTTGGTGATACGCAGCTCACACCCTCAGGGCTTGGTGCCTATGCGAGCCGGCAAGCTGTGATGGCTGGCAATGCCGCCCTTGGCGCAGCGCAGTCCATCGTCGAAAAGATCAAGATCGCTGCAGGGGCCATTCTCGAAGCGGAACCCCAAGATCTCGAATTGAGCAAGGGTCGCGTGCATCTCAAAGGTGTGCCCGATCACGGCAAGACATTGGCTGAAATTGCGCGTGCCTTGGCGGGAGCGCCGGGCTTTGCACTGCCTGGCAATCTACCGCCGGGCCTCTTTGCAAATAGCGATTACATGGCCAATGGGCTGACTTACACCAATGGGTCTCATGTCTGCGAAGTGGAGGTCGATCCTGCCACCGGCACAGTGAATATCTTGCGTTACATTGTCATGCATGACTGTGGGCGCATGATCAATCCCATGATGGTCGAAGGCCAGATCATCGGGGGTGTTGTGCATGGCATCGGCTCCACGCTCTATGAGTGGATGCGCTATGATGCGCAGGGCCAGCCGCTCAGCGTCACTTATGCAGACTATCTGCTGCCGACAAGCGATGTCGTGCCACGCATCGAAATCCATCATATGGAATCGCCAACGCCACTCAATCCACTCGGCGTCAAAGGTGCGGCAGAAAGCGGGACCATCGGTGCCCCCAGTGTCATCATTTCCGCGATTGAAGACGCGCTGCGGCCCTTCAATATCAAGATCACGGAATTGCCCGTGACACCTGCGCGACTGCGCAAGCTCATGCGTGAGAGGAGCCTCACGCCATGAAGGCCCCACCCTTTAAATATCACGCGCCAAAAACCGTAAACGACGCAGCAATGCTGCTCGCGACATTACCCAATGCACGTGTGCTGGCTGGTGGGCAATCCCTGATGCCCATGCTCAATCTGCGCGTTGCTGCGCCTGACCATCTGATTGACCTCAACAGGATTGAGGCTTTGCGCGACATTATGGTTGAGGGCAACACACTGATCACAGGTGCAATGTGTACTCAACGAAGCATTGAGCGATCGGAACTTGTTGCCCAACACTGCCCCCTGCTGCATGACGCCATCCTGCATGTCGGACACCAGCAAACGCGCAATCGTGGAACGGTTGGTGGCAGCATCAGCCATCTTGATCCGGGCGCCGAATTGCCTGTCATCGCTGCGGCCCTCAAAGCAAAGATCGACATATTCTCGCCGGCCGGCTCTCGCCGCGTCGCCTTTAGTGAGTTCGCGCAAGGCTATCTCACCAATTGTCTGGAGCCAGATGAGATCGTCACAGCAATCCGCTGGCCGATCGCACCGGCTGCTACAGGAGCGGCGTTCCACGAATTCAATCGCCGTCCGGCTGATTTTGCCATTGTCTCTGCAGCTGTTCAAATGACGCTCGACGAAAAGGCTGCAATTGGCGCCTGCAGCATCGCCCTGGGAGGGCTTCAAGCTACACCCGTTGTTTTGACGGATGCAGCACTGATCGGCCAACACGTCCTTCCCGCTGACATGGGTGAAAGGCTGCTGCAGGGCGTTGAATGCGATGGGGATGAACTCTACCCACCAGACTTCCGCCAAGAGATTGCAGCTGTGCTTCTACAACGCGCCTTGATGCAAGCCATGCAACGAGCCCGGAGTGCTGCGCATGTTTGATCCACAAAAGATCAAGCTCACCGTCAATGGTCACGCCATTGAAGCCATTGTAGACGCGCGCATGAATCTTGCCGATTTTCTGCGACGTGACCTCAAACTCACTGGCACCCATATGGGTTGTGAGCATGGTGTGTGCGGCGCTTGCACAGTGCTCGTCAATGGTGCCACTGCGCGCAGCTGTCTGATGCTCGCCGCTCAAGCCGATGGTTGCAGCATCACGACCATCGAAGGCGTGACTGAGGACGAAAGGTTGCATCCCATTCAAGAAGCGCTCGCTCGTCATCATGGTCTGCAATGCGGCTTTTGCACGCCCGGCGTTGTCATGACGCTGATGGAGCTTGATAGCGACCGCCAAGGACGAAGGCTCGGCGAAGAGGAGATTCGCACTGCACTGTCCGGCAATCTCTGTCGCTGCACGGGCTATCAGGGCATGGTTGATGCCGCCCTCGACTTATTCAGCTCACAGAATATCAAAGCTTAAAGAAACGGGAGAGAAAAAATGGCAGAAGATCCGATCCATCATGCGCGCAACTTCCTGTCGCGCTTCACCGTGAATGGTGTTGCAGCCAGCGACTTTGACGATCTCATCAACAAGATCACCGCCTGGAAGGACTGGTGCCGTGAATGGTCAGAACGCGCCAGTGTGCATGAGGCGATGGGCCGCGATGCGCTCGCCAGAAAACAATATGTCAGCGCTGCTGATCATCTCACCCGCGCTTCTGTGACTTATCATTATGGCAAATATCTCTTCGTGCAGGACATGGAGCAGATGAAGGCGGCGCATAAAAAGGCAGTTGAATGCCTCGATCTCGCTTTGCCTCACCTCAACCCACCCGGCGAGCGCGTGATGATCCCTTACGAGGGCAAGCAACTCGCTGGCACATTGCGACTGCCCAAAGGCGTCAAACGTCCGCCCATCGTTCTGATGACCATGGGCCTCGACTCAACCAAGGAAGAACTGCTGACATTTGAACAAACCTTCCTTGATCGCGGCATGGCCATCCTAGCTTTCGACGGCCCCGGCCAGGGGGAAGCGGAATATGATTTCCCTATCCGCTATGACTACGAGAATGTCGTTGGCCCGGTGATTGATTGGCTGATCGCCCATCGCAAGGAGCAAGTGGACACGGATCGCATCGGCATCTGGGGCATCAGCCTTGGTGGCTATTATGCGCCGCGTTCGGCGGCTTTCGAAAAGCGCATCAAGGCGGCCATTGCCAATTGCGGACCCTATAATTGGGGCGCGCTGTGGGACAAGCTTCCCGGCCTGACACGCGACGCTTATGTCCAACGTAGCCATAGCAAGACGATCGAGGAAGCGAAGATGAAAGCCTTCCAACTCAATCTGGAAGGCGTCGCCAACAAGATCGAATGTCCCCTTTTCGTGATCGCTGGCGGTCTTGATCGCTTGTGTCCGCCAGAAGATGCTGAGCGACTGGCGCGGGAAGCCAAGGGAGAGACCGTGTTGCTGGTGATCCCGGATGGCAATCACGTTGCCCATAACCGCGCCTATAAATATCGCAACCAGTCTGCAGACTGGATGGCCGAAAAACTGTCCGCCTAATCGCTAACACAAACCGCCAGCCATTCGGGAGAAGACAATGAGCACGAATTCAAAGCCTGTAATCGCGTATAATGATTTGCGCGAATGGCTGGCGGAGGCAGAGCGACTGGGCGAGGTGCGCAATGTGACAGGGGCCAATTGGCAAGAGGATATCGGCCTTGTGGCGGAAGCGATTTTGCGCGCTGAAAATGGCCCCTGTGTTGTCTTTGATGAGGTGCAAGGCTGCCCCAAGGGCTATCGCCTCTTGCTAAACATGTTTGCGGGTCGCCGTCGCAACATGACGCTTGGCTTCCCGACTGAACTGTCCAAGTGGGAATTGAGCGATGGCTACCGCGCTGCGTTCCTCACTTCGCAGAAACATATTCCGCATGAGATTGTGGAAACGGGCCCCGTCTTTGAGAACATCATCATGGGTGATGATGTGGACGTAACGAAATTCCCCTCACCCGTCTGGCATGAAAAAGACGGAGGGCGTTACATCGGAACCGGCACCTATTCCATCACGCAAGACCCGGATGAAGGATGGTATAATGCAGGTGCCTATCGCGGACAGGTCTTTGATGAAAAGACTGTTGGTATCCTGATGGCAGCTGGCCATCACGGCGCGATCCATTGCGACAAATATTTCAAGAAGGGCGAGCCCATGCCCGTCGTAATGGTGGTGGGCGGTGATCCACTCGCCTTCCTGCTTGGCGGACTTGAAGCGCCTTATGGCACGTTTGAATTTGACATGATTGGTGGTATGCGCGGCCGGGCAGAGAAGATGGTGAAAGGCAAGATCACCGGCCTGCCAATCCCCGCCAATGCCGAGATCGTGCTTGAAGGCTATGTCCATCCCGACCGCAAAATTGTGGAAGGTCCATTTGGTGAATGGACTGGCCATTATGCAGGAGGCGCGAAGCCCTGCACAGTGATTGATGTCAAGGCGATCTACCATCGCAACGATCCGATCCTTGTCGGTGTTCCGCCGATGGGTGCTGGACCTGATGAGATGGCACGCTACCGCGCCGTGATGCGCTCAGCCACAATCAAACAGAATATGGCCAATGCAGGCGTGCCCGATGTGCAGCAGGTCTGGTGTCATGAAGTGGGTGGCGCACGCATGTTCCATGGCGTGTCGATCAAGCAACGCTATCCCGGCCATGCCATTCAAGCAGGCACGATTGCAGCGCAATGCGGCGGCTCTGCCTATGCATCAAAATATATCGTCGTCACAGATGAAGATGTCGATGTGACCGATCTCGAAGCACTTATTTGGGCGATGCTGACGCGCTCTGACCCAAAAGAGTCAATTCAGATCATTGACGGTACCTGGGACTCACCGGCTGATCCGCGCATCCCGCCTGAGAAGCGCAAGATCGGCGACATGAGCCACTCCGTCGCCATCATCAATGCCTGCCGCCCGTGGCACTGGCGCAACGAATTTCCGCTGGCCAATACGCCGAGCCCCGAAGTCGCGCGCAAGGCGCGTGAGAAATTCGGCTATCTGCTCGACGGACTCACCTCTTGATAGATGCAGGGAGAATAAGCATGACTCGTCGTAGCATCTCGCTCGCAAAATTTAGCCTGATTGGGCTCGCAACTCTCGCTGCATCAATCGCGGCACCCGCCCATGCACAAAGCCCCGATGAATTTTACAAAGGCAAAACGCTGACCATCGTTGTTGGTGCCTCTGCCGGTGGCGGCGTTGATCTCTTTGCCCGTCTTGTGGGGCGTCATATCGGCAAATTCATTCCCGGCAACCCCACGGTCGTGGTTCAAAATATGCCGGGCGCTGGCAGCCTCACGGCCGCGCGCCACACCTATACGATTGCGCCCAAGGATGGCACCCATATGGCAAGCGTGTTGCCGGGCGCCTTCTTTGACCCGCTCTTCAATCCACAGCCGGGCGATTCAAAAGACAAATATGATCCAACCAAATTCAACTTCATTGGCAATGGCAATGCAGAAGCCCTTGTCTGCCTTGCGCGCAAGGACTCCCCCATTCAGAAGAATGAGGACATGTATGAAAAAGAATTCATCGTCGGTACACCCGGCGGCGGAAGTCTCGTGCATGTCTATACAACAGTGCTCAAAAACCTCTTGAATGCGAAGTTGAGGATTGTGACCGGCTATCCGGGCACCAAGGAGATCGTGCTCGCCATCCAGAATAAGGAAGTGCAAGGCGTGTGCGGTTTCGCCTGGTCCTCCGCCAAGCTCCACTTCCCCGATGCGCTCGAAGGCAAGGGTGATTATCGCATCATCGCGCAGGTCGGCGCGATTGGTAATCCAGAACTAGACAAGGCGAAGATTCCGCTCACCATCAATTCCGCGAAAGATGCTCAAACGCGTGAGGCATTGGAGATCTTCTATTCGCAGGGACTTTATGTGCGCGCCTTCATGATGCCGCCGGGTGTGCCGCAGGATCGCGTGATGCTGATGCGCAAAGCCTTCATGGAAGCAATCCGCAGCCCAGCCTTGCAGGAAGAAGCAGCCAAACTCATGACCGAGGCTGATCCGAACACAGGTGAAGATATGGAAGCCATGGTGAACAAGGTTTTTGCAGCTTCGCCTGAAGTGATCGCACGCATCCGCAAAGCCATGACGGCACAGTGAGACGAATGACCCATGGCTGACTATGACTATATCATCATCGGCGCAGGTTCGGCGGGTTGCACACTCGCCAATCGTCTGACCGAGAATAAGACAACGCGCGTGCTCTTGCTTGAGGCTGGGGGCTGGGATCGTGATCCGTGGATCAAGATCCCGCTGGGATGGCCGCGTATTTTGCTAAAGCGCCTGCATGATTGGATGTATTTTTGCGAGCCCGATGCGGCCATGGGTGGACGCGAGATTGAATGCGCGCGCGGCAAGGTGGTGGGTGGCTCCTCCTCCATTAATGCGATGGCCTATGTGCGCGGTCATCGCGGCGATTATGAACGTTGGGCGAAAGCCGGCTTGACCGATTGGTCCTATGACAAGGTGTTGCCCTATTTTCGTAAGCTGGAAAACTGGTGCGGCGCGACGTCTGAGTATCGCGGCCATGGTGGTCCGCTCAATGTGCAGGAATCCACCTTTGCTGATCCGCTGATCGAGGCCTATCTGCAGGCAGGCATTGATGCAGGCTATGGATTTACACCTGACTATAACGGGGCCCAGCAGGAAGGCTTCTGCCGCTGGCAAATGACGATCCGCAATGGTCGTCGCTGGAGCGCGGCTGATGCTTATCTTCGTCCTGCGCTTCACCGCAAAAACCTCACCCTGATCACGGGCGCACAAGTCACCAAAATTCTGATGAATGGCGACACGGCAACAGGAGTTACGTGGCGCAAGGATGATTTGGCCGCGACTGCGCAAGCAGGTGAAGTGATTTTATGCGGCGGCGCGATCAATTCGCCCCAGCTCTTGATGCTTTCCGGCATCGGCCCTGCCGACGAGTTGCGCAGGCATGACATCAAGATTGTGGTTGACCGGCCCGGTGTCGGCAAAAATCTGCAAGACCATATGTCTGCAGCGGTTCATTACGCGCGAACTTCGCCCGGCCCCTTGCATGAAACCATGCGCATCGACCGCATCGTGGTCGATCTGGCGAAGACCTATCTGGCGGGGCGTGGCATTTCGAATGATTTGCCGAGCGGCGTGATGGCCTATCTCAAATCATCGTCGGATGAGGCCCTGCCGGATCTTCAACTCCTGTTCAACGCAGCGCCCATGACGGCAAGCCCCTATCTCTCGCCTTTCGTGCAACCTTATGCAGATGGCTTTGCCTGCCGTGCCGTCTTGCTTCGACCCGAAAGCCGCGGCGAGGTGACACTGACGAGTGCTGACCCTTCTGCACTGGCACGGATCACGCAGAATTTCCTCACCACGCCGAAGGATCGCGCTGTTTTGCATCAAGGTCTGCGCATGGTTGCAGAGATAGGAAAGCAGAAGGGTCTTGCCCCCTATATTGCCAAACAGGTCATGCCCAATCCCGCAGACATGTCTGACGCAGCGCTTGATGCACATATTGCGCAGACCGGGATCACGGTTCACCATCCGGCAGGCACTTGCAAGATGGGACTTGAAAGCGATCCGATGGCCGTCGTTGATCAACAAGGCCGCGTTCATGGAGCACAATGCCTGCGCGTGATTGATGGCTCCATCATGCCTGATTTGATTGGCGGGAATATCAACGCGCCCATCATCATGATGGCCGAGAAGATTGCGGATGGAATGAGCAGTCGGCATTAGGCAGTCGGCATTCTTGGAGAACGGGCATCCTTCTCCTCATGGGAGAAGCAGACCCGCGCTGATGAAGCAAAGAACAATAGGGAGACGACACCAATGAAGATCAAGGCCGCATGTATTGCACTCATCGCGCTTTTGCCATTACAGGCGAAAGCGCAGGAATGGCCGAGCGGCACTGTCGAAGTCGTCGTGCCCTATGCACCCGGCGGTGCGGCGGATGTCATGGGCCGCATCTTCATGGATGCGATTGGCACGAAGCTCGGTCATAACTTCATCGTCAAGAATTCTGCGGGTGCTGGTGGTTTGCTGGCAGCGCGTCAAGTTGCGCGCGCCGCGCCTGACGGTCGCACATTGATCATTTCCGGGGCCGCCTCGCATCTCCTCGCGCCGCTGATGAGCAAGGATGCCAATATCGACCCCGTGAAGGAGTTCACCCATATCGCCTATTTCGGCGGCGCACCATCTGTGCTGGTCGTGCATCCTTCAACCGGCATCAAGTCAATGCAGGACTTTTTGCGCTATGTGCGCGGGCAGAAGGAGTCCATCGGTTATGTTTCGCCGGGCGTTGGCACGGGCGGGCATATCACAGCGGCTTTTTTGGCCGAGAAGGAAAAGCTCAATCTGGTCCATGTGCCGCATAAGGGCGGCGGCACGGCCATCCTTGATGTCGTCGCGGGCCATGTGAAAATCGCCAGCATGAATTGGTCCACCGCGCGCGAACATGTTGTGGCAGGCTCACTCACGGCAATCGCCATCACCGCCAGCAAGCGCATTCCTGATCAGCCAGCGCTGCCAACTTTTGCTGAGCTTGGTTATACGGATCTTGTGATGGCAACATGGTACGGCCTGTCAGGCCCCGTCGGCTTGCCGAAAGATGTCGTCGCCAAGCTCAATAAGGCCGCGATTGACAGTCTCAATGAGCCGCGCGTGAAGCGTCAGCTGGAACTGGAGGCCGCCGAGCCCAAGGCGCTCACCCCAGCGGAATTCACCGCCTTCATTGCGGAAGAGGTGAAGCGCTGGAGCCCCACAACCACCCGCCTGCGCGACGCACAATAATCAGGCTTCGAAATTCTGGATGAAATCGTCCGGCAGATTGGGACCCCAAACGTAAAGGGAGTCTGCTGCCGGATGATTGCCCGTATCCCAATCGCAATCATGAGGGATGAAATCAATATCAGCTGAATATTCGCTATAGCTACCCCATGGATCGCGCACATAATGGAAGTAGTTGGAGCCAAGCACATGGCGGCCCAAGCCCCAGCCACGCGCATAGCCCTTGTCGAGCATATTCATGGCGCCAAGCCCAATATCCATCACCGAGCCAACATCCCAGCTGTAATGATGATGCCCCGGCGCATGAGATTTGGCGAAAGCAATCATATGATGATCGCTGCCATGAATGCCATGCATGAAGGCGATGATATCGTCTGAACGATCTGACAGTCGCAGGCCCAGAACACGCGAATAAAAATCGACCGCACGCAACACGTCGGGCGTGAACAAGAGCGAATGCGACAGACGGCGCGGAGTCACGAGCCCAGCATCGCGACGATAGGGCGCGCCACGCTTGCCTGCGGGTGAAGACACGACGTCAAATTGCGACTTTATATTTGGCGATGATTTGGCAGCCACTTTCGCTTGCACGAAATTGCCATCGGGATCCTGAAACCACACACCTTCGTCTTCAAAGCCCGCAGGTGGATCAAGCCGCTTCACTCCGAGTTTTTGCAGGCGTTGCGTGAAGGGAGCAAAATCCTCCTCGAAAAAGGCGAAGCTGTAGAAGCCGAATTTCTTGCGCGGTCCTTCCGCGATGCTCACCCATTTATGGTCGCAGCCAAATGTATAGAGACCAAGCCCATTGCCTTCTTCGCGCACATCAAGCCCGAAGCTTGAATAAAAGTGCTGCGCCTCTTTCAGATCCGGCACGCTCATGTGGCACAGATGCAGCGAATGCGCGCCAAGCTCCCCCGGCCGCTTGCAAGCCTCGATAAACCCCTGCTGAGCCGTCACCACAGCCTCCCATCATTTGGGGTGAGCTTACGCGAGGTGGGGCGGGAGGCAAAGGGTCCCTGCGCAAGCTTGCTGTAGCCTTGGCTGCTGGATTAAACTTGCGCAAACAAGAAGCGATGGGTGCTGGAAATCTTGGGAGGACGTGATGTTGAGACCCTTCACGCGCGTGATCGCGCTGGCGGCCCTTTGCACGACTGTCACATTCGCGCAGGCGCAGGCGCAAGCACAGACACCGTCCTATCCATCGCGGCAGATCAATATCATTCTGGGCTTTCCGCCCGGTGCTGTTGATTTTGTGGGCCGACCTGTGGCCGCGCGCCTGCAAGAGGCTCTGGGGCAAACCGTCCTGTTTGAAAATCGCGCTGGAGCAAATGGGGCGATTGCAACAGAACAGGTCATGCGCGCCGCGCCCGATGGTTACACGATTTTGCTCGCCACATCCGGCACGCATGTCACGGCCGTGCATCTGACAAAGAACCTGCCCTATGATCCGGTGAAGGATTTTGAGCCGATCATCGCGGCCGTCGAGCCGGCAACTTGTCTCATCGTTCACCCCTCGGTCCCTGCCAATACAGTGCCTGAACTGATCGCCTGGCTGAAGGCCAATCCCGGCCGCGCCTCCTATGGCACGTCGGGCAATGGCTCGGTGTTTCATCTGACTGGCGAACTCTTCAAGCAAACAACGGGCGTCCAGATGGCGCATGTCCCCTATCGCGGCGTTGATCCGGCGATGAATGATTTGATCGCAGGCCATGTCCCGGTTCTGTTCACAGCGCTCTCGACAGCTGCCCCGCATGTGGATGCTGGGAAAGCCAAGCTCATTGCGATGCTGGAGCCTGATCGTTTTCCTCGCCGCCCAGACGTGCCTTCAATCACTGAATCCATCCCCGCCTTCCGCAAGCCGCCAACCTGGTTTGGCTTCTTCGCGCCCAAAGGCGTTCCTGAACCGATCATCACCAAGCTGAATGCGGAAATCGCCAAGATTCTCGCCTCGCCACAGATTCAGGCCCGTTTTGAGGATGCTGGCTATGCCATGCTGGGCGGTTCGCCCCAGCGCCTGCGCGACATGATGGTCGAAGGGATCGACCGCTTTGGAACCATCATCAAAACAGCCGGGATTCAGCCGGACTAGGACAGATGGGAGCGGGTGAAAAATTGGCTGGGGGACCTGGATTCGAACCAAGATTAACGGAGTCAGAGTCCGCTGTTCTACCGTTGAACTATCCCCCAGCAGGCCCTGTGGGCTGCTGATGGCTTGCGCCATTCAGAACGTGGGCGTGAATACTTCGCAGCCCCCCGCCTGTCAATGGCGCGACCGGGGGGATTGGTTAATGGATGCCCCTTCCCTTTAATTGTTCCAGTTATCATCTGAGCGGAGGCCATCGACGGTTTCGTCCAAAGGCGATATGGTCCGCGCCACGATCCCAGCCCCTGAAAAAGGGCTGGATATTCGAGAGGAAAGAGCAATGCAGCCGACCGAAAAGGAATATTCCGATATTCCGGGGACGATTGTGTTCGATGCGGATCAGGCCCGGAAGGGCTATGGCATCAACATGTTTTGCATGTCCCTGTTGAAGGACGCCAACCGCAAGGCCTTCAAGGCCGATGAGGCGGGCTATCTGAAGAAGTTCAAGCTGACCCCCGAACAGACGGAAGCTGTGCTCAAGCGCCAGTGGAACCGGATGCTGGAACTGGGCGGCAACATCTATTTCACCGCCAAGCTCGGCGCCACGGACGGCCTCTCCTTCCAGCAGATGGCCGCCATGATGACCGGCGTCACCCAGCAGGAATATGCGGATATGATGCTCAATGGCGGGCGCAACCCGCAGGGCAACCGCCACAAGTCGGAGTGGAGCAAGTAATGGCCAAGATCGTCGCAGGTGTCGCCTGTTCCCATGTGCCCGCGATCGGCGCGGCGCTGGACAATGGCAAGACCCAGGAACCCTACTGGCAGCGCGTCTTCGGTGGCTTCGAGGAATCGAAGAAGTGGATCGAAAAGGTGAAGCCGGATGTCTGCATCGTCGTCTTCAACGACCATGCAACCGCCTTCTCCATGGATTTCATTCCCACTTTCGCACTCGGCTGCGCCGCCGAATTCGAGCCCGCCGATGAGGGCTGGGGTCCCCGCCCGGTGCCGACCGTGCATGGTCACCCGGAGCTTGCCTCCCATATTGCCCAGTCGGTGATTCAGGATGAATTCGACCTGACGATCGTCAACAATATGGAAGTGGACCACGGCCTGACCGTGCCGCTGAGCCTGATGTTCGGCCAGCCGAAGGAATGGCCCTGCAAGGTCATTCCGCTCGCCGTCAATGTCGTGCTCTTCCCCCCGCCATCGGGCAAGCGTTGCTTCAATCTGGGCAAGGCGATCCGCAAGGCGGTGGAGAGCTACCCGGAGGATCTGCGCGTTGTGATCTTCGGAACGGGCGGCATGTCGCACCAGATTTCCGGCCCGCGCGCCGGTCTCATCAATAGCGACTTCGACAAGGCCTTCCTTGATGGGCTTGTGAATGACCCGCAGCGCGTCGCGGAGATCCGCCATGTGGAATATATGCGCGAAGCTGGTGCAGAAGGCATCGAGATGGTGATGTGGCTCATCATGCGCGGCGCGCTCGATGAGAAGGTGCATGAGCGGTATCGCTTCTACACCGTGCCCGCCTCCAACACGGCTGTCGGCCATCTCATTCTTGAGAACAAGGAACTGGCGCAGGCGGCCGAATAAACGCGCTTGTGATCTGACTGAAAAGCGCGGCCTTCGGGTCGCGCTTTTTTATTTGGGAAAAGCCCTGCTGAGAAAGGGCGAGCCTTTCAAGCCAAAGCGCCACGGCAGATCGACTGCGCGGGAAATGCCGATGCGGGGACCTGTGATCATCTCGACCGCCGCTTCAGGCGCATAAACGGCAAAAGGTTTGCGGAAAAGTGCCGCTCCGTCTTGCGCGTTTGAGACGCCGAGCGCCTGAGTCAACTTGCCCGGACCTGAGCAGAAGAGCTTCACATCCTCGACACCGCGCCGCTCGGCCATCCGCTCAAGCCCACGTTCTGGCGCGAGTGCGCGGATGAGCACGCCTGCACCCTCCTCTTGCGCAACGAAATTCATGCACCAGTGAATGCCATAGGAGCGATAGACATAAGCGTGACCCGCGGGGCCAAACATCGAGGCATTGCGCGCGGTCTTGCCAGCAAAGCTGTGGGCTGCAGGATCATGCCGGGCATAGGCTTCGCATTCAACAATCATGCCGCCGACATCTTCGAAAAAGACACGCGCACCAATCAGGGCTGACGCCAAATCCAGCACAGGCCGGTCGAACCAATCCTGACTTACGCGCTTACTCACATAATCCTCCACTCACCAAGAGTGCCACAGCTTGCGCTGCATCGCGAGTCCTTCGCTTGAGCGTGAACATTCGTCACATCAAGGCAACCATGGGCGATGCGATGCGTTGTCGAAGCGCTGCCATACCTGAAGGAGCCCACATGGCGCTCGCCACTGACCTGCTGACCCGATATTCCAGCTCATATGAGAGCCGCCGCGAGCATGAAATGTCGGTCGCGGACTATCTCGAAGCCTGCAAGACGGACCCAAGCCTCTATGCCAGTGCTGCCGAGCGATTGCTCGCAGCCATTGGTGAACCTCGCATCATCAATACGGCCGCTGATCCACGCCTTGGCCGTATCTTCATGAACCGAACGATCCGTGTCTATCCCGCTTTCCGGGAATTTTTCGGCATGGAAGAAACAGTTGAGCGTATCGTCTCCTATTTCCGCCATGCGGCTCAGGGCCTCGAGGAGCGCAAACAGATCCTATATCTCCTGGGCCCCGTGGGTGGTGGCAAATCTTCGCTGGCTGAACGCCTGAAGCAATTGATGGAGGAACAACCCATCTATGTGCTCAAAGCCAATGGGCAGATCAGTCCTGTGTTTGAAAGCCCACTCGGTCTCTTTGATCCCATCACGATGGGCGAAGAGCTGGAGCGTCGCTACAACATTCCCCGCCGCAAACTGTCAGGTCTGATGAGCCCATGGTGCCTAAAGCGTCTGGATGAGGCAGGCGGCGATCTCTCCAAATTCACCGTGGTGAAACTGATGCCATCGCGCCTGCGACAGGTGGCGATTGCTAAGACTGAACCGGGCGATGAAAATAATCAGGACATTTCGTCGCTGGTGGGCAAGGTCGATATTCGCCGCCTTGAACTCCTCGCGCAAAATGACGCTGATGCCTATAGCTATTCGGGCGGCTTGAACCGTGCCAATCAGGGCTTGCTCGAATTTGTCGAGATGTTCAAAGCCCCGATCAAGATGCTGCATCCC
>CAZLBA010000062.1:0-18056 GCA_964557555.1 uncultured Beijerinckia sp.
CTAAGCGCGCGGTTTGAGCGGGTTTAGGGGTCGCTCATAAAGAACGCGGCCCCGCGCCTCCCAGTGGGAGGAGCTGTCAGCGGAGCTGACTGAGGAGGGGTTACGCGCTTTCACGACAGAGATCGTAACCCCTCATCCGCCCGCATCCACGGGCACCTTCTCCCTCTGGGAGAAGGGCGTCACACGCTGCGGCACTCACTCTCTCACCTCGCATCGAGCTGCACCTGCAACTCCTGCGCAAACCGCTGGATGCGGCGGGCATTGTCACCGAAGTCATGCTTGCCGATGCGTGAGGCTGAGCGGATATCGATGCGGGTTTGACCGGCGAGGGGGCGCAGCCTGATCGTAACATCTTGCGGGAAGCCCATCACCAAAGTTCGGTCAACAGCATCTACATGGCCGATCCGCGTCCGGCCGCCCGGCTGCACTTGATCCACCACGCGCCACTTGCGCGCTTCGACAGCCTTTTGCACGATCTGCCAAGCCTCATCGCCTTCGAGATCGACAAGGATGGGCTGCACTTGCGGATAAGCGCGCCGTTGCGCATCGCGGGCAGCAAGTGCAGGTAGCTCATGCATCACCGGGCCCCGCGCTGCATAGGCGCGAGATGAACGCGAAAAGTCTGGCGGATCATTCAGGTCAGTTGAAACATCAGCCAAGGCAGGCAGTCGCAGCGATTGCACCGCCAGCCAGCCGGGATAGGCAAGCAACAGGGCCGCATAAAAACACGCCACGACGACATGACGCGTCCCGCGCAGGCCCTTGTTCCAGATGACGACTGTGGCGGCTGCGGCCAAAAGCAGACCGATACAGGCCATGATGATCGCGCTTGCCAAAATCGACAGCGAGGCGGTGACATCGGCATAGCCAAAGCGCGAGAGCGCAACAGCCATCCCGCCCACGAAAAGCGCAAAGAGGGTCAGACGGCGGCTCCACAAGGCGGCGCGGGACATCGGTTCTTGCAGAATGAGGCGGCGCATGACCCCAAACTATCCCATTGCGGCCGCTACGCAATAAATCACACCGCCGCCCTTGCCCCGCCATGATTGCGGCCAATCCTGAAACAGGGCCGAGGTGGTCACTCTTTACGCAGGCTTAACTCGGACATGCTCAAGATTGCGCTGTCGGGGCATTGCGCTCCGGGAGTGAGGATCATGAGTTCTTCCGAGTTTCCCACTGAGCGTGTTGCGCCTCAGCCCACGCAGGATGCCCGCGACCTGCTCGCGCGGCTCTATCGCGAAATCGGGATTTCGGCCGTCGCGGCTGCGCTCGACCTTCGCGACCCAAAGGCGGAGGAGACAAACGTCACTGACGAGATCCCCGTCGTCCTGCGCAACGAAGCCGCGTAACAAGCAGGCGCGGCGCGGAGTGCGCCATGCTGTTGACCCGCAGGGGTTTCATGAAAAGTTTGGGCCTCACCGGGCTTGGCACGGTGGGGCTTGGTTCCTATGGCTTTGCCATTGAGCCGGGCTTCATGCTCGGCGTCACCCCCTATCAACTGACGCCGCCCAACTGGCCGGAGGGACTCAAGCTTCGCATTACCATTCTTGCTGATATCCATGCTTGCGAGCCCTTCATGTCGGCTGCGCGCGTGCGCTCCATCTGCGAGGCAGCCAATGCCACCAAGCCTGATCTGACGGTGCTGCTCGGCGATTATAATGGCGGTCACAACATGGCCACCGCCCCGGTGATGCCGGAAGCCTTTGGCGAGGCCGTGAGCGTCTTGCGGGCGCCGCTGGGCACCTATGCGGTTCTGGGCAATCATGACTGGTGGCATGGACCGCTGCCCAATATGCGGGGCGACGAAGCGGAAGGACTGCGGCGCGCTTTCAAACATGCCGGCATCCGGGTGATGGAAAATGATGCGCTGCGTCTCAAAAAGGATGGCGCGCCCTTCTGGTTGCTTGGCCTTGCGGATCAGATGGTCTACCGCCTGCGCAGAGGCGTCTTTCGCGGGCTTGATGACCTCAATGCAACCTTGCGCCCCGTGACGGATAGCGCACCTGCAATTTTGCTGGCGCATGAGCCGTTCATCTTCAACCGCGTGCCAGAGCGCGTGGCCCTGACCTTGTGCGGTCATACGCATGGCGGGCAGGTTGATCTGCCCATCATCGGCTCGCCCATTGGCGAGCGGCGCTTTGGCAATCATGTTTATGGACATGTCGTGGAAGACAATCGCCACATGATCATCTCTTCCGGGCTTGGGACCTCTATTGTTCCGGTCCGGTTCGGCAGGCCGCCAGAAATCGTGGTGGTGGATCTTGGTAACCAACCAAGGACAGTCTGAAAAAGGACTGATAGACAGGGAGCCATGCGGGGGTCACACTGCGCGCCCCTGAGCAGGATTGACCCGTGAACACGCTTTTTGTTTCCCACCCGATCGCGCTGCGCCATGAAATGGGCGATGGCCATCCCGAATGCCCTGATCGCCTGCGCGCGATTGAACGCGCACTTGAGGGCGAGACCTTTCAAACTCTGATGCGTGAAACATCGCCTTTGGGCACGCGCGAACAAATCCTGCGCGTTCATCCGGAGATTTATTTTACCGATCTCAATGAAGCCGCGCCTAAGGATGGCTATGCCATGGTCGATGGCGACACGACCATGAATCCCTACACGATGGAAGCGGCCATGCGCGCTGTTGGCGGTGCATGTCTGGCTGTTGATGAAGTCATGACGGGCAAAAGCAACAATGCCTTTGTCGGTATGCGCCCGCCCGGCCATCATGCTGAGCGCTCAACTGCGATGGGCTTTTGCTTCTTCAACAATGCAGCAATTGCAGCCCGTCATGCGCAGGCCATGCATGGCGCTGAGCGCATCGCAATCATGGATTTCGATGTGCATCACGGCAATGGCACCCAGGACATCTTCTGGGGTGACAAGACGGTGCTCTATGCCTCAACCCATCAGATGCCGCTTTATCCTGGTACTGGCGCCAAGACCGAAACCGGCGAGCATGGCAATATCGTCAATGCGCCTTTGCGTTCAGGCGATGCCAGCGAGGCCTTCCGGGATGCCATGGAGTCGCGCGTGCTACCAGCGCTTGAACTGTTCAAGCCCGATCTGCTGATCATATCGGCCGGTTTTGACGCCCATAAGCGCGACCCGCTAGCCAATATCAATCTGGTGGAAGAGGATTTCAGCTGGGTCACCGGCCGGCTGATGGATGTCGCGGACAAATGCTGCAATGGCCGTGTCGTGTCGGTTCTGGAAGGGGGATATGACCTTCAGGGCTTGGCGCTCTCGGCTGCCATGCATATAAAGCGCCTTATGGGCATGGCATCGGGCCTGCGCTAGGGACGGAATTGAGCACATGACAAGCGCCACCATGTCGGGCCGCGAGGATAGCTCGCAGGAACTCAAGACGCTTGTCATTGTCTCGCTCGTGCATCTGATCAGCCATTACTACTGGCTTGTCTTTGCACCCCTGATGCCGGCGCTGAAGGATCTGCTCGGCGTTTCCTATACGGAGCTTGGCCTTGCCATCACGGTCATGAATCTTGTGTCAGCACTGACACAGGCTCCCACCGGTTTCATCGTTGACCGCTATGGTCCGCGCCTGTTGCTCTTTCTGGGCATGTTGATTGGCTCGGCAGGTTTCATTCTTGCTGGCCTCGTACCGACCTATTGGATGTTCATCTTCGGTGCAGTCCTGATCGGGCTTGGCAATGCCGTCTATCATCCGGCCGATTTCTCGATCCTGTCAGCTGAAATGAATCCATCGCGCATGGGACGCGCATTCTCGGTTCATTCCTTCACGGGCTATCTGGGCTTTGCCCTTGCACCGCCGCTGGCTGCCCTCTTCCTCTGGATTGACGGCGTGCGCCTTGCACTCATCGGAACGGGCGTGCTGGGCATTCTTGTGTCGCTCTTGCTATTGCCCGGCATGGCCCTTGAGCAACGCAACATCAAATCAGAACGCGCCAAGCCCAAGACTGAAGGCGAGAAGATTTCCGCAATGAGCCTGATGACGCCTGCCGTCATTGCGCTCACCATCATGTTCACCACGCTGAACATGTCCACCAATATCGTGCAGACCTATATGGTGGTCGCACTCGACCAGCTGTTTGCCATTCCCCATAATCTCGGCAATGGTGCACTGACATCCTTCCTTGTCGCCATGGTGGTTGGCATTTTGCTGGGCGGCATGATGGCTGACAGGGTGAAGTATCAATCGACCATCGCCAGCATTGGCCTGTCCCTTTGCGCCGTCCTGCTGGTGATGGCAGCCATTCTGCCGGTTGGCACATGGGGTACGATTGGCCTGATCACCGGTGCCGGATTTTTGGGCGGCATCATCATTCCCTCGCGCGATTTGCTGGTGCGTCAGGCCTCGCCACCCAAGGCTGTGGGCCGCACATTCGGCATCGTCACCACCGGCTTTAACTTCGGCGGCATGATTGCACCAGTGGTTGGCGGCGTGATGATCGACCATCATCTGCCCGCATGGATCTTCTATGCATCTGCGATCTTCACGGTGATCACGGTTGTGATTGCGCTTGTGGTTGATCGCCGCGCGAAGGCTTAAAGCCCTTCGACCTTCTCGACATCAGACGCATCAAGCGCGGCAAGCCAGGCTTCCGCGCTTTTTGTTTTAACCAGTGTATCCGGCGTGATTTCTGCAAGCGGCACGAGAACGAACGCCCGCTCATGCAGATGGGGATGAGGAATGGTGAGTCCTTCTTGCTCAATTTGCGCATCACCATAGGTCAGCACATCAAGATCTAGACTGCGCGGCCCCCATTTCTCTGCACGATTACGCCCACGCTGGCTTTCGATGTCGAGACACAGATTGAGCAAGGCGCGGGGCGATAGCGTCACACGCAGCAACACAGCCATATTGAGAAAGGCGGGCTGATCGGTCTTGCCCCAAGGGGCGGTCCGATAGAGGGATGAGGTCGCGACAACCTCAACACCGTCGGCATGGGCAAGAGAGGCAAGCGCGAAGCGAAAACTTTCGCGCACATCGCCTACATTTCCGCCAAGGGACAGCGTTGCGAAAACGGGCTCAAGCGCCACGCTGCAACTCTTCGCGTGTCAAAGTCAGATCGACACCGGCCGCATGGATACGCTCAGGGATCGGAGGCTTGAGCTTCATCACCCGGACGCGCACTTGGGACACTTGCGGAAATTTTTCAAGCAGGCCACGCGCGAGTTCAACGCCTGCGCTTTCAACAAGCTTGTGACGACGCTCGGTGAATATGCGCTTGGTGGTGGCGACGATGATGGCATAGTCGAGCGCATCGCCCAGATGATCACTGGCTGCAGCGGCACCCACATCCGCAGTCAGTTCAAGATTGATCGTATAGGGCTGACCAAACTCACCCTCATGCGGATGCCAGCCGTGATAGGCATGTAATTCAAGCTGATCAATGACGACACGCGCTTTCATTATTTCATCTCCACGCTCGCCGGATAACGCACGGCGGCGACCATTCGCATCGCTTCCACATGGGCGGCCACATCATGCACACGCACAATGTCAGCGCCGTTGATCGCACCCATGACATGCGCGACAACGGAACCCATGACACGTTCTTTTGGCTCAGCGCGACCTGTGGCAGCGCCAATCGCGCGCTTGCGGGAAACGCCCAGCAGGATCGGAAGTCCAAGCTCCTTGAGACGTCCCAAATCACGCACCATAGTGAGGCTCTGCTCATGCGTGACACCAAAGCCAAAGCCGGGATCAACCACAAGTTGTTCCTTGCGCACACCTGCCTTCAGCGCAATCTCAATTGAGCGCGACAGGAAACGCAAAATCTCATCCATGATGTTGAGAGAGGCATCAACTTCAGTTCGGTTATGCATGATGATGGCAGGCACGGAGCGCTCAGCGACAACGCGCGCGAGATCCTGATCGTGCTGGAATCCCCATACGTCATTGACAATGGAAGCGCCTGCATCAATCGCAGCCTCAGCCACTTTCGCCTTCATCGTATCAATCGACAAAGGAATGTCGGTTGCGCAAGCCAGCGCGTGAATGACGGGCACCACGCGTGCAATTTCTTCATCCGCCGAGACAGGCGCGTGACCGGGGCGGGTCGATTCACCGCCGATATCGAGAATATCGGCCCCCTCGCGCAGCAGCTTCTGGCCATGCGCAATGGCTGCATCATGGGCGAGGAAGTCGCCACCATCTGAGAATGAATCCGGCGTGACATTGACAATGCCCATCACGAGTGGACGCCCACCCAGCAAGAGAGGCTTGCGCGGCAAAGGCTCTTGCGGCGTCACATCGCGCGCCACATCAGCTGCATCAGGCTCACGCGCCGCAGCCTCATAAGCCTGCTTCGCACCCCGCACACCGCGACCCAGCGCATAGAGATATTTATCGAACACGCAGCCCCTCCTGATGACGAGCTTTCAGGTTCACCGAATTGGCCAGACCACCCCCTGCCCCATCTGCGCACGGTGGCGCAGAAAGGCATCAGCGAGGACGATGGCCATCATGGCTTCGCCTACGGGAACCCCACGAATGCCAACGCAAGGATCGTGACGGCCCTTGGTGCGAATTTCGACCTCGGCACCCGTGCGGTCAATGGAGCGGCGCGGGGTGAGGATAGAAGACGTAGGCTTCACGGCAAAGCGTGCGACGATTGGCTGGCCAGTCGAGATGCCACCCAGGATGCCGCCAGCATGGTTCGACAGAAAGAGCGGCTTGCCGTCATTGCCCATGCGCATCTCATCGGCATTCTCTTCGCCGGTGAGCGCGGCAGAGGCCATGCCATCGCCAATCTCGACGCCCTTGACCGCATTAATCGACATCAGCGCGGATGCGAGTTCCGCATCAAGCTTGCCATAGATCGGTGCGCCCCAGCCTGCCGGCACGCCTTCAGCCACCAGCTCAATCACGGCACCGCAGGACGACCCAGCCTTGCGCACGCTGTCGAGATAGGTCTCCCACTCCTGCGCAGCCTTTGCATCGGGACAGAAGAAGGGATTGCGATCCACCTCCGCCCAATCCCAATGATCGCGATTAATCTTGTGGGGACCCATCTGCACCAGAGCACCCCGAATCGTCACATCAGGGATGATCTTGCGCGCAACACCACCGGCTGCCACACGCATCGCCGTCTCGCGAGCAGAAGAACGACCACCGCCGCGATAATCGCGGATGCCATATTTCGCATCATAGGTGTAATCGGCATGGCCGGGGCGATAGGAGTTTTTGATCTCGCCGTAATCTTTCGAGCGCTGATCGACATTCTCGATCACAAGGCCGATGGAGGTACCCGTCGTCACCTGCTGGCCCGCGTCATCCATCATCACGCCAGACATGATCTTCACCTGATCAGGTTCCTGACGCTGCGTGGTGAAGCGCGATTGGCCCGGACGGCGGCGGTCGAGATAGACCTGCAAATCTTCCGCCTGCAGCGGGATGAGGGCTGGCACGCCATCGACCACGCAGCCAATCGCCGGCCCGTGGCTTTCACCCCAGGTCGTGACGCGGAAGAGATGACCGAAGCTGTTATGTGACATGAGCCCGCCCGCTGGTTGTGCCAGACTTCTAGGGTCGGGCGGGGCCTTGGTCAAATGTCCGGGGCTCGGCGGGGGCACCGACCCACTCGGTATGGGCTGGGATCGCCTCACCTTTCATGATGACCGTCAGCGGACCCAACCGGGCAAACTCACCCACATGGGTGTCATAGAGTACGGTTGCGCCCGAACCCACCGTCACGCCCCGATCGACATGCACCCGGCCGACCTTCATAACGCGGTCTTCATACAGGTGGGTCTGGAGCGCAGAGAGCGAATTCAGCGCGGCATAATCCCCGATGCGGATACAATCAAATTCAGTGATATCCGTCATATCCATCCAAACGCCCTTGCCAATCTTGGCGCCGAAAAGCCGCAGCACCCAGGGCAGGAAAGGCGTTCCGCGCAGATGATCGAGCAAAACGCGACCCGCAAGGCCCCAATAGAGCACAGCGATAGCCTCCGTGCGCAGCGCCCAGAAAGACCACATCGGCTTCATGCAGGGGCGATAGACGCCCATCATCAGCCATTTGAAGGAGATGACCACGCCCGTCATGATCAGCGTGATAATGACTGAGGCGATGGTGAACAACAAAGCAAGCTTCAGCCAATGGCCCGCTTCCAGAGAGGGCGTGAGAACCTCAACCGTCCAGGTGCCCAGCGTGATGAACAACATGGTGGGCAATGACAGGAACACCGCCTCAAACAAGCCGCGCCAAAGCTTCTTCCACAGCGGAGGTTCGTAAGTCCAGTTGCCGCCCATATCGACCATCTGGCGGACGGGCAGTTTGATAGGCGGCGTGCCAAACCATGTTTCATTCTCGCCAACAGCAATGCCGGGCGGCTTTGACTTGATGCCCAGCAGACTGCCATCAGGAAACTGCGATCCAATCGGCACCACAGCATCATTGCCGATGAAGACACGGCTGCCAGTTTTCACGCTTTGCAGATACATGAAGCCGCGGCGGATATCTTCATCGCCCAACACCACCTCATCGGCAATGAAGCATTTGTCGCCAATCTCGACGAGATCATAGCGCCCGGCCAGATTGGTCGAGATCTCGGAGCCCTTGCCAATCCTGGCCCCCATCAAGCGATACCAGCCGCGCATATAGACCGTGGCAAAGAGGGAGGAGAGTGTCTCCAGCGTAACCTCAATGGAAAGCGCGACAGTCCATTTGCGCATATAGAGCCAGGAATGAACTGAATAGACGCCTTCTCGCAGACGCGGCAGCAAGAGCCAACGGGCAACGGCAACAAGCATGACCGTCGCCAGCACCATCACAAAGGCCGTGGGCCAAGCCATCAGAGGAATGGAGGCGAGATACAGAAGTCTGTTGCTGTCGGCTATGCCGAGCCATTCATCGACATGGTCAAAGACATAGAAGGCCGGGAAGATCGGCAGCAGGCCAATCGCGGGAATGACGAAGAGCAACACTGTATAAAGTGCCGTCTGAAGGGCACGACGTGCAGTTGATGCTTCTGCTTGTTCAGGCAGCTCATTCAGGTCAACAAGGCCAAGCTTGCGGCCGGGCGACCCGTCCCAAATCTCGGCCGCACCAACATGCGTTCCAGCCGGAATGGATGTCAGATCGCGCAACTCTGCGCTTTCGCCAATCACCACGTCATTCTGGATGACGCATGAGGTGCCGACATAAGCATCAGCCCCGATGACAATCGGACCGATGATCAGTTCATTCCCCTCAACACGGGCATTGGCAAATTTGACCTTCGCACCGAGGCTTGCACCCGCGCCAATGGTGACGAGATCAGCCGCGCCCCACTCGGCCTCCGCGATAAAGGCATCATCTCCCACACGCGCACCGAGGGCGCGCATGAGCAGGCGCATCAGTGGTGAACCCTGAAACCATTTGAGATGCAGCAATGCCATCAAATGCTGCGCAAACCACCAGCGGAAATAATAGACGCCCCAGAGCGGATAACGGCCGGGCTTTGTGCGGCCAAGCACGATCCATTTGAGCGCCACCGCCACAGTCATGGTGGTGAAATTCAACAGCACGAAGATCGTCAGCAGCGTGAAGACTTCTTCAATCCCTGTGAGCGAGCCGTCAGCAATGATCATATAGCTGACAAAGACGCCAAGCCATTGCAGGGCTGCAAGTGCAAGAATGATTGGCAGGGCAATCGCCTGCGCAAGACCGCAGAAGAAGCGCCGATGCAGCGGGACCGGCGTAAAGGAGAGATCACGCGGCTCAATCAGATGAACAGCACGCCCGTCAAGCAATTCCCCCATCGCGCGCAGGCTGCGCTTTTCATACACATCCTGCAAGGTGAGCGACGCCAGTTCCGGATGCTGGCGTACAAGGCCCAGAAAGCGCGCCGCCAACAGGGAATGGCCGCCAAGATCGGTAAAGAAGTCTGCATCGAAAGGGATTGGCTGAGGCGGCAAGACCGCACGTGCAGCGTCCAGCAATTTCGCTTCCGTCTCGCTGCGCGGGTCTTCCTGCGCATCTGCATCTTCTGGCGCAGCAGCAAGGGGCAGCAGCTTCAGCGCATTGCGGTTGGCTTTGCCGGATGACAGGCGCGGCACTTCTTGCAGCGCCTCAAAACGTGCCGGCACCATATAGGCCGGTAAAGTCTGGCGAAGGGCCATGCGCAAGGCACGCGGATCAACCTGCGATCCGTCACTGACATAGAAGGCGACGAGCTGATCAAGGCCATTGTCCTGTCGCAGAACCACCGTGGCCTGCGTCAAGCCCGGCTGCTCATTCAGCCGCGCTTCGATCTCGCCAAGCTCCACACGAAAGCCGCGGATCTTCACTTGATCATCAATGCGTCCGCGAAAGATCAGCTCCCCCTTGTGATCAAGCGCAACCGCATCGCCCGTGCGATACAGGACGGGATCGCGCCCATCACTGTCATAGGGATTGGTGATGAATTTCTCAGCTGTCAGCTGATCGCGCCGCAAATAACCCCGTGCCACGCCAGGGCCGCCAACCAGCAACTCACCTTCGATGCCGGGCTCAACGAGGTTCAGCGCATCGTCACAGACATAGCAGCTGTAATTGGGGATTGGACCGCCAATCGTCACCGGCTCATTGGGCAGAACACGGGCAATGGTTGCAACCACGGTCACTTCCGTAGGGCCATAGCCGTTGAAAATGGTGCGACCCGGACGGCACCAGCGCGCTGCAATCGAAGGCGGACAAGCTTCACCACCCAGAATGATGATACGCAGGCTCGCCACATCGCGGGGCAACATTGCAAGCAAAGTCGGCACCGTGTCGAGGACACTGACGCCAGCACTTTCCATCAGGTCTGGCAACTTATCTGCTTCCGCCATCATCGCAGGGTCAGCGACGAACAGCGCAGCACCAACCAGATAGGGAATCCAGATCTCTTCCATCGAGAGATCGAAGGCAACCGATGCGCCCTGGAACATCACATCGTTGCCATTGATCTGGTAGATCTCATTCGATGAGCGCAAATAATGGCAGATATTGCGTTGACTGATGACGATGCCCTTGGGAACGCCAGTCGAGCCTGACGTATAGATCATGTAGGCAACCGAGTCAGGTGTCGCACCCAAAGCGCGCGCATTCACTTCGCGCCTGTCGGCTGCATCAATGAGGTCGCTCTCGGCCACGACCTCACAGGGCATCTGGTCTTTCAGCTTGGCCGCGTGCGCAGCATTTGTCAGCAAAGCGCGGGCAGGCGCATCGGCCAGACAGACACTCACACGGTCGATCGGCGCATCCGCGTCAAATGGCAACCATGCCGCACCTGTTTTGGTGATGGCGATTTGCGCAATCAGCAGAGAATGACCGCGCGGCATCCACAGTCCAACGACATCACCGGGGCCGATCCCCTTGCGCAACAAGCCACGCGCTAACGCATTGGCGCGCTCATTCACGTCGCCATAGGTAAGTTTTTGCGCAGCGGTGATCAGGCACACGGCGTCTGGCTTGAGCTTGACGGTCGCCTCAAAGATTTCGCTGAGCAGTTCCTCTCGCAAGAGGTCGGGGCGCAATGGCCCGCGCAACACAGCTTTGCGGCTCGCCGCAGGTGCAATCGCACCCGTCGCCTCCGGCGCAGGCTGGAACGAGCTGTCCATGTTGCTCTCGATGGTCACCGACGACTCTTTAGCTGGCGGGCTCAGCCGCTCTTACTTTGTATCACGAGCGACTGCTGAATGAGGAATGAACGCAGCTTGAGCAGCGTTCACAACCACGCGCGCTTTCCTGCCTCAAAAAGCAGGACCCGTCCTTGATGGATATCAGATACGGCTGCTTCGCTGGTCGAAACGCCGCCGATCATGGCCATCAAAGCCCGCGCGACGCCGCCATGCGAGACAACAAGCGTATCGCGCGTGATCGTGGCAAGCCAAGGGCGCAATCGGTCCGCCAACATGGCATAGCTCTCGCCCTCAGGCGGCTGAAACAGCCATTTGTCACCCTCGCGCGCCGTCGCAGCCCAAGGGTCTTTCTGTTTCACCTCTGGCCAGGTCAGCCCTTCCCAGCGCCCGAATGTCAATTCCATCAGACGCGGGTCGGTGTCATAGGCAAAGGGATCAAGCCCCATGGCCTCGCGCGCCAGTTCCATCGTCTCGCGGGTGCGATGAAGCGGGGAGGCGACGAAATGCAGATTTGCAATGGCGTGGCGCTCAATGAATTTGCGCGCATCCTTGCCCGCCGACACCGCTTGCGCGCGGCCTTTGCCATTGATGGGAACATCGCGCTGGCCTTGCAGGCGACCTTCAGCATTCCAGCTGGTTTCACCGTGGCGGATGAAGATCAGGCGATGCGAGAGCGTAAGTGCCGACATGAGTGGTCAGGCTCCCGCGCAGTGTCAGTCCTTGCCGTTGACGGCAATGTCAGGCGCTGACGGATTCTTCATGCCCACGACATGATAGCCAGCATCGACATGCATGACTTCACCTGTCACGCCGCGACCCATATCCGACAGGAGGAAGGCGGCGGAATCGCCTACTTCTTCAATCGTGACAGTCCGACGCAACGGGGCGTTATACTCGTTCCACTTCAGAATATAGCGGAAGTCACCGATGCCGGAGGCAGCCAGCGTCTTGATGGGGCCAGCCGAAATCGCATTCACGCGGATATTCTTTTCACCGAGATCGGCAGCGAGGTAACGCACGCTCGCCTCAAGCGCTGCCTTGGCGACACCCATGACATTATAATGCGGCATCCATTTCTCAGCGCCGTAGTAAGACAGCGTGAGCAAGGAGCCACCGTCCGTCATCAGCTTCTCAGCGCGCTGCGCCACGGCTGTGAAGGAGTAGCAAGAGATCAACAGCGATCGGTTGAAGTTGGCCTCGCTCGTGTCAACATAGCGACCGGTCAGCTCATCCTTGTCGGAGAAGGCGATGCAATGCACGACGAAGTCGAGCTTGCCCCACATGTTCTGCACTTGCGCGAACACAGCATCAATCGTGGCGCTGTCAGTCACATCGCAATGGCCGACAACCGTACCACCCAGCTCGGCCGCCAGCGGACGCACGCGCTTTTCAAGCGCTTCACCCTGATAGGTGAAAGCAAGCTCGGCTCCGGCGGCATGGGCTGCCTTGGCAATGCCCCAGGCGATCGACTTGTTATTGGCCAAGCCCATGATGAGCCCGCGCTTGCCAGCGAGAATCTGGCCGCTCGCCAGTGCGGAGGAATTGCCGTCAGCCATGGACCTGTCCGATTCAAGGGAAGAAAAGGCCCCGAAGGGCTTTGTTCCTGCGCGTTTAAGCGTTGCACGGCATTTGCGCAAGCCTTTGGGGGGCAATCCTAGCCGCCCCGCAGGTCCTTTCGCGGGTCATAGGGGCCGGAAGCCTGCCATTTGCGCATGAGGGCTTCAAGCTCCCCATCGAGCTTTTCGGGCAGGACGATCCGCAGTGTCACGAAGAGATCGCCCGCCGCCTGACTGCCCGCGCCGGGCAAGCCCTTGCCGCGCAGGCGCAGGGTCCGCCCTCCATTGCTGCCAGGTGGCAGGGTCATTTCCACGGCACCTGAGAGGGTTGGTACCTGTATCACCCCGCCCAGCACCGCTTCATAAAGGGTTATCGGCAGGTCGAGCCGGATATCGCGGCCATCGACCCGGAAATAGGGATGTTTGGCGACCTTGACCGTGACAAGGGCATCTCCCAGTTGCGCCCCGAAGGGACCGGGATTGCCCTGCCCCCGCAGCCGGATCTGCTTGCCGTCCTCAATCCCGGCCGGGATCGACACCTCAAGCGTGCGGCCATTGGACAGGGTGACGCGGCTCTTGCAGCCATTGATGGCTTCAATCAGCCCGATGGTGACCGTGCCCTGAACATCTTCGCCCTTGGCGGCACCGCGTTGGCGCGCCCCGCCTTGCCCGCCGCCCCTTTGGGCGCGGAACAAGTCCGCAAAAATGTCGGATGGATCAAACCCGCCCCGGCCACCGCCGAAATTGAACTCGAAGCCACCCATGTCGGGGCCGGCCCCTGCGCGCCGACCGCCACCCGGCCCGCCCGCACCAAAACCCTCAAAGCCCTGGAAACGCGGCTTACCCTCGGCGTCGATCTCGCCGCGGTCGAATTGGCCACGCTTCTTCTCATCGCCCAGAATTTCATAAGCCGAATTGGCCTCAGCGAATTTCTCCTTGGCCTTCGGATCGGTCTTGTTCTGGTCGGGATGATATTTCTTGGCCAGACGACGATACGCCTTTTTCACCTCGTCAGCGGTCGCTGATTTCGAGATGCCAAGAACAACATAAGGATCACGCATATCGAGCCCACCTCCGCAGGCGCCCCTCAGGCGCGCCCGCCTATGTCTCGGCTCACTATATGGTTTCCCCTCAAGCGGGACGCAAGACCAGATGCAGGATGCTCACTTCGACTGAGCTTCCAAGATCTTGCGCGTGCGCTCCACGACCGGCTTTGGCGTGGCATAAAGCTCCGCAATGATGCGCTGAACATCGACACCCCGCGTTGGGGAGATTTCAGCCTGCATCTTGCGGCCCTCTTCCAGAAAATCCGGATCTTTCATGGCCGCGTCAAAGGCTTTGCGCAAAATCTCAACCTTGTCCGCGGGCGTGCCGGGAGGCGCTGCGAAGGGGCGCCCGATGGCGGTGCCCATCGTGACCATCGACAACATCAAACGCTCTTCCGCACCCTTGATGAGATCATTGGCCAGCGGCACATCCGGCAGTTCAGGGCTCTTCTCCAGCCCCATCTGCATCATGATGTTGATCTTGCGCGGGGCCTGTAGCCAATCCGGCTTGGCCACTTTCAACGAAGAATAAGTCAGGCCACAGCGCCCATGCGCCTCGCCACTTTCAATCGCCATGAAGGTTTCCTTGGTGCCGAGATAGCCGGTAATGACGCGAAAGCGCGTCTTGAGGGCCTCATTCAGCACAAGCGGGATTGTATCGGTCTCGGAGCCTGCGCCCGTACCGGCAACAATCATCTGATCCTTACGCGCATCGTCGATCGACTTGAACTTGGACGGACCCCAGGAAATACAAACGCTGACATCCCGGCTGATGGCACCAATCCACTGGAACTGGCTCATGTCATAGCCGGGATTGCGCGCACCGATGAGGGGCTCGGCGAGCGGCCCACCGGGGAAGGTCCCCAGAGCCGACCCATCTTTGGGGGCTTGCGACGCGAGAAAATTGGCCGCGCGAATGCCACCGGCACCAGGCATATTCTGCACAGTGATGGAGGGATTGCCGGGAATATATTTGCCGAAGTAACGCGCCAATGTCCGCGCATAAAGATCTATGCCCCCGCCAGCAGTCCCGGCGACATAAACTGTGATGGCTTTGGGCATCTCCTGGGCCGCTGCCGGAAAGCTCAGGGCTGCAACAGCGGTAAAGACACAAGCAAGGCGCCGCATGTATTTCTCCTAAAGCGGATCAGCATCAATGAGGACAAATGCAAGCACCGCAGGCTCATCCGTGCGGTTGCTCCACGCATGATTGGTACCGCGCTGGACCAGGACATCACCCTGTTTCAGCAAGACCTCACCCTCTTCCATGAGGGCATAGATTTCGCCCGACAGAACGATGGCATAATCCACCGAACTGGTTTTATGAAAGCCGGGGTGGCGAGCATTGGAGCGATCAAGCGCAGACGCACGACCCGTTCCGTCATCATGCGCATTGGCATGTTCAGCCTTCAAAGCCCCCAGCCGCTCCTTGTCGGGCGGGTAATGAATGATGCGAAACACGCTGCCATTCTTGGGCGGCGGCAAACGAAAATCGCGCAAGGTGGGATCAGTATCACCAGCATTGCTGGCCGGGCTTGCACGCGTTTCCCACAATTCGGTGACGATCGAACTGCCGGGGCTGCGTTGATACACATGGGGCGCAGCGCCATCCATGATGAAGCAGGATTTACCCTCTTGATTATGGCCGGTTACAACCCGCCGGATGGCCTTCGCCACGACATTCCACTCCCTTGCAGATCTTTGTTTCTTGAAGGCAGCTTAGTGGGTGTGGTGGAGGAGTACAAGTGTTTGAGACAAACACACACAGCCCGCTCCACCCTGGGGCGGAGCGGACAGGGGGAGAAGGCAGCGCCGCTGTCTGAAAGGCCCCTCACAATCCGCGCTTGGCGATCAGCGCATCAGCATTCGGCAGCCGTCCCCGAAAGGCGATATAGGCTTGTTTCGGATCGCGCAGATTGCCTGCTGAATAGATGAAATCATGCAGCTTGCGGGCGGTCTGCTTATCGAACACATCGCCAGTTTCTTCAAAGGCCGAGAAGGCATCTGCATCCAGCACCTCGGACCAGAGATAGGAGTAATAGCCTGCGGCATAACCTTCGCCTGAGAAGATATGGGCGAAATGTGGCGAGCGATGGCGCATGATGATTTCACGCGGCATACCGATCATGTCGAGAACCTGGCGTTCAAAATCGAGCGGTTCGCGCACATCATTTGCATCGGCCAAATGCATGTCGAGATCGACAAAGGCTGAAGCGCAATATTCAACCGTGGCAAAGCCCTGATTGAAGCTGCGAGCGGCGACAAGCTTTTTCAGCAATGCCTCAGGAATGGGCGCATCGGTCTTTACATGGCGTGCAAAATGACTCAGCACTTCGGGGCGCAATAGCCAATGCTCATACAGTTGCGACGGCAGTTCCACAAAGTCAGACGAAACCGACGTGCCTGCCAAAGTCGGATAAGTGACATTGGACAACATGCCATGAAGCGCATGGCCGAATTCGTGGAAGAGCGTGCGCGCTTCATCAAGGGTGAGCAAAGCGGGCTCACCTTCTGGTGGTTTGGCGATGTTGAGCACATTGACAATGATCGGACGCTGGCGCTCGCCCAGATTATGCTGCCCGCGAAAAGCCGACATCCAGGCGCCGCTGCGCTTGGAGGCACGCGCGAAATAATCACCGATGAACAGGGCAACATGCTCGCCCTTCGCATTCTTGGCTTCAAAGATGCGAATGTCAGGATGGTAGAGCGGCAGGCCCTTCTTCTCTTCAAAAGTCAGGCCGAACAATTGCCCCGCCACATGGAAGGCTGCTTCAATCATTCGCTCCAAAGAGAAGTAAGCACGCAACTCCGCATCATCGAGCGCATAATCGGCCCGGCGCAACTTCTCCGCATAATGGCGCCAGTCATGGGGCGCGAGTTCGAAATTGCCGCCCTCTGCCTCGATCAGCTCTTGCAGGCGCCGCGCCTCTTCGCCTGCACGCTTGCGCCCGGCAGCCCAGACACGATCAAGCAGATCGCGCACCGCCTGCGGCTTTTCCGCCATCGTGTCATCGAGCTTGAAATCGGCATAGCTTGAATAGCCAAGCAGTCGCGCCCGTTCCGCGCGCAATTCGAGGGTGCGCGAAATGATGGCGCGATTGTCTGTCTCGCCACCGGTCTCACCGCGCGCTGCCCAATGTTTGAACAAGGTCTCACGCAGATCGCGCCGCGTAGAATGAGTCAGAAAGGCTTCGACAGATCCACGCGCAAGGCTCACCGCCCATTTGCCCTGATGTCCTCGCTCATCCGCCAAAGCCCGTGCAGCTGCGCGGAAGTCCTCCGGCAGGCCGGCAAGATCGTCTTCCCGTTCAAGCACAAGCACAAAGCCGGACTCATCCTTCAACACATTTTGTGCGAAATTTGTGCCGAGTGTCGCCAGTTCTTCCGTGATGGCCGCAAGCCGCTTGCGCTGATCTTCCTGCAGTTTTGCACCTGCACGCACGAAGCCTTTATAGATGCGCTCGACGAGACGGCGCTGTTCATCATTTAATCCGCTTGTCTCGCTTGCATTGTAAACCGCCTCGACCCGTCCAAACAAAACAGGATCGAGAAAGATCTTGGCCCGATGGCGCGCAAGCCGTGGAGACAGCTCACGCTCGACTTCACGCAATGCATCATCAGACATGGTGCCTGCGAGATTCCAGAAGACGCCACCAACACGGATCAAGTCGCGCCCGGCCTTTTCCATGGCTTCGATCACATTGGCAAAGTCTGGCGCAGCCGGATTGAAGCGAATGGCGTCGATTTCCGTTTCGTGAGCTTGCAAGGCTGCGTCATAGGCCGCGCGGAAATGCTCGGTACGGATTTGGTCAAAGGGCGGCAGGCCGAAAGGCGTGGTCCAGCTTTCAAAGAAGGGATTGGACAAGGGGCAAGCTCCAGAAG
>CAZLBA010000063.1:0-16376 GCA_964557555.1 uncultured Beijerinckia sp.
TCCGGCGGCATGCGCCAGCGCGTGGGCATCGCGCGCGCGCTCTCCATTGAGCCCAAGATCCTGCTCATGGATGAGCCCTTCTCGGCGCTTGACGCCCTCACGCGTGGCGCTCTGCAGGACGAGGTGCGCCGCATCTGCCGTGACACCGGCCAGACCCTGTTCATGATCACCCATGATGTGGACGAAGCCATGTATCTCGCCGACAAGATCGTGCTGATGACCAATGGCCCCGGCGCCATGATCGCTGAAATCGTCGAAAATCCCTTGCCGCAGGACCGCAAGCGGGACGAGATCCATCGCAACCCCGACTATTACCCGCTCCGCAATCACCTGATCGACTTTCTCGTGACCCGCAGCGTCACTTTCAAACATGAAATTCCCGCCGGTTATGACCGCAAGAAACCGCCCGTGGTCAGGCCAGGCGCGAAGCAACCCGCCCTCGCGTGAACGCCTTCCATCCAGAAGAAAAGGACAAGACCATGAAAAGAGCCGACCTGACTGAAAAGATTCTCGACATCAAGCGCGAGAAGGGCTGGACGTGGAAATATATCTGCGACGAAATTGGCGGCATCTCGCCCGTGCTGATCGTGGGTGCCTTGCTCGGCCAGATGAAGCTCGTAAAGCCACTGGCGGAGAAAGCAGCCAAACTTTTTGGCCTCAGCGAAGTCGAGAAGCGGATGCTCAATGAAGTGCCCTATCGCGGCACGCAGATGCCCCCGACCGATCCCCTGATCTATCGTTTCTTCGAAATGGTGATGGTGAATGGTCCGGCCTGGAAGGCGCTGATCGAAGAGGAATTTGGCGATGGCATCATGTCTGCCATTGACTTTGACATGGTGATGGAGCGCCTGCCCAATGAGAAGGGCGACCGCGTGAAATTCATCATGAGCGGCAAATTCCTGCCTTATAAATATTATGAGAATGAGCAGGGTATTCCTGCTTATGGCTTCAAAGAGTGAGATGGAGAGGCCCGCGAAAGCGGGCCTTTTCGTCAGCAGGTCTGTTTGTTCTGATCCACCCTTACAAGCTCTTGCGTCGCAAAACCCAGTTGGGTCGCCTTGTCGATGAGGCGCGCCGTCACTTTGGGATCAAGCGTGGGGCGGCGTGACAAAATCCACAGATAGCCGCGTGTGGGTCCAGACACCATGGCCCATTGATAATTCGTATCAAGCGCAATCACATGATAGCCGCCTGACAGGAGGGGGAAGAAGGAGACCGAAAGGCTTGCAACATCGTCTGGTCCCTGCAGTCTTGCCGTCCCCTCAATTTCCTTCCAGCTGCATCGCTTCGGATCAAAGCCGCGATTGTGGACGCTGACCGTACCATCCGCCTTGAGCGCATAGGTTGCCCTGACATTCGTCAAGCCGCGCTCAAAAGAATGGTCGAGACGTGCGATGGAATACCAGTCACCCATATAGCGGGCGGGTTCGAAGCGCACGGGCGACACGCCTTGCGGCAGGCCCGTGCAGGCAGCAACGGCAAGGAGCAGGATTGGTAGCAGAAAAAAGCGCATGGCGACCCCCAACCTCTAGCTTCGCTGATCCGCCCTGCAAATACAATCACAGCGCGCGCAGACGTGAGATGATCCGAGACCGTCAGTTAGCGTAACATGCAGCTATGATCACTCTGCCCCGCATGACATCGCGCCGTTCTCTGCTTGTTGCTGCCAGCACTCTGGTTGCGGGGTCGGCGCTCGCCTCCATTCCCGCGCCTCAGGGCCGCAAGCTTGCTTTCCGCGTGTTCCGGGAAGAGAAGGACATCGGCACACATGAGGTGAGCTTTTCGCGTCAAGGTGACTCCTGGACCGTCGAAATCGCGATCGACCTTGCCGTGTCATTTGGTCCGGTGCCTCTCTACCGCTACCGCCACCGCGCGCGCGAGGTCTGGGCGTCCGGCCAGTTCGCCTCGGTGGAGGCTGACACGAATGACAATGGCACCACCTTGCGTGTGCGTGCCGAGCGCAGTGGCACGGCGGTTATGGTCAGCTCCACCCAGAGCGGGGATTATGCGGCGCCCTCAATGGCCTTGCCCTCTACGCACTGGAACCGCCGGATGCTCGATGTGCCCTTTATCAACACACAGACGGGCGAGCTTCTGCGCTCCGCGGTCAGCCCTTTGGGCACGGGACAGGTGGAAACAGCCAGTGGAATGCGCATCCCCGTCCGTCGTTTTGAGATCCGCGGCCCGATCCTGCTTGAAACCTGGTATGACGAGGGTGCGACTTGGGCGGGCCTGCGCTTCAAGGGCCGCGACGGCTCGCAAATCACCTATCGTCGGCAGGAGCCTGCCGCCTGACAGGGGGTGGTCACATCCCTGTCATTTGCATGGTTTGAACCAAAGCTCCTAAGCGAGTAGCTTCTCACCCGTCGGCCCAAGGCCGATGATCGTCTCAGGAGGATGGTTCATGTCCCGGCTTTCTTTTGTCGCCGTCATTGCAGCGGCGAGCCTCTTTGGTGCGGGCGCTTTTGCGCAAAGCGGCAAGGTCACCATTGTGACCTCCTATTCGAAGGATGTGACCGACCCCTTCAAGAAAGCCTTCGAGCAAGCCCATCCCGGCGTGACGCTTGATGTGCAAAACCGCAACACCAATGCGGGCGTGAAATATGTCGAGGAGACGCGCTCCAATAATCAGGTCGATATCTTCTGGGCCTCTGCCCCTGATGCATTCGAAGTCCTGAAATCAAAGGGGCTGCTCCAGAAGTATCAGCTCAAGGCAACCGGCATCCCGGAAAAGATCGGCTCCTATCCGATCAATGACCCACAGGGCTTCTATTTCGGTTTCGCCGCCTCCGGCTATGGCATCATGTGGAATGATCGCTATGCGCGCGCCAATAAATTGCCGGCCCCGAAAGAGTGGAGCGATCTGGCCTCAGCTGTCTTTTATGACCATACGCTGATGGCAGCGCCCTCCCGCTCTGGCACAACCCACCTCACCATCGAAACCATCCTGCAGGGTGAGGGCTGGGACAAAGGCTGGCGCAGCCTGAAAGAAATTTCAGGCAATTTCCGTCAGGTGACGGAACGGTCCTTCGGCGTGCCTGAGGCGGTGAATTCAGGTCAGGTCGGCGTCGGCATCGTCATCGACTTCTTTGCCTTCTCTGCACAGGCGTCCGGCTTTCCGATCAAATTCGTCTATCCCAGCGTGACGACGATCGTGCCGGCCAATGTGGCCATCATCAATAACGCGCCAAACCGCGCGGGCGCGGAAGCTTTCGTGGAATATCTGTTGTCAAGTGCAGGTCAGGAAGTCTTGCTGGAACCCAGCATTCGCCGCTTGCCTGTCAACCCTGCGACCTATGCCAAGGCGCCAGCTGACTATCCAAATCCCTTCAAGGATCCATCGCTTGGCTCGCGTGTGAAGTTCAATGTGGATGTGTCTGAGAAGCGTACCAATGTCGTTGACTCGCTTTATGACCAGCTCGTCACCTTTCAGCTGGATGCGCTGAAGGCGGCCACCAAGGCGCTGCATGAGGCTGAAGCAGCCCTTGCGAAGAAGGACAATGCGCAGGCCCGCGCACTTGTGAAAGAAGCGCGCGACCTCATCGCCGCCATGCCCGTGAATGAGGCACAGGCCTCCTCACCTGAAATCACTAGCGCCTTCACAGGCGGCAAGGAGAAAGGCGCAAGACAGGCGGAGCTGGAACAGCAATGGGCCGCCTTTGCCAAGCAGCAATATGCCCAGGCTCGCGCAAAAGCTGAACAAGCCCTGAAGCTCGCCCGCTAAGATATGGCTGATCTGTCGCTTTCCACATCAAGCCTGCCCCGGCGTAAGCTATCGGCTACGCCGGGGCAGATTGCTCTTGCTCTTGCCATCGCAGCCTTTCTCGCTGTCTTCTTGCTGCTGCCCGTGGCAAGCGTGATTTATGTCGCTTTCACCGAAAAGGGTACCGGCGCCTTCACGCTCGTCAATTTCATCGACTTCGCGCGCACGGATCTGTTTATCCGTTCCTTCTGGAACTCGATCTATGTGGCGGGGATGACTGTCGTTATTGCGTCGATCTTTGCCCTGCCGCTGGCCTATATCACCACGCGCTTTGATTTTCGTGGCTCGGTCCTCATTCAAACCCTCGCTTTCCTCCCGCTCATCATGCCGCCCTTCGTGGGTGCTGTGGCCATGCTGCTCCTGTTTGGGCGCAATGGCTCGATCAATCTGTTGCTGGATGAATGGTTTGATTTCAAAATTCCCTTCATGGAAGGGCTGAATGGCGTCATCTTTGTGCAGGCCATTCATTATTTCCCCTTCATTCTCGTCAATCTCTCGACCTCGATGCGCAATATCGACCGCAGCATGGAAGAAGCCGCGCAAAATCTCGGTAGCTCCGGTTTTCGCCTGTTTCGCCGCATCGTGCTTCCGCTTGCGATGCCTGGCTATGTTGCAGGCGCTTCACTTGTCTTTGTGAAAGTCCTCGATGATCTCGCAACGCCCCTGTTGTTGAGCGTGAAAGACATGCTCGCACCACAGGCCTATCTGCGAGTGACTTCCATCGGCATCACAGACCCGATGGGCTATGTGATTTCGGTTGTGCTGGTGGTGATGTCGATTGCCTGTATGTGGCTATCAGCAAGGGCCATGTCAGGGACGGATTACAATACGGAGCAGCGCGGTGGTGGAGGGCTCGCCAAGCGCAATATGAAGCCGGTTGAAAAATGGGTGGCCTATGGAACCGTGCTCTTCATTCTGCTGCTGGTACTCGCACCGCATTTCAGCCTGATCCTTCTTTCCTTCGCAACCGTCTGGTCCTTCAGCCCCTTGCCGGATGGCTATACGAGTGCGCATTACATTCGCGTTTTTGGAGAGAGCTTCGTCTATATAAAAAATACGCTGCTTTACGCCTCTCTGGCGGCTTTCATTGATGTCGTCATCGGTGGAACCATTGCCTATCTCGTGCTGCGTACAAAGCTCATCGGTCGCCACTGGCTCGACTGGGCGGCCAGTGCGGCACTAGCCATCCCCGGCGTCGTCATTGGCATCGGCTTCTTGCGGGCCTTTTACGATGTGCAGCTGCCAGATGGACGACCGCTGGCGACCATGTGGATCATGATTGTTCTTGCGCTTGCCATTCGACGCCTCGCTTATGCGTTGCGCGCTTGCTATGCTGCCTTGCAACAGATCTCGATCTCGCTGGAAGAAGCCGCAGAGAATCTTGGTGGTACAAAATCGCGCACCGCGCGACGCATTCTCCTGCCCTTGATGGCGGGCGGCATTGTCGCGGGTTTCGTCACCAGCTTCTCCACCGCTGCCGTCGAACTGTCAGCCACGCTGATGCTTGTACAGTCCAGCGATGATGCGCCGCTGGCTTATGGGCTGTACGTCTTCATGCAATCAGCTGCAGGGCGCGGTGCTGGCGCCGCGCTAGGCGTCATTGCCGTGTTGCTCGTAGCGCTGTGCACATATCTCTCGCATCTCGTCATCGAAAAGAGCCAGAGCGCAAAGGGAGCGATCCATTGATTGAGACCTCAACTCAACGTCGCGCCGTTGATGTGGATATTCGCCATGTCGATCTCTCCTATGGCTCCAACCATGTACTGAAAGACGTCAATCTTCACATCAAGCCGGGTGAGTTCTTTGCCTTTCTGGGACCTTCGGGCTGCGGCAAGACGACATTGCTGCGCCTGATCGCGGGCTTCAATGTCGCTGACCGCGGAGAAGTCCTGATTGGCGCGCAGGATGTGTCTCGTCTTGCGCCATGGCAGCGCGATGTCGGCATGGTGTTTCAGTCCTATGCGCTGTGGCCCCACATGAATGTGGCACAGAATGTCGCCTTCGGCCTCGAAGAACGGAAGATCCCGCGGCAGGAAATCACCAAGCGCGTGATGGCGGCACTGGATCTTGTCGGCCTCACGCATCTGGCCGATCGCAAGCCATCGCAGCTCTCAGGTGGACAGCAACAGCGCGTCGCCGTTGCACGCACCATCGTCATTGAACCCAAGGTCCTGCTGCTCGATGAACCGCTCTCCAATCTCGACGCCAAGATGCGCGTTCAGGTGCGACATGAGCTGCGAGATCTGCAGCAACGTCTCAATCTCACCACTGTATTTGTGACGCATGATCAGGAAGAGGCAAATGCCATTTGTGACCGCATTGCCATCATGAATGATGGCATGATCCAGCAGGTGGGCACGCCGATGGAGCTTTACGAAAAGCCCTGCAACCTTTTCGTGGCAACCTTCCTGGGGAGCGCCAATGTGCTGAAGGGGCGTGTCGAGGGCGGCGATTTCGTGCTGGAAGCTGGCGGTCGCCTGCCATTGCGCGAGCATCTTGCAGCAGCGCAACAGCATCTCGTGATGCGCCCGCAATTCATTACCCTGAACCCTGCACAAGATGCCGGATTACAAGGCCAGATTGAGCACATGGAATTTTTGGGCGCGAGCCTGCGCTATGGGGTGAGGGTGAGCGACAGGATCATCAGCGTTGATGCGCCCTTTGAGCCGGGCCAGCGGGTCTATGCGGCCGGAGAGAGGGTTGGCCTCACCCTGCCGCTCGAAAAAGCGATCTGGCTCGAAGCCTGATCATTCAGGCTTAATGCCTGCTGCTTTGGCCACCTCACTCCACTTGGCCATTTCAGCCTTGATGACGGCGGCGAATTCTTCCGGCTTATTGCCGACGGGTTCGGCGCCTTCAACCGCAAGCCGCTCTTTCATCACTGGCGTTTCAAGGATACGTGCCGTTTCGGCTTGCAGGCGATCCACAATGGCCTTGGGCGTGCCTGCCGGAGCAAGCAGTCCAAACCATTGGATCGCTTCAAAGCCCGGCACACCTGATTCTGACACGGTTGGCAGATCCGGCATGAAAGGCGAACGCTTGGCGCTCGACATCGCCAGCGCACGTAAGGTGCCACCATCAATCTGCGGCTTTGCAGACAGGAAGTTCAGCAACATGCTGGTGACGCGCCCGCCCATCACATCATTGATGGCCGGTGCAACGCCCGTATAGGGCACATGCAGCAAGTCAATGCCGGCCTGCAGACGAAGAAGCTCCATAGCCATATGCGGTGCCGTTCCCGGACCTGCAGACCCATAGGTCAGCGCACCGGGTTTGGCTTTCGCGGCTGCGAGAAATTCGGGGAAGGTCTTGAAAGACTCTTTGGCCCCCACGACCAGCACATTTGGCATCACGACCATCTGGGTGATGGGTGCAAAGTCGCGCGCCACGTCATAAGGCAGTTGCTTGTGCATCACATGATTGATGGCCAGCGTGCTTGCCGACATGAGCAGCGTGTAACCATCATTGGGCGACTTCGCCACAACATCGCTGCCGCGCACATTGCCCGCACCGGGGCGATTTTCGACGATGAATTGCTGGCCCATGGTTTTGGACAACTCATTGGCCAGCACACGCGCCACCGTATCCGTGCCGCCACCGGGCGCAGACGCGACAACAATTTTCACCACGCGATTGGGATAGTCCGATTGCGCGGCAGCAGGCAGGGCAAGAGCCACTGCGAGAAGTGAGGAGAGAAAGAAGCGCTTCATCCGATCGGTACCAGAAGTTGATCGCCGATTTTCGGCTGTTTGGCTGCAATAAGCACGAAAGCGATGACGCAAGGAACTGTGCCGCGATTGATCCAGTCATGCACAGTACCGCGCTGCACGATCACATCCCCCTGTTTGAGATGCACTTCCTTGCCATGATCGAGAACCATATCAATCTCGCCAGACATCACGACGGCGTAATCAACGGTCTGGGTGCGATGCATACGAGGCGCAACACCCGGTGCATATTCAACGACACGAAAAATTGCGCCATCTTCGGCGCAATCAGCCACATTGCGCAGCCCAGCATCGCCAGCCTCCTGATTGTCAGCTGGCGTTTGTGCATGGGACCAGATGACCGTGCTCGCATGACCGGGACGGCGTGAAACAATATTGGTCGTGATCTCGTCAAATTTCACGATGGAATGGCCCTGCGCGTCATGATCGGTGACGACGCGGCGAATCGACAGTGTCATAATCCCCCCGTTGGATAGGCCGCTTGAGCGGCGATATGCGAGATGATGTCGGTGGGGATGTTCGCGGTCAACCGGTATTGCCCAGCGAATCAGAGAGGCGGGCGACGCCGAGTTTTGCACAGGCTTGAACGGCTTTCTTCTCAGCCAATGTAACAGTTGCACGCAAAGCGAGGACTCCTTGCCACTTATCGGTGCAATCGGTCCAAAACCACGCGCTTTATTTCCTCTTCGCTTGCTCCGTTACAGGCTGGGGTGTACCAAAAAAGCACGATCTTTGCCCCTTTTTCGAGGGATATTGCCATGCGGATGCCTCTGAGCCTGTCCACGCTGCTCGCGCGCAATCCTGCCTCCACGCAGCAGCCCAATTTTGCCGCCGAGCAGGAAACGCTGACCGAAATCGAGCGCAGTGCTGCGTCCTTCATTCGCGTTCTCGGCAGCAAAAATGAAGCACTGCGCAATCGCTGCGAACATGTGATCAGCCTCACGCAGGTCATTCAGCCGCTGACCAATGAGCTGGCATCGGTCTTCGAGGATTTTCAGAAAGTTGTGCAGGAGCTGCATAGCACGGCCGGGCAACTGGAAGAGCTGAAGGCGAATTTCGAGCAGCAAAAGCAGTTTTCTGATCAGCAGGCGCTTGAGATTCAGGCTCTCGTCACCAAGTTCGACGATGTTCAGCAGGAAAATGAGCGTTTGCTCACCGACAATCTGGCGGGCGCGCAAAATTATTCGATTCTCGAAGAGCAGTTCCGCATCACCCGCGATCAGCTGGGTGAAAAAACCGCGCATCTTCGCTCGCGCGAATTCGAGATTGAGAATCTGAAAAACGAGACCCAGTCCCTGTCAGAGGATGTGGCGCGACTGAGCGAGAAGACGCGCGATTCTGAGCGCGTCATCGGGGAGCTGCAGGACGAGCGCCGCAGCCTGAATGACCGGCTGGCGCAGAAGTCGGACGAAGCCATCCAGCTCGCCCGCTCGGTGGAAGATCTCACTGTCCAGACGACTTCCCTCAAGAAACAAATTCTTGAGGCCTCTGCGGCGGCTGACAAGGCGCGTTCGCGTCTGCGCATGGTGGAGACGGATCAGGCCAATGTCATGGCCGAGAACGAGAACCTGCGCAGCGCCGTTGCCGGGGCTGAGGCCCGCGCCGAGCAGATGCGCACCTCCTATGAGATCAAGATTGAGGCTCTGGGCTCGCGCATTCGCGTCTCCGATCAGTTGCTCGCCCAAAGCCGCGAGGAAATTCGCCGTCTGTCAGAAGAGCAACTGACCTCCCTCGCCCGCATTCGTGAGCTGGAAGCTGTCGGCGGCAAGCTCAATGAGGCGAATGAAGACATCTCGCGTCTCACCCGTCGCGCGGAAGATGCAGAAAAGAGCGTCAATTCGCTGATCGAAAAGAATGCGTCGCTCTTCTCCAAGCTGCAAAACGCGGAAGAGCTGAACAAGCAGGCCGCGGCGCGTATCGAAAGCCTGCAAAAGTCGATGTATCGCTTCGAAAAGGAAGCCGAGCAGCGCTACAATACGCTTCAGGCCCGCGTCAATCAGCTCACCGAAGCGCTCAGCAAGGAGCAGATCGAGCGCAGCTTCGTCGAAGGTGCGCTGGAAGTTGCCCGCCGCGATCGCGCGCAGTTGCAGCAAACCATCGTCGATCTCAAGGGCAACTCCTCCCCAACAACGCCCGCTCGTGAAGCTGGCAATGTTGTTGCCGTCGATAATGTGAAGTCCACGGTGCAGAAGGAGATCGACGAAATCATGAGCGATCTGCGCCGCTCCCACACCGATGTGCCGAAGCTTCGCCGTCCACGCAAAGGCAAGGATGAAGGCGACAGCGAATAAGCCCAGGCTGACGCTGACACCAAAATTCCTTGCTTTCGCCTTGGCATTTCCCTTTCGCCCCCTCTGACTGCGGCCATCCGCGTCAAAGGAGCGAAACTGATGTCATCTTCCGAAATTACCCATCTCGCGCAATTGGGACTTGAGCCCAAGGTCGTGGCTGCGTTGGCGCAGCTTTTCATCGTGGGCGAACGTGCTGGCGAAGGGCAAATGCCCCATGTGGTGACAACCAATGGTGTGCGTGTAGGGTTGGAGCCCGGCGCAGAGACAATCTCGCTGAGCTATGGTGATATGCATTGCCTGCTCGACCTGATGGAAGCGCGTGAGCTCGTCACCATGATCATTGCTGCCGCAGAAGCTGCCCAACGGCTTGAGACGTCTCGCCATGCGCGCCCGCATGGTTCACCAGCTGCGCAGGAGTTACGCGCTGTCCTGAATGGAGCCGCGGCACAACCGCAGAAATCCGCTGCAGAATAAAAAATCGCCGCCCGATGGGCGGCGATTCACTAGACGTCTGTGAAGCTCAGTAGCGAGCCAGAACAGGTGCGGAAGCCGCAGGGCCGCCGAAGCGCCAGTTGATGCCCGCACGAACGACATCCACCGTGTCATTACGGTCACCGAAGAAAGCAACCGTATTATAGGTGTTGGTCGGCGTCGTAAGCAGATGATTTTCGCCACCGAAGTTCGAATGCAGATATTCGACCTTGAATGACATGTTATTGGTCAGCGCCCATTCGAGACCAGCACCAAGCGCCCAGCCAACATTGTCTGCGCTGCTATTGCCGAGATAGGTTGCTGCTGCAACGCCACCCGGAGCTGCCGCAGCATAGATGGCCTGATCATGATTGCCGTTGCGGAATGCCATACCACCGGTGACGTAGAGAAGCGCACGATCAAAGGCGATACCGGCACGGGCGCGCAAGCTGCCCAGCAAGTTGCCGTTATTGTCGTTGCCAGTCCAGGTGTAATAGGTCGTGGCATTGTTGAAGGTGTAGGCGTAGTTGGCATAGCCATTGCCGCCGAGATCACCGAGATAGTTCACATCGCCTTCAATACCGAAGACGAAAGAACCAGCCTGCCAGTTGAAGCCTGCCTGCACACCACCAGTGAAAGCTGCATCATTGGAATTGCTGCAGCCCGGCGTATAAGTTGTGACAACAGCGCCGACAGCGCCGGTTGCAGGATTGTACTGGTACATTGAAGGGCAGTTGTCGCTGCCACCCCAGGCGGCGCCAGCGTTCAGACCGACATAGAAGCCGGTCCATGTGAAGATCGGCGTGACGACAGGAACCACAGGTGCAGGAGCCACTGCAGGCCCACGGCGAGGAAGATCTGCTGCGGAAGCAGCAACAGCCGTAAGCGCAAGCGCAGCTGCTGACAGGGTCAGGGTTTTCATCATCTACAACTCCTCAAACCCCAGCCCACAGATAAGGTCGCGCGTTTCAAGCAAAGGCACAAGAGGTGTTACACAACTTAAACTCGCTGTGACTGCACCGACACAGTGGCGGCAACTGAACAAATGACTCAAAAAGATCGTGACACCCTCTGCACAAGACCGCGTTGCAGCCTTATCTGAGCCATAATGAATTGTTGCGGACTGGATGATGACAATGAGCGATAGCAAACTCGTTCATGCTGCGAACGATGCCTATTACAAAGCCTTTCGCACAGGTGACGATGCATTGATGGGTCGTTTGTGGGACGAGGGTGATGTCAGCGTGATTCATCCTGGCTGGCCCGCTGTCACGGGACGCGAACAGGTGCTGGAATCTTATCGTCGCATCATGTCAAATCCGATGCAGGATCCTGTCATCGCGGAAGATGTCGAGATTACGCTCATCGATTCATTTGCGCGTGTGATTTGTACTGAGCGCGTGGGCGAAGCAGGGCTCATAGCCACAAACCTGTTTCGCAAGACAGGCGATCTTTGGCGCCTGTATCATCATCAGGCAAGCCCGCTCGCATTCCCTCTTGGGCCAAGAACCTCTAGCTTGAACTAGACTCACGCAGCCTGCGCCAGCACATCAAGCTTGCGCAGCTGCGGCATGACTTCGCTAGCAAAAAGTGAAATCGAGGTTTTCATCTCGTCGAACGTAAAATCGCCGAATGCAAACTGCCCCACGCAATAATTACATTGGGCCATGGTCAGCTGTTCGCGCAATTGCGCTGCCACGGTCGCGGGGCTGCCACAAATGCCCTTGCCCTGACGCGCAAGCTCATCCCAATTGTCCGGCCGTGGATGGCGCTGCATACGCCCCAGAATGCGGAACAAATGGGTGAAGCCGCGATGCCATGCGGGGTAACCGCGCCGCGCAATCTCAAGCGCCTTCTCATCCGTCTCTGCAACAAAGATGAATCGGCCAAGGCCCATCAGAGGCAGGGGTGCCTTGCCATGCACCTCTTTCCACACCTGACGGAAAGCGATGTTGCATTCACGCGCTTCTTCCGCGAGATCAAGATTGATCGTCTGCCAGCCGCGCTTTGCCGCACGATGCGCGCTCTCAACCGTATGCACGCCATACCACACACGCGGATAGGGCTTTTGCCTTGGCAGCACTTTCAGGATCACCTCACGATAGGGATCCTCCTGCTCCTCAAAACGCATGACACCGGTTTCGAGCGCATCGAGAATGCGCGGCTGATTGCGCTGGAAGATGGTTTCTGTCTGCTGCGGATCGACGCCGAAATAAGCAATTTCCACGGGTGATGAACCGCGCCCAAAGCCAATATCAAGGCGGCCATCACTCATCTGATCAATCATGGCGATTTCTTCCGCCAGACGTAGAGGATGATAGAGCGGCAGCGCATAGACCATGGGACCAAAACGCAGCTGCTTGGTACGCTGGGCGATGGCCGACAAAAACACATTGGGCGACGGCGCCATGCCGAGCGATGTCGCGTGATGTTCAGCCAGATGATAGGAGTGGAAACCAAGCTGGTCGTAAAGCTCAATCAGCTTCAACCGCTCTTCGTAATATTGATGAAACGGCTTCGACTCATTGTCGAGATGGTCAAAGATGCCGAATTGCATCACGAAGTGCTCCCCATGCATCCTGCAATGCGGCGCCCCACATCAAGGCGAAGCGCCGCTTTTCTTCAATCAGACCGGATCGTAGTAATGCATCTCAAGCAGGATGCAGCCTTTGTCCGAGCGGAAGGGGCCATGATAAGCGCCCGGCGGACGGCAGGCATAGGTGAAGGGCGGGAAGGCTTCACCTCCCTTGCCATTTTCATCGTTACCGACCGTCAGATCGCCCTGCACAAGGAAGACCTCTTCCCAATAATCATGGACGAAAGGCTTCGTCGTATAGACGCCGGGGTCAAAGCGCAGCAAGCGCGTGCGCGAACCGCGCTTATTCGTCTCGTCAAGACCACCGGAGATGATCTTTTGCTGAATGCCCGACGGATAACCCGCCGGCACTTCCCAACCCGTCGTCAGATCGAGCGTGTAAAATTCATCATGTGCCTTGTTGACTGGCATGGTCCTCTCCGTCTTCTCAAGCCTGATCAAGTGTGATGGAAGCTGCACGGCGCTGCATGGTGATCATGCCAGCGCGCAACATGAAGTCACGGGCCTTGGCAGGATCTTCCGAAATGCGGGTCAGCTCGTCGAGATTTTTCTTGCGCACTTCGGGTTCACGAGCTTCAAGCCGCTTCTTGTTGGCGATGGATTGCTCCTGCACGAATTCCACGCAGACGGTACGACGCTGCAAGGAATAAAGATCGAGCAGGGAATCGGGTGCAGCATTCATCACAACTTCTGCGAGCTTGCGCGCCAGATTATCCGCGTCCTGCAAGCCGCCATTCAGCCCCATGCCGCCAATCGAATTATTGACATGCGCGGAATCGCCCGCCAGCAAAACGCGGCCCTTGCGGAAGGTGCTCGCGACACGCTGATGCGTGACATAGAGATTGCGATGCACGACATCATAGGGCTTGGAAGCGGGGAAGAATTTTTGCAGACGCGCCTGCACGGCCTCGTCATTCATCAAAGATTCTTCTGACGCCTCATTGTCCGTCGGGAACACCGTACGCCACAGGCCAGGCGGCCCACTGGCCGAGACCTTGAAGCAATTGCACCATTCTTCAGGGTCCGCGAAGTAAGAGCGATAGCAATAGCCACGCCCTGCTTCGAAATCGAAGGGTGTGGTAAGGACAAGGAATCGTTCGGCCCAGGTGAAACCTTCAAAAGGAATCTCCGCAGCCTTGCGCACTGTGCTGCGACCACCGTCAGCCCCAATCAACCAGCCACCGCGATGACGCTGCGACTTGCCGTCAATCGTCACATCGACATCAACGCCATTGGCATCCTGCGTGAAGCCGGTCACCGAAGCGTTGAAGAAGATTTCGACATTGGAGAGTTCAGCCTGAATACGATCGAGAATGATCTTTGAGGTTTTGAACTGCTCGCATTGCACGACATAAGGATATTTCGTGTCGTCCTTCAAAAGCGAGTTGTCGAATTGCGCGACAAGACGCTGCGCGGGACGATCCCAGAACTGGAAGATGGGGGCGACGAGGCCCACACGTTCCATCTCTTCAGCAAGGCCTGCAGCACCCATGACTTCGAGCGTTGCGGGATGTGTTGTTGCAGCGCGCGGATCTTCTTGCAGACCGGGATTCACATCAAACAACCGAACCGGCACACCTGCCCGCCCCAGAAGCAATGCGCAGAATAGGCCAACCGGTCCGCCACCGGAAATTAGAACGCGACGATCTTCGCTCATATCATTTCACCTGCCCTGATCAGCCCACCACCGGCAAGGTGGTGATGGTGTAGGAATGGGCGATCTTGCGACCGAGTTTCGGGTCTTCCAACTCATAAGAGAAGCGCGGCGCTGTGCGAATGCCGCCCTTGGCTGCGAGCGTACCGCAGAACATCATCGTACCATCAGCAAGTGCGCCGCCATTGGTATAGATCGAGATCAACTCGCGCGGATCAATCATCGCAGTCACGCTGCCTTCCTGATAGGCAACGGTGCTGCCCTTTTCTTCAATAGATGAGCGCAGCTTCAGCTCATCCCAATGATCCTTCACATCATCAAAGAGCCAGAGATCCTTGGCGACGGGCTTGGCGCACATCTGCTTCGAGACAGTGATGTTATAGGTCTCAACCTGACGATCAGTATGGTCGGAGCCAAGACCAACCCACAACTTGCCGCCCCATTGCAGCAGCATGAATTCAACTTCCCCGCTCGACTCATTACCGGGCACCTCAATGGCGCTGGCCGTCGTCACGAGGCTTGCGGCGCAGCGATAATAGATCGGCGTTGTCGCGGGGCGCTTCACACCAAGCTCTTCAAGCTCCTTGATGTGCTTTTCGACAGCGGCGCGGTCGCGGCCGGTCCAGCCGGCAATGACAAGTGCTTTCAGGTCAACAGACAGGGTCTGGCTGCCAGCGGCACTGTGGCAGGTGAAGGTCAATTGGCTCGACACGTTGGCTCCCACTCGATTGCTAAGTTTCTTAGTTAAAGCACGGTCCGTGCCATAGGCCAAAATGAATTTCTGCGCGAGCCCCTAATCAGCACTCCAGCCCCCGTCATGGGCGATGACCTGACCGGTGACATAGGAGCTGGCATCGCTGGCGAGATAGACTACGAGGCCAACAAGATCATCCGGCTTGCCTCGCCGCCCCATCGGGATACGGCTATTCACTGCCTCTTCCATGGCCCGCGTTTGCTCCGGCGTCATGGCCGCGCGCCGGGCATTGCCGAGATTGGTGCCACCATGCCAGCCCGGCGCAATGGCGTTGATGCGAATGCCATCGCGCGCATAGTCCATTGCCGCCTGTTTCGTGAGGCCGATGACGCCGGCTTTCGAGGCCGAGTAATTGACGCAGAGCCGAGAAAGCCCCGGATAAAAACCGCCCAGCCCGGCGATGGAAGAGATATTGATGATGGAGCCTGACTGCTGCTTCAGCATCATGAGCACGGCAGCACGGGTGCATAAGAAGACGCCGCGCAGGTTAACGGCCATCAGCCGGTCCCAATCCTCCACCGGCAATTCATGCAGGCGACGCGGCCCTGTTGAAATTCCGGCATTGTTGATCAGCACATCAACCCGGCCCTTCAGCCGCTCCACCTCGGCAAACAGCCCCTCAACCGATTGAACCTCGGATACATCGCAATAGAGGACTTCGGCTAAGCCTCCGCCCTGCCGGATGAGGCGCATGGTCTCCTCAGCACCTGCCAGATCGCGATCCGCGCAGATGACATCCGCGCCGAAATCGGCAAGGCCGCGGGCGAAGGCACGGCCAAGCCCATTGCCCGCCCCGGTGACCACAGCCACCCGGCCATTCATCTGAAATATATCGGCAAAAGCCACGGTACCCTCCCTGTCGGCGGCACTCCCTCAAGACCGCCGCTCTGACTTTTGATCGCATAAGATCATGGGGGCGCCACGCCGGGCAAGGCAGAAGCGCTTTCGTCCTTTGCAGGCTGTCGGGAGGGTGCTATCTGCCACCTATGACGACGCATTCGATCGACAATATCCGCAACTTCTCCATCGTGGCCCATATCGACCACGGGAAGTCCACCTTGGCCGACCGGCTCATCCAGCAGACGGGCACCGTCGCTGCGCGCGACATGGTGGAGCAGG
>CAZLBA010000063.1:16386-18055 GCA_964557555.1 uncultured Beijerinckia sp.
ACCTGGACACCATGGACCTGGAGCGTGAGCGCGGCATCACCATCAAGGCCCAGACGGTGCGCCTCGAATATAAGGCGCAGGATGGCAAGACTTACATCCTGAATCTGATGGACACGCCCGGCCATGTGGACTTCGCTTACGAAGTCTCGCGCTCGCTCGCGGCCTGTGAAGGTTCGCTGCTGGTGGTCGATGCATCACAAGGGGTGGAAGCGCAGACGCTCGCCAATGTGTATCAGGCGCTCGATGCGGGGCATGAGATTGTGCCCGTGCTCAACAAGATTGATCTGCCCGCGGCTGAACCTGATCGCATCAAAGAGCAGATTGAAGATGTGATCGGCCTTGATGCGTCAGATGCTGTGCCGATTTCGGCCAAGACCGGCATCGGCATTGATCTTGTGCTCGAAGCCATCGTCAAGCGTTTGCCCCCGCCCAAGGGTGACGAGACTGGGCCGCTGAAAGCGATGCTGGTTGATAGCTATTATGATGCCTATCTCGGCGTCGTCGTCATCGTGCGCGTGATTGATGGCACGATGAAGAAGGGTCAGCGCATCAAGATGATGGGCACGGATGCGCATTATGAGATCGAAAAGATCGGCGTGTTCCGCCCCAAGATGCAGGATGTTGCGCAGCTTGGTCCCGGCGAAGTCGGTTTCATCACCGCGCAGATCAAGCAAGTCGCTGATACGCGCGTAGGTGACACAATCACCGACGAAAAGCGAGGCTGCACAGATGCATTGCCCGGCTTCAAACCGGCACAGCCTGTTGTGTTTTGCGGTCTCTTCCCGGTTGATGCGGCAGACTTTGAAGATCTGCGCTCGGCCATGGGCAAGCTGCGTCTCAATGATGCGAGCTTCTCTTATGAGATGGAAACATCAGCCGCGCTTGGCTTTGGTTTCCGCTGCGGCTTCTTGGGGCTCTTGCATCTTGAGATCATTCAGGAGCGCCTGCATCGCGAGTTCAATCTTGATCTGATCGCGACTGCACCGAGCGTTGTTTACAAAATCATGATGACGAATGGCGAAGAGATCGAGCTGCATAATCCAGCCGATATGCCTGACGTTGTGAAGATCGAAGAAATTGCCGAACCATGGATCCGCGCAACTATCATGACGCCGGATGAATATCTCGGTTCTGTGCTGAAGCTCTGTCAGGAGCGCCGCGGCTTGCAGGTTGATCTGTCTTATGTCGGCAAGCGCGCGATGGCGGTTTATGATCTGCCGCTCAATGAGGTCGTGTTTGATTTCTATGACCGGCTGAAGTCAATCTCCAAGGGCTATGCGAGTTTCGATTATCAGATCACGGACTATCGCGCAGGCGATCTCGTGAAGATGTCGATCCTTGTTAATGCCGAAGCGGTCGATGCGCTGTCCATGCTCGTGCATCGCACACGCGCTGACATGCGCGGCCGCGCCATGGTCGAGAAGCTGAAAGATCTGATCCCGCCGCATATGTTCCAGATCCCGATTCAAGCGGCGATTGGCGGCAAGATCATCGCCCGCGAAACCGTGCGTGCCTTGCGTAAGGATGTGACGGCGAAATGTTATGGCGGCGACGCGACCCGTAAGCGCAAACTGCTCGAAAAGCAGAAAGAGGGAAAAAAGCGTATGCGCCAATTCGGCAAAGTGGAAATCCCACAAGAGGCCTTCATCGCTGCCCTTAAGATGGACGG
>CAZLBA010000064.1:0-17727 GCA_964557555.1 uncultured Beijerinckia sp.
CGAGCCCCTCGGTTGAAATCGACGCGATTGGCGGCGTGCGTGCAACGCTTGGCGCCTTCACCTTCGATGTGGGCGCGATTGCCTATATCTATCCCTACAACACCAACGAAGTTGGCAACCGTAACGCCACCTATACGACCGGCTTCTGGGTCACCAATCCGACCTGGTATGAAGGCTATGGCAAGGTCAGCTATGCAGTGAACGACTCACTGACCTTTGGCATCAACGCCTTCTTCACCCAGAGCTACCTCGATTTCGGCTCGACCGGTCAGTACTACAGTGGCACCGCCAAATACACGATCGGCGATTTCGCTCTTTCGGGTGAATTCGGTCGCCAATTCCTCGGCCGCACCGACGCTGCCCATGATCCTTCGGGCGCTGGCCACAATCTGTGGAAGCGCGACCTGCCAGATTACAACTACTGGAATGCTGGCGTCTCCTACACCTACAAGATGGCCACACTTGATCTGCGTTATCACGCAACCGATCTCAGCAAGTCAGAATGCGGTAACATCACGGGCAAGACCAACGGTTCTGCTTTGAACACCGCGCTCGGTGCTCAGTCGAAATATTGCGGCACGGCCTTTGTGGGCACGATCTCCTTCGCCCTCACCGGCAAGGATCTCAAGTAAGCCTGCGACCTCTTGAAGCTTTGCAGCCCCCGCCTTGTGCGGGGGCTTTTTCTTTTGTGACTTTACTCTGCCCCTTGGCCGCCTCATTCCTGCTGACCATATGAGAGTGGCTAAAGGCGCAGGAGGCCAGATCATGACACCGCAGGAACGCGAGCTTCTCATTCAGATGTTCCAGCGCATTGATGCAGCTGGCGATCAGCCCCGTGATCGCGAGGCAGAGGATTTGATTGCTGATGCCGTCCGCCAGTTGCCTTTCGCACCTTACCTCCTTGCCCAGACGGTGCTTGTTCAGGAGGAGGCCCTGAAAGCTGCCGCTGCACGGATTGAGCAACTGGAAGCTGAATTGAAGAAGATGGATGAACCTCCGCGAGGCGGCTCTTTTCTGGGCTCAGGCTCGTCCATCTTTGGTTCCCGCCCGTCCACCAGCGTGCCAAGCTCTGGCACATCGCCTTGGGGACGCAATGCACGTGATGCGATGCAGGATCAAGCGGCGCCCGCGCCCTTTCCTTCGACAGCGCCGCAACAGCCCATGGCCCAAGCAGCAGCGGCCCCGCAGGGCAACAGCTTTTTACGCGGCGCTCTCGGTGCTGCTGCTGGCGTTGCGGGTGGCATGTTGCTGGCCAATTCCATTCGCGGTCTTTTCGATAACCCCAATACGAGCCGCAATGATCAGCTGGGCATTGCAGGTGGGCTTGATCGCAATGCCGATAGCAGCAATGTCGGCGCGCCAGATATGAGCGATATATTTCCCGCCTCCGGCAGCGCCGATGACAGCTATTCGTCGGATTTCGATTCCGGCGACAGCACCGATATCTGATCAGATCACGAGAACCTTGGTGCCGACCTTTACGCGCTTGTAGAGGTCGGCAATATCCTCATTGCGCATACGGATACAGCCAGACGAAACATTGAAGCCAATGCTTTCCGGCTCATTGGTGCCATGAATGCGGTAGAGCGAAGAGCCGAGATAAAGCGCGCGCCAACCCAGCGGATTTTCGGGATCACCCCCGCGCACAAAAGGGGGAATATCCGGGCGGCGCTTGAGCATTTCGCGCGGAGCCACCCAGTCCGGAAACTCCGCCTTGCGCGTGATTTCCTTCACCCCTGCCCATTCGAAACCGGGTCGGCCCACACCAATCCCATAGCGGATCGCGCGGCCATTTTCCTGCACCAGAAAAAGCAGGCGGCGCGGCGTATCAACGATGATCGTGCCGGGCTTGAGCGGGCCGGTATATTTCACCTCCTGCCGCCGGAATTCTGGCGGCAAGTCAGGCACGCGCACCACACGCGGTGGCACCGGGACAAGTTGAGGCACCCGCCGAAGGGCAATCACGGGGGGCACATCATCGGGGCGACCAATCGCGATGGCCTCTTCACGAGCCCGCATCGGCACGCTGTTGACGACGGCCACATAGTCCTCGCCCGTCGGCTGATAACGCTCCCGGTCGACAAAGAAGCGGGGCGTGGGATCGCGGAAAGTCAGAAGCAGCTGGATGAAGCCACCGCCCAGATCCCGGCGGCGCACCGCCTCATCAGATGCCTGAGCAGCCGATTGTCCGAGCGTGACAAGGGCGAAAAGAAGAAGCAAAGGCCTGCGCAACAACATGGGCCGCACCAACATTCAATAAGGAATGCCCCAGATTAACCTAAACAGACGAAAGCCGGGCAATTACCCCGCTTTATGGTCAATGAAAGGTGAATCATCGGGCAGGCCAATAGAAATAAACGGAACATTCGATTAGACCGATGATCTCACGGCCTCTAAAAGAAGGGGCAAGGATCGGTGCTGAACCGACACCCAAGCCGCCTCCCTCGTTTCCTCCCCCCGACGAAGAGGCGAACCGGCCGGGCCTGACACCCGGCCGGTTTTGCTTTGGGCGGGTTGCGCGAGCGCAGCCTGCAAGGCAATCTCGGAGCTCAGTCATTGAGGATTGAGCATTGCCCCAGCCCAAGCCGCGCATCGGCCTTTTCGCCACCTGCCTTGTTGATCTCTTTCGTCCCAGCATTGGTTTTGCGGCTGCGCGCCTGCTTGAACAGGCGGGCTGCGAAGTGGTGGTGCCGGAACAGACCTGCTGCGGGCAGCCCGCCTTCAATTCCGGCGACCGCCGCGACGCGCAACATCTGGCGCGACAGGTAATGACGGCTTTTGAAACCTGCGATTACATTGTTGTGCCCTCTGGCTCCTGCGGCGGCATGATGGCGCGCCATTACCCCGAATTGTTCAAGGATGATCCACAATGGTCCGCACGCGCCATTGGGTTCGCAGCCAAATGCCATGAACTTGTGAGCTTCCTCACTGATGTCATGAAAATGAAGGCCGTCGATGCGTGTTTTGACGGCAAAGTCACCTATCACGACAGTTGCTCTGGGCTGCGTGAACTCAACATCAAAGATCAGCCGCGCAAGCTTCTGCAAAGTGTGAAAGGTCTCACACTTGTGGAGATGCAGGAAAGCGATGTGTGCTGCGGCTTTGGCGGCACATTCGCAGTGAAATATGGCGAGATCTCGGATGCGATTGTCTCGCATAAGGTCGGCAAGGTCGCAGAGGCACAACCCCATACGCTGCTTGCTGGTGATCTCGGTTGCCTGATGAATATGGCTGGCAAGCTGGCGCGCAAGGGCAGCACAATCCAAGTGCGCCATGTGGCGGAGGTGCTGGCAGGCATGACAGATGCGCCGCCCATTGCAGCGCCTAAAAATCGGGGGATGCCATGAGCCTGCATCCGACCACGCCACAATTCAAGCAGAATGCGCATCAGGCTTTGCATGATGCGCAGCTGCAAAAAGCGCTCGGCAATGTGCGCAATAATTTCGTGGAACGGCGCGCACAGGCCGCCGAACGTCTGCCGGAGTTTGAGCAGTTGCGCGACAGTGCGCGGGACATCAAGACCCATGTGCTCGCGCATCTTGATCTCTATTTGGAACATTATGAAGACAAGGTCCGCATGAGTGGCGGCCATGTGCATTTCGCGCGGACCTCGCAGGAAGCTTGCGAGACGATCCTGTCAATTTGCAAAAGTCACGGCGCAAAAACCGTCACCAAGGGCAAATCCATGGTGTCGGAAGAAATCGGCTTGAATGCAGCCCTTGAAGCAGAAGGCTTGCAGGCCATTGAAACGGATCTGGGCGAATATATCATCCAGCTGCGGGGCGAAACGCCCTCGCACATCATTGCTCCCGCTGTGCATCTCAATAAGGAGCAGGTGGAAGAAGATTTCCGCCGCGTGCATACTCATTTGTCGCCGGAGCGTGATCTGACCGAGCCGGAGACATTGCTCAGCGAAGCGCGTGCGATTTTGCGGCAAAAATTCTTGAGCGCAGATATCGGCATCACGGGGGCCAATTTTCTGATTGCCGAGACTGGCAGTTCCATCATCGTCACCAATGAAGGCAATGGCGATCTGACGCAGATCTTGCCGCGCGTTCATATTGTCGTCGCCTCGCTCGAAAAAATCGTCCCGACCCTGGATGATGCCGCACAAATCATGCGCGTGCTGGCGCGCTCGGCCACAGGTCAGGACATGACGGTTTATTCCACCATCTCCACGGGGCCGCGCCGTGCAGGGGATGTTGATGGGCCAGAGCACTATCATGTCGTGCTCGTTGATAATGGCCGCAGTCATATGTTGGGCTCTGACTTTGAAGACATGCTGCGCTGCATCCGCTGCGGTGCCTGCATGAATCATTGCCCGGTCTATCATGCCGTTGGCGGCCATGCTTATGGCTGGGTCTATCCCGGACCCATGGGTGCTGTCTTGACGCCCTCGCTCATCGGCGTCGAGCAAGGCGGACACTTGCCCAATGCCTCCACCTTCTGCGGGCGCTGCGAAAGTGTCTGTCCAGTGCGCATTCCTCTCCCCAAGATGATGCGCCATTGGCGCGAGCGCGAATTTGAACGCCATCTCACTCCGGTTTTGCCGCGCTACGGACTCCACGTCTGGGCCGTCATAGCGCGCCATCCGATGATCTATCGCGTGATGACTGGACTCGCGATGCCATTTCTTGCGCTTCTGGGACGCAAGCGCGGGCGTTTCTCATGGCTGCCGCTGGCGAAAGGTTGGACCCATTATCGCGAAATGCCGGCTCCACAAGGGCGGACCTTTCAGCAGCAATGGCGGCAGGGGGGAGGTCGCACCCGATGAGCGCACGTGACACAATCCTTTCAACCATTCGCGCTTCACTGAAAGTCACAGGGGATGAGGCCCCGCGTCGTGCAACCGTCGAGGCACGGCTGCGCTCAACTCCGCGCGGTATCGTACCGGTGCGTGGACAAGGTGATGCCCATCAGCAGCTTCAGACTTTCATGACCGAGGCCATGCGCGTGCAGGCAACTGTCGTAGAGCTTGCAAGCTATGCCGATATCCCAAGCGAGATCGCGCGCTATCTCAGCTCCAATAACCTGCCTGCCAGTTTGCGCATCGGCGCTGACGAGCGACTTGCTCACCTTGATTGGAGCGCAACGCAGCTCTCCCTCGCACAGGGTCCTTCAGCAGGGGATGATCTGACCGCGCTGAGCCATGCTGAGGCTGGCATTGCAGAAACAGGAACAGTGTGTCTGCTCTCAGGCGCTGCCAATCCAACGACGCTGAATTTCCTGCCTGACAATCACATCGTGGTTTTGAAACGGGATGATCTCGTTGGCGATCTTGAGAGCGTTTGGTCGCGTCTGCGCCAGCGCTTCGGAGCAGGGCAATTGCCGCGCACGGTCAATCTCATCACTGGTCCATCGCGCTCGGCCGATATCGAACAAAAAATGCTGCTGGGGGCACATGGGCCAAGGCGGCTGCATATCCTGATCACGCCTTGAGGGAACAGGGGAACCGGGCGGGCGTTGGTTGCGCGAGGAGCAACCCGCATGAGCGCAAACCCAAAGCCAACAGACGCCAAGCAAAAAAGACAGAGCCAGCACGACCGGCAGGATGATCGGCTGGAAGAAGAGCTGGAAGACACATTTCCCGCCAGCGACCCGCCCTCCATGACCCAGCCCAAAACCCATGCCGGTGCACCCGCCGGCAAGAAGACGCCCAAAGACGCCAAACAGAAGGCCGAGCAGCAAGCGGAAGCCGAAGACGGCGAGGACGAAGCAAGCGGCTCCGACGAAAGCGACGAAAAGACAGCCGATTAGCCTAAAAATGCTGCAACTGCGTAAGAGCTGGGCTGTAGCCATGCGCCACGCGCATACCAGCTCTGATGGCAGGAGCATTGCTGTGCCGCCTGCAATTTCGTATCAAGGTGTCAGCCCTTCTTGGGCGTTTCCTCCCTATCGACTTGGGGCCGCCGTGGTAACACTGGCGGCCTCCTTTCTTTTTCAGCCCCTCCCATCACGTCCCAGTCACGCAAAAATCGCATAACTGTTATGACTGATGAGCACTGGAAATTGTGCGGCGCAGCACCTACCTTCTGATCAGCCCTTCTTGGGCGTTTCCTCCCTGAGACTTGGGGCCGCCGTGGCAACACTGGCGGCCTCCTTTCTTTACAGGGGGGCTTGCCTTCAGGGCAGCTTGGTGAGGTCCAGCGTCACATGTTTGACGCCCGGCTCGTCCGTCTCATCGCGCAGTGCAAAGCCCAGCTGTTCACAAAGCGCCAGCATAGGCCCGTTATCGGCGAGAACCTGTCCCTCAATGCGCTTGATGCCTTCACCACGGGCATAGTCGATCATCAACCGCATCATCGCCCTGCCAAGACCCCTGCCCTTCTGGTCGGAGCGCAGCAGGATTGCATATTCCCCTTCATCCCGGTCGGCATTCAGCATCAACCGGACCGCGCCGAGCATCTCTCCGTTTTCCAGCGTGGCGCAGAGGACGAAGGCGCGGGCATAATCAATTTGCGTGAGGCGGGCGATGAATGCGTGACTGAATTCTTTCACCGGCGCGAAAAAACGAAGGCGCAAGTCTTCCGGCGAGACCTGCGCAAAGAAGGCGCGATACATGCCCTCATCTTCGGGCCTTACGGGACGCACAAAGACGCGCCGCCCGTCATGCCCCGTCAGCCAGCGTTCCCATTCCTTCGGATAAGGTGCAACAGCAAAACGCGGATTGACCAGACTGCGACGACCATCATTGGCCTTGACCTGCACACGCGCATCCATGGCGATGACGCCCTGCGCATCAGCAAGTAGCGGATTGATATCGAGCTCGCGGATCTCCGGCAGATCGGCTGCCATTTGCGACAGCTTGACGAGCGTGAGCGCCACATCATCAAGATCCGCACCCGGCACATCACGATAGCTGCGCAAAATCCTCACCACTCGCGTACGCTCAATGAGATCAAGCGCCAGACCAAGATCAAGGGGCGGTAAAGCAAGGGCGCGATCATTGATCACCTCGACCGCCTTGCCCCCGCGTCCGAACAGAACAACAGGACCGAAGGTCGCATCTTCTGCAAGGCCGGCGATCAGTTCCCGTCCATGCGGGCGCTTCACCATGGGATGAATGGTGACGCCATCAATCCGTGCGCCGGGTCGCCTTTGTGCCACCCGCGCGAGCATGGCTTGTGTTGCATCATGCACAGCCTGGGGCGTCGTGAGATCAAGCACAACGCCTTCCACATCGGACTTGTGCTGAATGTCGCGCGAAAAGATTTTGACGACACAGGCCCCATGGGCGCGGATAAGCGGTTGTGCAATCGTCGCCGCTTCCTCAGCATCATGCGCCAGTATGGCTGGCACACAAGGCACCGCATAGGCTTCAAGTAGTGATGTCACTTCAATAGGATTGAGCCACTGATCGCCACGCGCCAAGGCTGATGCAATGGCAGCGCGTGCCTTGTTGACATCGGGACTGAAGCCTTCGGGCAGATTGGGCGGCGTGGCCATAAGGGCTTCGCGATTTTGCTGCCATGTCACCAAATGCATGAAACCACGCATGGCTTCCGTATCATAGTGAGGGATGCGGGCTTCCTCAAAGATGCGGTCGCTTTTGTCCGTGGCTCCAAGCCAGACGGCAAAGACGGGCTTGGTCGTGCCACTTTGCTTCACGCAATCAGCAACCGCCTGCGCCACTGCCTCCCCATCTGACAAGGCTGTCGGGCAATGCATGACCATCACGGCATCATTGTTCGGGTCGCGCAAAAGTGGGGCGAGGGAGGCGCTGAAACGCTGCGCATCTGCATCCCCCACAATATCGACAGGATTTGCATGAGACCATGTTGGCGGAAGGAGCGCATCGAGCTTGGCACGCGTCTCATCCGACAGATCTGCGAGCTTGCCACCAAGGTCAATCAGATCATCAACAGCGAGCACCCCAATGCCGCCACCATTTGTCAAAATGGCAAGCCGGTTGCCGGGGAAGGGCCGCACGCGCCCAAGAGCTTCAGCGGCATCAAATAATTCATCAATGTCACGCACACGCAAAAGCCCTGCGCGCCTGAATGCCGCATCATAAACAGCATCAGCACCAGCCAGCGCGCCAGTATGGGTTGCCGCAGCCTTGGCTGCACGTGGATGCCGGCCAGATTTGATGACAATGACGGGTTTAACGCGCGCAGCCGCACGCGCCGCTGACATGAAGCGCTTGGCATCGCCAATCGCCTCAACATAAAGCAGGATGGCTCGCGTGGCATGGTCAAGTGCGAACCAGTCGAGCAAATCCGCAAAATCGACATCAGCCATGTCGCCAACTGAAACGAGGCCTGAAAAGCCGATGTGACGGCGCTCTGCAAAGGCCGTCAAAGACGCGGCAATGGCACCCGATTGCGACACAACAGCCAGATCGCCCTTGCGTGCGGGATAAGCAGAGAAACTTGCATCAAGCCCCGCAGCCGGTGCGAGCAGCCCCAAGCAATTCGGCCCGATGATGCGAATGCCCGTTCGCCTTGCAATTTCCCGCAGCCTTGCACTCAGGGAGTGTGGACCGTGATCTGGATCTGCCGTGATGACGATGGCTGCTGGCACTTCACATTTCGCAGCTTCCTCGATGAGATCACATACAGCTTGGCGTGGCGCTGCGACAATCAACAGGTCCGGGCGTTGCGGCAGATGCGACACATTCTCGAAACAGGGCTGGTCCGCGATGCGCTGATAACGCGGATTAATGAGCATGATGGGACCTGCAAATCCGCCGCGCCGCAGATTGTCGAGCACGGCGCGCCCTAGACTGCCTTCACGAGCGCTCGCACCGGCAAGGGCGACCGAGCCGGGACGAAACAGATATTTGAGGTGATGTGTGGTCATGTCACCCGCATGGCAGCGCAGAATGGGCCTCTTTGGCAAGACCCATCTGCACCCCCAAATGTGAATGCGCCATGACGCGGATCAAGTCGCGCTCAAGCAATGGCGCGAATGATCTTGCCGAGTTTTTCAGCGGCCTGTGCGATCTCATCTTCGGTAATGATCAGCGGAGGCGCGAGGACAAGCGTGTCGCCAGCATTGCGGATCAGGATATCATGCTTGTGGTAGCCTTCCACGATGCCATCATAGCCGCGCTTGCCAACGCCAACGGCATTGGGGTCAAGATCAATCGCTGCCACAAGCCCGATGGTGCGAATATCCGCCACATTGGGAAGACCACGCAGGGCATGGAAAGCGTCCGCCCATTTCGACTCCAGCGAACGTGCGCGTTCGAAAAGACCTTCACGCGCATAAATGTCGAGCGCTGCAAGCCCCGCAGCACAAGCGAGCGGATGACCTGAGTAAGTATAGCCATGGAAGAGTTCGACCGCCCAGTCAGGCCCCTTCATGAAGGCATCATAAATCTGCTTGCGCACCAGCACGCCGCCCATGGGCACAGCTCCCGCTGTTACACCTTTTGCAAAGGTGATCATGTCGGGAACCACGCCGTAACGCTCGGCTGCGAACGCATAGCCCAAACGGCCAAAGCCGGTAATGACTTCATCAAAGATGAGCAGAATGCCGTATTTGTCGCAGATCTGGCGCAAGCGCTGCAAATAGCCCTTGGGCGCAGGCAAACCACCCGTGGATCCTGCCATCGGTTCGACAATGACGGCTGCGATGGTTGAGGCATCATGCAAGGCGACAATGTTTTCGAGTTCGTCAGCCAGATGCGCGCCCCATTCAGGCTCACCTTTGGTGAAAGCCTGTTCAGTGCGGTTATAGGTTGTCGGCAGATGATCGACGCCTGTTAGCAAGGGGCCGAATGTCTTGCGGTTGGCGACCATGCCACCAACAGAAATGCCCCCAAACCCGACGCCATTATAGCCACGCACGCGGCCCACCAGCCTTGTGCGCGTGCCGCGACCCGTCACATTGAAATAGCCAAGCGCAATCTTGAGCGCAGTATCGACCGCTTCGGAGCCGGAATTGGCGAAGAAGACATGGTCAAGATCACCCGGCGCCAGAGCGGCCACGCGAGATGCCAGCTCAAAGGCCTTGGGGTGACCCATCTGGAAAGGCGGCGCGAAATCCATCGTTTGCGCCTGTTCTGAGATGGCTTTCACGATTTCATCGCGGCCATGACCCGTATTGACGCACCAAAGGCCAGCCATGCCATCCAGCAAGCTGCGCCCGTCGGGGGTCGTGTAATACATGCCTTTTGCGCCGGTAAACATGCGCGGCGACTGTTTGAAAGAACGATTGGCCGTAAAGGGCATCCAATAGGCCGAAAGGTCATTGGGAATAGCTGAGACAGACATGGGGAATGCTCCTTGAGGAGAGCCCGCTTATAGCACAAGGGCGCGGGCGCGGAACCTCGCCTTGCCTTATCCTTTCCAAAGCCTCACCCTTGCGATAGCGCAAGGTCAGGGGTTCCGCCATCTGCGACCCTGTGTGCGGAGGATGTTGGAATGCGACACTGGATGACCCCCCTCATCGTGCTGGCGCTGGTGGGCGCCGCCCTGTTCGCCTGGCGTAGTGAAAGCGGGAGCGAGGTGCGCACCGTGACAATCACCCGTGGCACGGCTGCAGAGGTCGTTTATGCCACCGGCACGGTGGAGCCGCGGCGCTGGGCCAAGGTCATATCCATGCAGCGCAAGCGCATTGTCGAAATCTGCGACTGCGAAGGGGAGAGCGTGCGTAAGGGGGATGTGCTGGCAAGGCTCGATGATGCACCCGAACGCGCTGCCCTGGCTGAATTGCAGGCGCGCTACAAGCGTCTTGAGCTTGATACGCAGCGCATCAAGAGCCTCGTTGACAAATCAGCCGCGACACAAACAAGCTACGAACAGACGCTCACCCAGTTGCAGGAATATCAGGCCCGCATTGATGCGCAGACTGATCGCATCAATGAACTTGTGTTGCGCGCACCCATGAATGGCGTTGTACTGCGCCGGGATGGACAAGTGGGCGAGATCGCAGGCGTGGGCGCAACAGATGTCCTGTTCTGGATCGGTGAACGCAAGCCTTTGCGGATTGTCGCTGATGTCAATGAAGACGACATCCCGCGTGTAAAAGTCGGACAGAAAGTGCTCTTGCGGAGCGAAGGGTTTTCCGGGCAAAGGCTTGAAGCAACCGTTGCCGATATTACGCCCAAAGGCGATCCTGTCGCCAAAACCTTCCGCGTCTATCTGGCGCTTCCTGACGACACGCCCTTGCGCATCGGCATGAGCGTGGAAGCCAATATTGTAGTCCGCGAAGCGCTTGAAGCTTTGCTCGTCCCTTCAGAGGCGATCATCAATGGAACTGTATTTCGCATCAGCAATGACAGGCTGGCGCGCGTCCCCATCAAGACCGGCATTCGCGGTACGCGGATGATCGAAGTCCAGACAGGACTGGAAGAGGGAATGCGCATCGCATCACCTGCCAAGCCTGAATGGCGGGATGGACAAAGAGTGCGCGTGGTCAACCCATGAGCCTCACCCTTTCCATCGCCCTCACACATATACGCGCCCGCGTCCGGCAAACTATTGTCGGCGTCTTTGGCGTTGCTGTTGGCGTTGGCTTTTCCATCATGATGGCTGCTTTGATGGAGGGGTCGCAAAACGACTTCGTATCGCAGCTGGTCGATAGCCTGCCTCATATCTCGGTCACCGATGAGCGGCGCGATCCGCCGACACAGCCCGCTGATGTGAGTTTTGATGCTGCTGAAATTCGAGGACTGACGACGGCGGCGATCAGGCCTGGCATCAAGAATCCTTTCGCCACCATGACCGCCATCGAATCCTGGCTGCCAGGCGCAGTCGCCCCATCCGTTCAGGTAAAGGGGGTGGTGCGTTATGCAAGTCGCGACACAGCTGCAAGCCTGATCGGCATTGATCCGCGTCGCGAAGTGCATGTGTCAAAGCTTGCCACTCATATCCGCCAGGGCTCGCTGGATAATCTCTACAAGGCTTCGAACGCCATCATTTTGGGCGATCAGTTGGCGCGCAAGATCGGTGCCCGTGTTGGTAACACAGTCACAGTTGTAAGCGGTTCGGGTCGCACAATTTTGTGCACCGTTGTCGGCCTCTATCACTCAGGCATCAGCCAGGCTGATCAGACACAAGCCTATATGCTGCTCAAGACCGGGCAAATACTCGCGGGCCAAACGAGCCTCGTCAATGAAATCCGCATCAAGGCACAAGATGTCATGGCAGCGCGCGAATTAGCGCAGCGTATTGAGGCAGAGACCGGCTATAAGTCCGTCTCATGGCAAGAAGCCAATGAGGATCTGCTCTCTGCTTTCCAGCTGCGCAATATCATCATGTATATGGTGGTGGGAGCAATTTTGCTGGTTGCATCCTTCGGCACCTATAACATCATCTCGACGATCACGCATGAAAAGACCCGTGACATTGCGATCTTGAAATCGTTGGGCCTGCGCGAAGCCGTCGTGCGCCGGATCTTTGTTCTGGAAGGCGCGATCATCGGTATCATTGGCCTCTTTGCAGGCTGGGCGCTCGGCTATGGCCTGACGGTTCTGATGGGACAGATCGAGTTCAAGTCTCCCTTCATGGATGCCAATCGGCTCCCGCTTCTTTATTCGTGGCAGCATTATTTCATCGCCGGCAGCGTGGCGCTTGCCGCTTCACTGGTGGCGGGCTGGTTTCCTGCGCGCAAGGCAGCCTCTGTTCAGCCTGTTGATATCATCAGAGGTGCATCATGAGAGCACTTCTGGAAACCAAAGGGGCTGTGCGCATCATTGGCGGAGAAGTGCCAACCACATTGGTGGCAGGCATAGACCTTGCCGTTCAGCCCGGTGAATTTGTCGCCATCACAGGACCATCTGGCTCAGGCAAATCATCCCTGCTCTATCTGCTGGGCTTGCTTGATCTGCCAACGAGTGGCGACGTATTTGTGGATGGTGAGGCGACGAGCAAGCTCAATGAAGACATGCGTGCACATCTGCGCCTTAGCAAGCTCGGCTTTGTCTTTCAGTTCCACTTTCTGCTACCCGAATTTACCGCGCTTGAAAATGTACTCTTGCCCATGCGTGCCCTTGGAAAGCTGACAGAAGCGCAGATGCAGGCCCGCGGGCGCGAGCTTCTCACCTCACTTGGCCTTGAGAGTCAGATCCAGAAGCGACCAGAGCAAATGTCAGGCGGCCAGCGACAGCGTGTGGCAATTGCGCGAGCTCTTGCCAATGATCCAGCTGTCATTCTGGCTGATGAACCAACCGGCAATCTCGATACGAAATCGAGCGAGCAGGTGCTGACCATCTTGCGGGGGCTTGTCAGCAACGGCAAGGCTACGCGTGCTGTTGTCATTGTTACCCATGATCTTGAACTGGCAGCCCGCACAGACCGGCGCGTGCATATTGTCGATGGCAAAATTGCAACCGAGGAGACGCTGCATAGCCCTTAGGGGCTCATCTCCTCGATCTCGCCTGCTTCAAGCGCCTGCTGTGCCTGCGGCGCGCGCACAACCGTTACGGTACAAGGCGCTTCCGCCACAATCTGGGAAGACACGCTTCCAAGGAAGCGACGCAAGGTCGAACTCGCACGCGCGCCGATCAACACCTGATCAACATGATTGTTTTTGGCGAATTCCAGCAAGGCGATTGCCGGATCCATATGTTCGATCACGTGGAAGGTGATGCGCTCTTGCGACAGGCCAAAAGGACGGCCCCATTCACGCAGCTCAACAAGCTTCTGCACATGGATGTTGCGGCCCTCCTCATCCAGCGTGTAATTCACGGTGAGACGATTGAGCTTCAATACATTAACGCAAGCAATGCGCACGCCCGGCATTGTCGCCAATACACGCTTCACGTGAATGCGCAGCTCCTCCATCAGGGCTTCCATGCCTTCGCTCAAGTCAACCGCCACCATGATGATGGGTGCGAGATTGGTTTGATTGGCGACAGGCTGCTGCGCCATGCCTTGCGCCCCGATGCTTGAAAACCAGCGTTTCGTTGCATCAAAGATGCTGTTGCGCTCCATCCGATGCGCGCGCTCTGTCAGCTTCACCTCGGAGATATTCTTGAGATCAAAAGCAAGCTGGGCTGCCGTCGCATAACGTTTGTCGAGATCCACCTCAAGGCAACGCAGAATGACTTCCTGCAGTTGCGGCGTGATCGAAGCCACGAGCTTGCGCGGCGGCACAGGGTCACGCCACAGACGGTTCTTCAGTGAACTTTGTGCCTGGGGAATACCAAAGGGGCGCACATTGGTCGCCAGATAGTAAAGCAGCACGCCGAGAGAATAGATGTCCGAACGGGGATCGGTGCGGTTCTTCAGAACCTGTTCTGGGGCAATATAAGGCCCCGTGCCCATCGGTACACGAAACTCCTCCTCCAGCAGATCCGGCAAGAAGAGGTGGCGCGACAGGCCAAAGTCAATCAGCGCTGCCTCCCCCGACTCGCGGATCATGACATTGGAGGGCTTGATGTCGAGGTGCAGCACATTCTGGCGATGCAGATCGACAAGCGCGGTGGCAATACGAAAGCCGAGCGATACAACTTCTTCGGTCGCTAGCGGCGCGCGATCAATGTAAGAAAAAACGGATTGACCCTTGATATACTCCATGACGAGGTAAGGCTGCCGCGCAAAATCACCGATGCCATAACATTTGGGCACATGAATGCCGGTGAGCCGCGGCAGAATCATCATCTCCATCTCGAACCCAACGATGATGGTCGCATCTTCGCCATCAAGGATGGTGGGGACCTTCATGACAATAGGCTGATCAATGTCATCGCGCGTGACCCGCCACAGGGTTGCCATGCCGCCTGAATGGATCTTCTCGCCAATGCGGAAGCCGTCAATGATAGACCCTGTTTCGAGCGGTTCACGCGACATGTTCTTTACCTGCCGATGAAGAGACGAGCTGCCAGAATTTGCGGCAAGCGTGCCTCGTGGATTTTTTGCGCTGCCGTTTCGATATCGTAGGGCACACGATGGTAGGTCAGCTCATTCTTTGCCGTATCATAGACCGAATAGGCGGCCTGCGGATTTTGGTCCCGCGGCTGACCCACCGCGCCTTGCACCGCCAGCCATTGCCTGTTCCCCAGCAGCGGGATCGCTGTGGCCGCCTGCGGCACGAAGAGAACGGGCGGCTTCATTGGCTGCATGTGATAGAGTTGTGGCTTATGCACATGGCCACAAAATGTCAGGCGATGAGGGGTAGACCGCAGGCTGCGCTCAGCTGTCACCACATCGGTAATATAGGCCCAGGTGCGGGGCGATGACGCTTCAGAATGCACGAACAACCGGTCCTCATCGCTGATCTGCATGGGCAGGCTAGTGAGGAATTTCTGCGCATCGACATCAAGTGCGCGATGCGTCCATTCAATCGCCGCACGCGCATAGTCATTCATGCCGGAGGTTTCGCCGCGCGCAGCTGCCTCGTCATGGTTCCCCAAAATGCAGCGCGCACCTTTTCCAATCTCTTCGCGCACCCGGTCGAGCACATAAACGGGGTCGGCCCCATAGCCGACCAAATCGCCCAGAAAGATAATCTGATCGACCTTCTGCTTCGCGGCATGGTTCAGGCACGCTTCCAGCGCCTCCCGATTGCCGTGAATGTCTGACAACAGCCCTATACGCATCTTTCTGGGTCGCTCCCGTTGCACCCTTTTAGCCTGAAAAGGCCCCCGCGTGATCTGGCACAAAGACGGATGGGGACCAATGCAAAGGTCTATATGTGGTGAATGAGAGAGGGCCTGCGGCTTCTCCGCAGGCCCACTTTAGGAAAATGGTCTTGCAGCTAGGCATCCGGCTCAAAGCGCATCGCGATGCCATTCATGCAATAGCGCAAGCCAGTGGGTGGCGGGCCATCCTCGAAAACATGACCAAGATGGCCCCCACATTGCGCACAATGGACTTCCGTACGGCGCATGAAATGGCTGTTGTCTTCGGATGTACCGATGGAGCCCGGCAGCGGATCAAAAAAGCTCGGCCAGCCCGTGCCGCTGTTGAACTTGGTCTTGGCGACAAAGAGCGGATTGCCGCAGCCCGCACAATGGAAAGTGCCGCTGCGCTTCTCATGATCGAGAGGGCTTGTGCAGGCGCGCTCGGTGCCATGCTGGCGCAGGACTCGATATTGATCGGGCGTTAGCAAGCGACGCCATTCCTCGTCGCTCTTGTGAACGGGGAAGACTTTCTCCTCGCGCGCCTTGGGGCCGCTGCCAAAGATCGACATGGACTATACCTCCGCTAGCTATCTTATTTAGGTAAGCGCTCCCGGCGCTTTTCAAAAGAGCGAGCCCTGATCTGCTTTCGGCGCCGCCTTGCGGGGGCGGGATGTATCTGGGCTCGCAGCCTCCCCGATGGTGGCCCGTGCCTGACCATCAGTAAATTCGAGGCTGACGAGATCGCCGCGCTTGAGCCCTGCTGCTTGGCGCACTGGCTCGCCGTGAGCATTACGCACGATGGCATAGCCACGCGACAGCACAGCCTTGTAACTCAGCGACTCAAAAAGTTGGGAGAGGCTCATCAGCCTTTCCTGCCGGCGCAGCGTCACCGAGCGCAGCCCATGTTGCAGCCGCCCATCCATCTGCAGCAAGCGCTCCCGCCTTGCGAGCAAATTTTGCTGATGCAAGGACAGCTGTGCGCGACGCGCAGCCACAAGGCGATTGTTCAAAGCATCGAGTTTTTGCCGCGCTTGCGCCATGAGTGCAGGACGCAGACGTTGCAAGCGCCCGCCCAAGCCCACACAACGCTCGCTCATGCGCGCAAATTCCGCCTGAGGTGAATGACGGGCCAATAATCCAGCTGCACGATTGAGGCGCAAATGCGCTTGCCGCAAGCCGCTTTCCAGCTTCTCGCGCAAGCGTTCTCCAGCCCGGTCGAGCTTCTGGCGTGGAATGGCGACGACATCTTCACCCGACGGCAGAAGCCGCACAAGGCCGCGCAGATCAGCTCGGTTGCGCTCAAACAAACGCTGCTGCGCGCCCATATGGCGCCGCGCGAGATCGCCCAGTTGCGCCAGCAATTCAGAGCGTACCGGCACGCACATTTCAGCGGCCCCAGTTGGCGTCGGCGCACGCAAATCAGCTGCATGATCAATCAGCGTCCAGTCCGTCTCATGGCCGACGGCGGAGACCAGCGGAATCATACTCGCAGCCGCAGCGCGCACCACAAGTTCATCATTGAAGCCCCACAGGTCTTCCAGCGAGCCGCCACCGCGTGCAACGATGATGACGTCGGGTTTTGCAATCGCGCCATCATCCGGCAGCGCATTAAAACCATTGATGGCGCGTGCAACTTCGGCAGCACAGGTCTCGCCCTGCACACGCACCGGCCAGACAACAACATGCACGGGGAACCGATCTGACAAACGATGCAAGATATCGCGAATGACGGCCCCCGTGGGCGATGTCACCACACCAATCACGCGCGGCAAATAAGGGATGAGCTGTTTGCGGGCATCATCAAACAAGCCTTCTGCTGCCAGTGTGCGACGGCGCTCTTCCAGAAGCGCCATGAGTGCGCCAATGCCTGCTGGCTCAATAGTCTCCACTACGATCTGGTAGGACGACTTGCCCGGAAAGGTCGTCACCTTGCCGGTCGCGATGACTTCCAGCCCCTCTTCAGGCCGCACGCGCATCCGCGCAAAAGTCCCCTTCCAGATGACCGCATCAAGCCGCGCAGTCTCATCCTTCAGGCAGAAATAGCAGTGCCCGGAAGAATGTGGCCCGCGCCAGCCTGAAACCTCCCCCCGCACCCGCACATAGCCGAACCGATCCTCAATCGTGCGCTTCAACGCGCCCGAAAGTTCGGACACGCTCAGCTCAGGCGCATTGGTGGCAGCGGAATCAGTCATGGGGGGAATATGGGGGATTTG
>CAZLBA010000065.1:0-16549 GCA_964557555.1 uncultured Beijerinckia sp.
CTGCGTCGCGCCTTGAGCGAGCGCCACCCGCAAGAAGCGATGGCCGCTTTGGTGTAAAACAAAAAACCCGGCGCAAGGCCGGGTTTTTTCTTTCTCATCTGCAACAGCAGATCATGCTGCCTCTTCGATATCACCATCTGGCGTATCATCGAGATCGGCGTCATCGCCGTCAGCATCCGCAGCCGCATCGGTCTTGGGACCACCGCGCTTGGGACCCTTTTGCAACATGCTCTCAATGAGCTTCAGCGATTCCGTTTCTGTCAGCTTTTGCACGGCAGCGATTTCACGCGCCATGCGGTCGAGGGCCGATTCATAAAGCTGGCGCTCAGAATAAGACTGCTCAGGCTGCGCCTCGGAGCGATAGAGATCGCGCACAACTTCAGCAATCGCGCCGAGATCACCTGAATTGATCTTGGCCTCATATTCCTGCGCGCGACGTGACCACATCGTGCGCTTGATACGGGCGCGACCGGTGAGCGTATCAAGCGACTTCTGCACCACAGCCGGTTCGGCCAATTTGCGAATGGCGCCCGAAACGACTTTCGGCAGCGGCACTTTCAGCGTCATCTTGTCCTTGGCGAAGGAAATGACAAAGAGTTCGAGCTTGAAGCCCGCGACTTCCTGCTCCTCGATGGCGGTGATCTGACCAACGCCATGAGCGGGATAGACGATATGTTCGCCAGCCTTGAAGCCCGTCTTGGCAGCCGTGATTTTGGGCTGCGGCTTGGGGGCGGGCGCAGGCGCCGGGGCGGGTGCCGCTGCAACGGGTGCAGCAGGTTTTGCCACGGGCGCAGGTGCTGGCTTGGTAGCCACTGGAGCCGGCGCCGCAGCCGCTGGCTTGGCAGGCGCTTTTGCAGCCTCTTTGGCCGCAGGCGCGGCAGGCTTGGCAGCAGCAGGTGCGACAGGCTTGCTAACGGCAGCGGGCTTTGAGGGCGCAGCGGCCTTGGCAGGCGCGGGGGCCGCTTTCGCAGCAGCAGGCTTCGCCTCGGCCTTGGCCGGCGCGCTGGGTTTTTTCAGGTCGGGTTTGGCCGGAGCCTTGGCCGGTGTCTTGAGAGGAGCCTTGGCAGACGCCTTGGCATCGGCCTTCACGTCAGCCTTGGCCGGGGTCGCCGGTTGAGTTTTCTTCTGGGTCACAGGGGCAACAGTGGTCGGAGGAATTTTCTGTCCCTGCTTGGCGGCAGGGGATGTCTTGCCTCCTGACGCGACAGACTTGGCTGCGACAGGAGCGGATGTCTTCGATGTCGCGGCTTTCTGGTTCTGCGATCCCTTCTCAACAGGCTTCTTCGAAATGTCTTTTTTGGCCTCGGCCTTGGCCTCGACCTTCTTGGCTTCAGGCTTGCGGGTCTCGGCCTTCTTGGCTTCGACCTTCTTCGCCTCAACTTTCTTGACCTCTACCTTGGCCTTGGGGGCTTCAGGCTTCTTCGTCTCAACCTTGCGCGCAGGCGCCGCAGAGGACTTGGCTGCGGCCTTGGCAGGAGCCTTCACGGCTTCCTTGGCAGCAGTCTCCTTGGCCTTGGCCGGAGCCTTTGTGGCTTCGGACTTTTTCACGCTGCCGGTCGCCGCTTTGGCTGCCGCAGCGCGGGGCGGAGCAGATTTCACCGAGGCCTTGGCTTTCGTGGTCGCGGCAGCCGCAGTTTTGCCCTTCGCAGGGGTCTTGGTGGCCGGACGCGACGACTTCTTGGACGAAGGCATACTCGGTACTCCTCTGTAGCCCCGCTTTGGAGACGGGACAGGCTGCCGCGCACCCTCCGGTGGGCGGATCGGAGACCGATCAGTCGGACAATACGCGCCCGCGGGCTCCTCAGCCGACCGGACAGTGTACCCCCGCAAAAAAAGCCGCGGTCCTCGCGAAAGGCCGGGCCGATGGGGGGGAAACAGACCCCTACTGCCGCCCGTGAACCCCGGCGGCAGCCGAGCAATTGCCGAAATCGACTGTTAAGCGAATGTATATCACAAAATCGGTACGTTTCAAAGTGGGGTGAGCAGCCGAAAAAGCATTCGCGCCGGGGAAACGGATCCCCAGCGACGCCAAAATTTTCTTAGTTTTCTAAGGCTTAGTCGCCCTCGCCGGGATTGGACGAGAAATAGGCCTCGAATTTTCCGGGCTTTCCGTCAAATTCCTTCGCATCTGCAGCAGCTTCGCGCTTCACCGTTACATTGGGCCAAGACTTAACCATATCGGCATTCAGCGTGAGCCATTTTTCCAGACCCGGCTCCGTATCCGGCTTGATCGCCTCAGCGGGGCATTCGGGTTCGCAAACACCGCAGTCAATGCATTCGTCGGGATGGATGACGAGCATATTCTCGCCTTCATAGAAGCAGTCCACCGGACAGACTTCCACGCAATCCATGTATTTGCACTTGATGCAGTTTTCGACGACGACGTAGGTCATTCCCGCTACTCCGGAAGGCCCGTGGAGCCTTTTGTGTTCCAGCCGTTGCTAGCGCCTTTGCTGGGCCTGCGCAAGACAGCACCAACCCGCCATTGGTCGCGAGCCTCAGGGCCGGGTCAGCTCTTCATAGAGCTGGCGGGCCTCTTCATAGGGGCCGCGCCGGGTGCCGCAGTCCGTCACCTTCAGTACCCGCACCTGCCGCTCCAGCGCGATCGTCAGGACATCCCCGACCTTCACTGCACGAGCTGGCGTTTCGACCTTGGCGCCATTCACCCGGACATGGCCGGCCTCAATCAACTGGGCCGCGAGCGAGCGTGTTTTGACGACACGGGCAAACCAGATCCACTTGTCGAGCCGCTGGCGCGCGACAGGCGCAGAACCGGTTTCAGCCACGGCCCTCAGCTGTCCTTCTTTTTCTCAAGATTTTCCTTCAACGCCAGAAGCTTGGCGAAAGGTGAATTGGGATCCGGGGCGCGCTCCTTCACAGGGCGCTCACTGGAGGCAAAGGGGCGATCACCGCGCGGGCCACCGCGCTCAGGACGGCCTTTGCCATGCCCATGACGCGGCCTATCACCCTGATTTCGATCGCCTTTACCCTTAAACCCTTCAAAGCGGCTCTTGTCGCGGCGCGGACCGCGCTGCTGCTCGCCACCACCTTCCCCTGCGGGCGAGCCTTCGCCCGGCTGGGCCGGCTGGCCTTGCTGGTCGCGACGGGGGCCCCGGCCGCGCTGATGATGCTGCGGGCGGCGCCCCTCGAAGGGACGGCGACCGGGTTTCCAAACCTCAATAAGCGCTTCTTCAGCAGGCGTTTCAGAGACTTCGCCTTCGTTTACCGGAGCCTCGTCCGCGGTCTCTGCCGCGGCCTCTGCCGCAGGTGCAGGCGTGTCTTCCACGACCACGGGCTCGGCGGGCGCTTCAGCACTCACGGCCTCAGCTGCAGGCTCGGAGCCCGTCTCTGCCGCTGCCTCACCAGCCACTTCCGCAACAGGGGCCGAGATCGGCGCCGTCGGGGCAGGCTTCAGAATGGGTTGCGTGATGGCCGGGCCTTTCCGGCTTTCAACCTGATATCCCAATGACTTAAGGATAGAGGCAAAGGCCTCGCCCGAGCAGCCGGCCAGTGAAGTCATTGCTACTGTGACCACGAAACCGTCGCCATCCGCTGCGCCAGCCGGGGGCTCGCCAACCGTGACGCCTGGACGATAGGCGATGGCAGGACGGATGAGGTCGGCCAGACGCTCCAGAATATCGACACGCACCGCACGCTCGCCACAGACGCGGAAACCGGCCGCCAAGTAAAGCCCCTTCGGCACTTCGGCATCAGCAGCAAAAGAGGTGCGCCCGGAAGAGGCGAGATGCGCCACCTCATCAAGGCCCTTCACGCCCTCGATGCCACCATGCTTGAGCGCCCAAAGCTGCGCGGCAAGGGCACGCGGGGCGGGCTTCAGCAGGGCGGGCAGATAGAGATGATAGGCCCCAAAGCGCACGCCGAGCTTGCGCAGCACTGCGCGGGCATTCTGGTCCATGGACTTGGTTTCATTGGCAACGCGCGAGCGCTCCAGCACGCCCAGCGCCTCACCGAGCTGGAAGGCCACACCGCGGGCAATGCCCTCAAGCCCCTCGCCTGCCTCAAGTTCTGCAAGACCAGCCAGAAGCTTCTTCACATGTTGGGCGACCCAGAGGTCGAGCCGGCGCTGCACCATCTCAAGGGCCGCACCCGTCAACTGCTCATCCGCCAGCACCCGCACCCGCGGGCTCAAAATATGGTCCCCGGCCGTGAGCTTGCCGACCGGCTCCCCGAGCCAGCGGATCAGCCCGTCATTCGCCAGGACAAAGGCATCATCCACGGCCTCATTGACGCGGGTTGCGCGGCTTTCGATCTCGCTCGCCAGCGCCTTCAGGGCGGCTGCGTTCAAGGTACGCGCCACCTCTCCACCCGCCTGCGGGTCCGGGGTGAAACGGAAGCCGTGCAGGTGACCAATATGCTCGCCCTCGACAATCACGTCGCCGGACCCGGTGATTTCCGCTTCAAGCATTGCATTCTCTCTCAGGCGGCGCATGAGCACACTCGTGCGCCGGTCAACAAATCGGTGGGCGAGCCGCTCATGAAGAGCGTCGGACAGACTGTCCTCTACCTGACGCGTGACGCCCTGCCAATGCTCAGGATCACGGAGCCAGTCCGGACGGTTGGCGATGAAGTTGAAAGTCCGCACCTGGGCAATGCGCGCCGACAGCGTGTCGATATCGCCATCGGTGCGGTCGAACATGGACAAGTGCCTCTGAAACCACTCATCTGGCACGCGCCCTGCCCTCACCACAAAACGGAACAAGGTGAGCGCCAGTTCCGCATGGGCAGCGGGCGAAACTTTGCGATAATCCGGCAGCTGGCAAACTTCCCACAGGCGTTGCACATCCGCCCTGGTCTTGGCCTGCCGGCGCACATCCTCATCACGCGCTGCAATGTCGAGAACCATGATGTCCTCGCCAATGGGCGCACGCGTCAAACCTTCCTGATGTGGCAGTTGATCGAGCGAGGATTGCAACGCTTCGAGACTGTCGAAATTCAAATCCGAATTGCGCCATTGCAGCATCGACAGCGGATCGAAGCGATGTTCTTCGAGCGCTTCGACAAGTTCTTCATCAAAAGCGGAACAGCGCCCGGTCGTGCCAAAGGTGCCATCCTTGATGTAGCGACCGGCGCGACCGGCGATCTGTCCAAACTCACCGGGATTCAGCCGACGATATTGCCAGCCATCAAATTTGCGATCACCCGCAAAGGCAATGTGATCGACATCAAGGTTAAGTCCCATGCCAATTGCATCAGTGGCAACAATGTAATCGACTTCGCCCGATTGATAGAGCGCCACTTGCGCATTGCGTGTGCGCGGACTCAATGCGCCCAACACAACAGCCGCTCCACCGCGCTGACGACGCAGCAGTTCTGCAATGGCGTAAACTTCATCAGCAGAGAAGGCGACAATGGCACTGCGTGGTGGCAGACGCGACAATTTCCGCTCGCCTGCAAAAGCCAGCGTGGACATGCGCGGGCGCGTATTGACGGGCACGCCGGGGAGCAATTTGCGAATGAGCGGTTCAATGGTGGAGGCACCAATCAACCATGTCTCTTCTCGCCCGCGGCGATTGAGCAGACGATCTGTAAAAACGTGGCCGCGATCAAGATCAGCAGCGAGTTGGATTTCATCGACGCAAACAAAATCGACCGACAGGTCTCGCGGCATGGCTTCAACGGTTGAAACCCAGAAACGCGGATTGCGTGGTTTGATTTTTTCTTCGCCCGTAATCAGCGCCACCGCATTGGCGCCAACCTTTTCAACGATCTTGTTATAGACTTCACGCGCCAGAAGGCGCAGCGGCAAACCGATGATGCCAGTGGGATATTGCAGCATCCGCTCAATGGCGATGTGGGTCTTGCCTGTATTGGTGGGGCCCAGCACAGCCGTAACCCCGCGCGTCAGTTCCGCAGAACTGCGCTGAAGCGAAGCCGGAACAACAAGGGTCATGCCACCAACCTTCATGTGAGCGACACGCGCTCATGAGCATTCGCTCTGCCCGAAATGGGACAGTCCGTCGAGTCCCGATTCATATTTCGAACGGGATGGGAACGAATCGCGCCCGAATCGCTGACTCTGGGTGAGTCCTGTTTTGTTCACCGCAAGATGTGGTCGGTTGGGTGGCCAAGCCCCTATCCCTTGTGAAAACCCATTCTCGCCAGCGCCAAACCAGATCATCCGGACACAAGGACGCAGGGACTCCAATCCGGGCTTTTGTCAACGCGCAGTTTCTCGCCCGGCCATTAACCTCTGGCACACAGCCTGAACAAACACGCGACGAATCGGATGAGGCGCCTCGTTGCTATCCTGTTCACGGTACATATGGGGGCTGTGGATAATTTTGCCACAACCTATGTGCCGAAGGCTTGCTCAGGCTCTCGACGACAGGCGCGCTAATAGCGGCCATGGTGAAGGGACTGTCTTGAAATGGGACAGATCAACGCGAGGCGCGTGTACCAGCGGTGGCCTCGAAGTCAGTGGCCTCGATGACGGTCGTGCCAATCATGGTTGCCACGGAGATGCGGAAAGGAACAGCGATCCGGGTCTCGCCCACCGGCACCAGCCAGACTTCCATCTGCCTGTTGTTTTCCATGAATTTGGTGCCGGGACGATCCGGGCGGTGCCCTGCCACAGGGATATAGCGGACATTGCAGACGGCGACCTGGCCCTCATAGCCCTTGGCGGAGACCTGACGTAGCCCCACAAAGCTCAGATTGATGTTGAACCGCGCCCAGCCATCATAGACGGGGATGGAGCGATTGCAGGCGGCCGGGCCAAGCACCTTGTCTTCGCCGGGCACAGGCATCACCAGCGCACTCAACGGATCTATGACCCTCTGCTTGTGCAGCTCCATGACCGGCACGCGACCGGGCAGCTCTTCAAAAGGCGGGCTGATTTCGGAGGCGGTCACATTGCCCTGTTTGAGGGCCATGCGGACCGTGCGCGTGGTGGTGGAATTGGCGGCAGTTGTGGCAAAGGCATTCGGCGCCACCCGGCCCTGCAGGAAAACGCCCGAAGAGGTCGCCGCACCCTTGGAATTGGAGACCATGCTGGCCACGCCTGCCAGGCGCGCTGTCGCCTCAACCTTGTAGCCGGCAGGGTCAAAGCTGCCATTGAGGCTCGCAGAACCCAGAGCCAGTCCAATGAGCTTGACGGAATAGCGGGCGCGGAACGTATCTTGCGCCTGCGCCTCGCCCAGCGTCAGCGCGCCCAGCGCCAGGGCGCCAGCGGCAAGCATCATTCGCGAGGATGCGGCAGGGATCATCGAATCAGCCCAATTCCAGCGTTAGCCTGAGCTTCTAACCCGGCCTATCATGCTTGTGAATCGGCCTTTCTCGTGGCGCGGCCGGAAATGGCCGAAAATGGCCCCTTTCGCTTGACGCCTTGGAGCCCGTCCAGTATAGACCCGCGATCAATTCACCCAAGCGGTTGGATCTGTGCGGACCTGTGATACAGGCCCAGTCGGGCTTGCCCTGTCCCAGATACCAATCGTGGTTCCAGTTCTCCGGTTCATCCGGGCGGAAGAGCCTTAGTGGCTCCCGTAGACGAGTTTGAAAGGAAGCGTGCCATGTCCCGCCGTTGCGAGCTGACCGGCAAGGCCGTCCAGTCGGGTAACCTTGTCAGCCATTCGAACCGCAAGACCCGCACCCGGTTCCTGCCCAACCTGTGCAATGTCACGCTGATCTCGGACACGCTGAAGCGCCCTGTGCGCCTGCGCGTGGCGGCTGCGGCTCTGCGCTCGGTCGAGCATCGCGGTGGCCTCGATGCTTTCCTCTTGAAGGCTCGCGATGAGGAGCTGTCGCAGGGCGCGCTCGTGATCAAGCGCGAGATCGTCAAGAAGCAGGCCTCTGCCTGATCGACTGATCGCTGGTTGAAACGACAACGGCCCGCTCTTCAGCGGGCCGTTTTCTTTATGCCACTTTGACGGGGCGGGATGAGGTGCGCGTGGCTTGCACCATGCGGCGCGGGTCTCGCACCGGCTCTGGCCCAGCCTCATCAAACAGCTCAGCCAATTTTTCGGTCATCGCACCACCCAGCTCTTCCGCATCCACAATCGTCACGGCGCGGCGATAATAGCGGGTCACATCATGGCCGATGCCAATCGCGATGAGTTCAACCGGCGAGCGTGTTTCGATCTCCTCGATCACGCGGCGCAGATGTTTCTCAAGATAGTTGCCGGGATTGACGGAGAGGGTTGAGTCATCGACCGGCGCACCGTCTGAAATCATCATCAGGATGCGGCGCTGCTCAGGGCGACCGAGCAAACGCTGATGCGCCCAATCCAGTGCCTCCCCGTCGATATTCTCCTTCAGCAAACCTTCGCGCATCATCAAACCGAGATTGCGGCGTGCACGACGCCACGGCGCATCGGCAGACTTGTAGATGATATGACGCAGATCATTGAGGCGACCCGGATTGGCAGGCTTGCCTGCCTGCAACCAGGCCTCGCGTGCCTGACCACCCTTCCATGCGCGCGTGGTAAAGCCAAGGATCTCGACCTTCACGCCGCAACGCTCCAGCGTGCGTGCGAGAATATCGGCGCAGCTTGCCGCAACTGTAATCGGGCGACCGCGCATCGAACCTGAATTGTCGAGCAGCAGGGTCACAACCGTATCGCGGAAGTTCGTATCTTTCTCGCGCTTGAAAGAGAGGGGCTGTTGCGGATCAATGATCACGCGCGACAAACGCGCAGGATCAAGCATTCCCTCTTCCAGGTCGAATTCCCATGAGCGATTTTGCTGTGCCATCAAGCGACGCTGCAAGCGGTTGGCAAGACGCGCCACGATGCTGGACATATTCGACAACTGCTTGTCGAGATAAGCGCGCAGACGCTCCAGCTCTTCGGGCTCGCAAAGTTCTTCCGCCAGCACCATCTCATCAAACTTGACGGTGAAGGGCTTATAGTCCGGCCCGCGCATCTCATGCACTTGCTGCGTCGGCGGACGCTTCATCTCTGACGCTTCATCAGCGTCGCCATCTTCAGCATCTTCAGGGAAGTCGCCTGCTGGCGCTTCGGCGGAATCCATCTCGCCGTCCTGCATCTCTTCGTCAGAGCCTTCGGCGCTTTCCATCTCGACAGCCTGACCGGAATCGCTTTCCTCGCTGTCGCCTTCCTGCTCCTGCTCTTTATCATTGGGCTCTTCGTCACCAGCCTCTTCGCCAGTGTCGTCATGATCCATCGCTTCTTCATCCATCATATCGAGGGATTGAAGAAGTTTGTGCACGGCCTTGGCGAAATTGCGCTGGTTCTCGATTGAGTCCCCAAGCTGATCAAGCTCTTTGCCCGCGCGGCTTTCAATGATCGGACGCCACAGATCAACGATTTTTTGACCTGCTTCCGGGGGCTTCAAACCGGTGAGACGCTCGCGCACCATGAGCGCAACCGCATCTTCAAGCGGCGCATCGGCACGATCAGAAACTTCGCCATAAGCGCCGCGATGATAGCGATCTTCGAGCATGGCCGACAGATTACCAGCCACGCCTTCCATGCGCCGCGCGCCAATCGATTCCACACGTGCTTGTTCAACGGCGTCAAACACGGCGCGCGCTTCCTGCCCTTTCGGCATATTGCGCTTATGCACATTGGCGTCATGGCAAGCCATGCGCAGCGCCATCGAGTCCGCATGACCGCGCACAATCGCTGCTTCACGCGGCGAGAGTTTGCGCGCGGGCTCAGGCAATCGTGCTTTGGCTTCTGCACCAGCGCCAATCAAGGAAGGACGTTCAGCCGCAAAGCTGACTTCCAGATCCTTGTTCTGCGCCATGGCCCGCAGACAACCAGACACCGCCCGCTTGAACGGTTCTTGCGGTGCTTCACCTTTGGTTGCGGGCTTGCGGTTGGAGCTCATGATCTTACGTCAGCGCCACATTCACTGAGCTTTCAGGCAGCTCCTGACCGAAGCAGCGCTGATAGAATTCCGCCACCAGCGGACGCTCCAGCTCATCGCATTTGTTGAGGAAAGTGAGACGGAAGGCAAAGCCGATATCTTGGAAGATATCCGCATTCTCAGCCCAGGTGATGACGCTACGCGGGCTCATGACGGTCGAGAGATCGCCGCCCATGAAAGCATTGCGCGTGAGATCAGCAACGCGCACCATCTTGCTGACAGTGTCGCGACCTTCCTTCGACTTCTGATATTGAGGGGACTTCGCAAGAACGATGTCCACTTCCTGATCATGCGGCAGATAGTTCAGCACTGTCACGATGGACCAGCGGTCCATCTGTCCTTGGTTGATCTGCTGCGTGCCATGGTAGAGGCCGGATGTATCACCAAGGCCAACCGTGTTCGCCGTTGCAAAGAGACGGAAGGCGGGGTGAGGGCGAATGACGCGGTTCTGGTCGAGGAGGGTCAAGCGGCCTGACACTTCGAGCACGCGCTGAATGACGAACATCACATCAGGACGACCTGCATCATATTCGTCGAAGCAAAGCGCGATATTATTCTGAAGCGCCCAAGGCAGAATACCATCGCGGAATTCGGTAATCTGCTTGCCATCCTTCAACACGATGGCGTCCTTGCCGACGAGGTCAATACGCGATACGTGGCTGTCAAGATTAATACGAACGCAGGGCCAGTTGAGACGCGCAGCGACCTGCTCGATATGGGTGGACTTGCCCGTGCCGTGATAGCCCGTGACCATGACGCGGCGGTTATGCGCGAAGCCCGCAAGAATGGCGAGCGTGGTCTGTTTGTCGAACAGGTAATCGGGATCGAGATCGGGCACATGTTCGGTGGCCTTGGAATAGGCCGGGACCATCATATCAGAATCGATCTTGAAGACGTCGCGAACCGAAACTTTCTTATCGGGCAGGCCGGGCGTGTTGGTCGTAGCGGTCATCATTCCTCCAAACCCATCCGCATTCCGGATGGGCATCCTGCATGGCCCCTGAGGGCCGAACCCTGCGGGCAGTCTCGCCGGCACTGACCCCCGGCAGGGTTGCCAGACTCACACGAGTTTGGCCGATCTCAGATAATTATAGGCCTGAATGATCTCGCGCAATTTGTCTTCGCGCGAACGGTCGCCGCCATTGGCGTCCGGGTGCAGGCGCTTGACCCATTCCTTGTAGCGATTCTTGATCTTTTCGGCGTCCGCCGTGTCATCGAGGCCCAGCGTATTCAGCGCCTTGGTGATCGCCAGACCATATTTTGGCCGTGAGGGCTCTGCCGGGCGTCGCGTCCGGGCCCGGTACATGCCCAGAGGATCGCCCATTTCAGGCTCGTCCCCCGCCTCCCGGAAGCCGCGGGCGGCCCGGTTGACCCCCATGGTCCAGGTCGGGCGATGACCGATCACCGCCTCCTTCTGGTACTGGGCCACATCGGCATCGCTCATGCCGTTGAAATAATTATAGGTCGCGTTGTATTCGCGAACATGATCAAGGCAGAAGCAGAAATACTGCCCCTCGCGCAGCCGCCCCATAGGCGCGCGGAACTCCCCCGCTGCCTGACAGCCGGGATGGGCGCAGGGCGGGTGCTCGGAACGCGGCGCAGGCTCTTCCTTGGCCTTCGACCTTATGCGATCGAACAGGGGTGAATTGAGATTCATGGGCGCGACATTATGAGTGTAAGAAGGGCTCTGCAAGGCTGAAGCGCATTGCCACCGGGGTGGCGCGACAGCTTTGCCGATAAGGTGGCGAGGACGCAATGACCGTGAAAGATCGAATGACCGACAAGCTTCGCGCAGCGCTTGCGCCTGTTGTGCTTGAAGTAATCGACGACTCTCACAAACATGCAGGACATATTGGCCATCCCGGCTCCGGCCATCCGGGCATGATGTCCGCATCCGAAACTCATTTCACGGTGAAAGTGGTGTCGGAAGCCTTCACCGGCAAGACCCGGCTGGCACGTCACCGCATGGTCAATGACATTTTGGCCGATGAGCTGCGCAATGGCGTTCATGCCTTGGCCATTCACGCCGCCGCGCCAAACGAGTAAGGCGTCTTTGCATTTTGATTGCGAGCGGTTAGGACTGATGTGAGGCGCTCTTCGCGCGACCGGGAACAGGAAATGCGCTTTCGCCACGCTCTCGTCTGTCTTGTTGGCCTACCACTCTTGGCCTTGACCGCGACAGCTCCCGTCGCAAATGCCACGCCGTGGATTATTGTTGAAGCCGATAGCGGGCGCGTCGTGCTGGAACAAGATGCAACGGCGCGCTGGTATCCCGCCTCACTCACCAAACTCGTCACCGCCTATGTCGCTTTGCAAGCCATCCGCGAAAAGCGCGTCACACTCGACACGCCGCTGATCGTATCGCAACGCGCCAACAAGGCCGCGCCCTCCAAGATGGGCTTCAAGCCGGGCACTGAAGTCACGCTTGGCAACGCGCTGAAGATGCTGATGGTGAAATCCGCCAATGATGTCGCCATCACCATTGCGGAAGGACTGGGCGGCAGCGTCGAAGATTTCTCGGATATGATGAACGAGACAGCGCGACGATTGGGAATGCATGAATCGCATTTCGTCAATCCCAACGGACTTCACGCCGATAATCATTATTCCTCTGCGCGCGACATGGCGATCATAGGCTATGCGCTGTTTCGTGACTTCCCGGAATATGAAGCCTTGTATGCGATTGGGGCCTTGCGCTTGGGCGATCAGATCATCCCCACCCATAATGGACTCATGGGGCGTTATCCGGGTGCTGACGGCATGAAAACCGGCTTCACCTGCCCTGCCGGCTTCAATGTCGTCGCCAGCGCCAAGCGGGGCAATCGCCGGCTCATCGTTGTGGTGCTTGGCTATCCCAATGCAAAGTCCCGTACGTTGAAGGCTGCGAGCCTGCTCGACAATGGATTTGCAACTTGGGCCACACGCAAGACGCTTGCTGATTTGCCCGCAACAGCTGGCGCGGCGCCCAATATGCGCCCGCGCATTTGCGGCCCCAACCGCGAACAAGTGGCGGAAGATGATTTCGCTGTTGTAGCCCAGCAAGGTACGGGCTCCAGCGACTCCAACGCCTCCTTCTTCTCACAAAATGCCTATCCCAGTGGCGTAGCCGCCATTCAGGCGCAAATGGGCACGCGCCCGACCTTCGAGCCAACACCCGTTTATGTGGGTCGCGCGCCCGGCTATACGGGTGCAGCTCTTGGCCCGCGTGGTGGCGTGAAAGTCGCAGCGGTTGGCTCTGCAGCGAGTGAAGCCATGGCAAAGGCGGGCGAGAAGCCAAAAGCAAAAGCAGACGACAAGCCGAAAGCAAAGCCTGTCAAGAAACAGAAGGCGACTGCAAAGCCGCAGAACAAGCCGAAGCCACAACCGCAGCCGCGCCCGAAAGTCTGATGCATGAATGACACTGTGCGTCGTCCGCCGCCGCCTATTCCCCTCACCGTCATCACCGGGTTTCTGGGTGCGGGCAAAAGCACTTTGCTCAATCGCCTTCTGAAAGATCCGGCGCTGGCTGATACGGTCGTTATCATCAATGAATTTGGGGAGATTGGGCTCGATCATCTTTTGGTCGAGCAGGCAGATGGTGACATGCTGCTCATGTCGTCTGGCTGCCTGTGCTGCACCATTCGTGGCGATCTGATCAGCACGCTCGAAGATTTGCTGAAACGGCGCGACAATAACCGCATGACGCCTTTCAAGCGTGTCGTCATTGAAACAACGGGCTTGGCCGATCCTGCACCCGTTCTGCACACGATCATGTATCACCCCTATCTGCTGATGCGCTTCCGCCTCGATGGCGTGGTGACGCTGGTGGATAGCGTGAATGGCGCGTCCACTTTGGATGCCCATGAGGAGGCAGTGAAACAAGCAGCCGTTGCCGACCGTATCGTGCTCACCAAAACTGATATGGCGGAAGGTGGTGCGCAGGCGGAGAGTTTGCGCGCGAGGCTCAATGCACTCAATCCGGGCGCTGTTATTCTCGATGCGGCCAAGGGCGAAGCAACAGCGGAGGCTTTGCTCAATCTCGGCCTCTTCGATCCAGAGACGAAGATACCGGACGTGAAGCGCTGGCTGAATTCAGAAGCCTTTCATGACCATGGCCACGACCATCATCATCACCATCATCACGACCATGATCATCACCACCACCAGCATGATCACGATGCGCAAAACCCGCATGATGTGAACCGGCACGATGCGCGCATTCGCGCTTTTTGTCTGGAGAGCGACAAGCTCATGCCGAAAAGCGGCTTTGATCTCTTCCTGAATTTGCTGCGCGAAGCTCATGGGCCGCATCTGTTGCGCGTGAAAGGCATTATCGGTCTTGATGATGAGCCTGATCGCCCCGTGGTCATTCACGGTGTGCAGCATGTTTTTCATCCACCCGTCAGCCTTGACCATTGGCCGAATGCCGAGCGGCGCACGCGGATCGTCTTCATTTTGCAAGATATGGAGCCGAAATTCGTCGAGGGTCTTTGGCAGGCTTTCACGGGCGGCGTGGCACCTGATCAAGCCGACCGCAGCGCGCTGACGAATAATCCGCTGAAGCCGGAAACAGGCGGGCTTCTCTCTTAAGCCTGATCGCGCAAGATGCGGCGGATGACCTTGCCGGTCGTTGTAAGCGGCATCTGATCAATGAAAGCCACTTCGCGCGGATATTCATGCGCTGACAATCGCTCGCGTACGAAGTTTTGAATATCGGTTGCGAGTTCAGGCGATGGCGCAAAGCCCGTCTTTGGCACGATAAAGGCTTTCACGATCTCACCACGAATAGCATCGCGTTTGCCGACGGCAGCCGCCAGCTGCACGGCTGGATGTTTCAGCAAACAATCTTCGATTTCGCCGGGCCCGATGCGATAGCCCGATGAGCTGATGACATCATCATCGCGACCAAAGAAGAAGACATAGCCATCCTGATCGCGCCGACCCTGATCGCCTGTCGTCATCCAGTCGCCCAGAAATTTGTCGCGGGTCGCTTGTTCCCTGTTCCAATAGCCAAGGAACATCACAGGATCAGGACGCAGCACCGCGATTTGTCCCGGCTCATCGGGCTCACAGCGCGTGCCATCGGCGCGAATGACATCGCAGATGTGACCTGGCACCGCCTTGCCAATCGCGCCCGCGCGCGACACGCCCATCGCATGAGATGAAGCCAACACGAGATTGCATTCGGTCTGGCCGTAAAATTCATTGATGGTGAGGCCGAACGCTTCGCGACCCCAATCATAGATTTCAGCGCCAAGCGATTCGCCACCTGACGCCAAGGTGCGCAACTTATGCTCATAACGCCGCCCGCTGACATGAACGCTGCGCAACATGCGCAGAGCCGTTGGCGGAATAAACGCGTTACGCACTTGCAAGCGTATGATGAGATCAAGCGCTGCCTCAGGATCAAAACGATCAAAGCGCCGCGCCACAACGCTCACACCAAAATAGAGCGAAGGCAAAAGCACATTGAGTAAGCCACCCGCCCAAGCCCAATCAGCCGGCGTCCAGAAACGATCGCCCTCTTGCGGAAAACCTTCATGCGGGAATTGCACGCCGGGCAGATGGCCTAGCAAAACGCGATGCCCATGCAGCGCGCCTTTCGGCGGACCTGTCGTGCCTGATGTGTAAATCATCATGGCCGGATCGTCGCAGCTGGTATCTTCCGCCACAAAATCCTCAGCGCCCTGTTCAATCAGCTGCGCGAAAGACAAAGCAGAACCATCAGCCCCATCTGTGCTGACGATGATTTGCAGATCCGGCAGGGCAGCGCGAAGGGGCGCTACTTTCGCAAGGCCTGCGGCATCCGTGACAAGCGCGCGCACGCCTGCATCTTTCAGGCGATATTCCAGCGCATCGGCACCGAACAAAGACGCAAGCGGCAAAGCCACGCCACCGAGCTTGTAAATCGCGACATGGCTCACAACCACTTCCGCCATTTGCGGCAGGAGAATTGCGACACGATCGCCGCGCGCAACACCAGCTTTGCGAAGCGATGACGCCAAGCGATTGGATTGCGCGCGCAGCCCACCGAATGTCAGCGTGGTCAGCGCGCCGCCCTTGAGATCGAGAATAGCAGGACGTTGCGGCTCCCTTGCAGCCCAGAGATCAGCAACCGCGACGCCGATATTGAATCGCTGCGGGATCGCCCATTCAAAGCGGCGCAGCGTCTCGTCATAGGTCGCGCAGCGTGGCAGCAGCATCTCAAGCTCCAGACATGACAAAGCCGGGACAAGCCCGGCTTTTTTCATGAAGCAAAATGCGCAACGCCGTTCAGATGTTCAAAACAGCGCGCACTTCGCGCAACTGGGCGAGCTTTTCAGCTGCCAGACGCTTGCCTTCATCGCTGGTCGCATCGGCCAAATCTTCTTCAGCGTTGCGGATCTGCGCATCAATCTTCGCCGCATCGAGCTCGTCCACCGGGATCGCCTGTTCGGCGAGGATGGTGAGGCCCGCAGGCGAGACATCCGCGAAACCGCCACGCACGAAGAGACGCGCCTTCTTGGAGGCAGTCTCATCAACCTCGACAATGCCCGGCTTCAGCACGGTCATCACCGGCGCATGATTCTGCAGCACCGTGAAAGCGCCTTCAGCGCCCGGAACGACCACGGCTTCGACATTGCCGGAGAAGAGCAGACGCTCCGGCGAGACGAGTTCGAAGTGGAATGCGGCCATCAGTTTGGTCTCCCGCAAAGGCGCGCTCAGAAAGCGCGCCTGCGTT
>CAZLBA010000065.1:16559-17357 GCA_964557555.1 uncultured Beijerinckia sp.
CGCCTTCCGTGCCCGGCACGACAACCTGATCGACCTCGCCGGAGAACAAAATCCGTTCCGGCGAGACGAGTTCGAACGCGAAAGCGGCCATGGCCCTTCGATCCTTGCGAAATTACGCGGCTTCGGCAGCGAGCTTCTGCGCCTTTTCGATCGCTTCCTCGATGGTGCCGACCATGTAGAAGGCAGCTTCGGGGAGGTGATCATACTTGCCTTCGACAAGGCCCTTGAAGCCCTTGATCGTGTCGGCGAGCGAGACGAGCTTGCCCGGCGAACCGGTGAAGACTTCAGCGACGTGGAAGGGCTGCGACAGGAAGCGCTCGATCTTGCGGGCGCGCGCCACGGTCAGCTTGTCCTCTTCCGACAGTTCATCCATGCCGAGAATGGCGATGATGTCCTGAAGTTCCTTGTAGCGCTGCAGCGTCTGCTGCACGGCGCGGGCGACGGCGTAATGTTCTTCACCGACGATCATCGGCGAGAGCATGCGCGAGGTCGAGTCGAGCGGATCCACCGCCGGATAAATGCCCTTTTCGGCGATCGAGCGCGACAACACGGTCGTCGCGTCAAGATGCGCGAAGGAGGTGGCCGGCGCCGGGTCGGTCAAGTCGTCGGCCGGGACGTAAATCGCCTGCACCGAAGTGATCGAACCCTTGGTCGTCGTGGTGATGCGTTCCTGCAGCGCGCCCATGTCGGTCGCGAGCGTCGGCTGATAGCCCACCGCCGAAGGAATACGGCCCAAAAGCGCCGACACTTCCGAGCCCGCCTGCGTGAAGCGGAAGATGTTGTCGACGAAGAAGAGCA
>CAZLBA010000066.1:0-17041 GCA_964557555.1 uncultured Beijerinckia sp.
CGGCTTTTCGTACCACTTGGGGTCCATGCGGCAGGTGACGCCGTTTTGGCGCAGGGTCTCTTCATATTCCTGACGCATATAGGGGTCTTCCATCCAGTAGGGGATGGCGGTGCCGCCTTGATTGACGTCGATGGCGGTGTAGTCGGTATGTTTCTGTCCCGGTGCGCCCGGATCGCGGCCGGGATTATGCGGGCCGAACCATGCGGTGAGGCGGAAGTCTTCTTTCGAGACGCTGAAATGTTGGTGGTACCAGCGCGCGCCGCCGGGTGCCGCGGTGACCATGCCGATGGGCTCATAATCAAGCCGGTTGACGCGATCGGCATGACCCGTCTGCCACGGATTCACGCCGCATTCTTCCGGCCATGAATAAGTATAGCCCTTGCCCTTCAGACAGATCAGCACGGCGGCTGATGTATGCGCATGGCCCTTGGAGTAGCGGCCATTCTCATGCTGGCCGATCCAGTAATAGAAGGTGTTATTCGTCATGAAGGGTTCGACGCGGCGATAGCCGACCGAGCGGCGATTATCGAGCGGCAAATCGCAATTGATGACGTCGGGGATGAAATTGGTGCGACGCATCGCAAGGCCGCGCACCGGATCGGGCTCGATATCATCCTTGGGCTTGAAGAAGTCGTCAGCGCCCGAAAAGCGATCCTTGAACACGAAAGGATTGTTGAACACGGCTTCAGAATTCTGCAGCGCATTGAGGACAATCGGAGCGGTCGTGCCAGCCAGTAGCAGCGCGCCACCGGAGGTCGCATTGACGATGCGATGCATGGTGTTCATCGGGATCGAGAACATCGACCCCTTCTGCCATTCAAACACATGCTTCTTGGACTGGCCCTCGATCCACACTTCGGTCGAGCCGCGACCCTCCACGACGAGGTAGATCTCCTCATACATGTGCTTTTCCGGGTTCAGCGCGCCGCCGGGGGGCACTTCCACCACATAGCAGCCCCATTTGGTCTCGGTGCCATAGAGCTGGATGAAATGGCCCTTACCGCCCGTGCGCTTCCAGGGCATCAAGGGGAGATTCTGGACCTTGGAAATGCCAATGCCGCGGAAAACCGGAATGCCTTCTGATTCCATCCAGGCGTCATAGGGGGTGGGCTGCTTCTTGAACTCGCCAAAACCCGCCTTTTTCGTGCCAGCAGGCTCGTGCCAATGGGTGCCTTCGCCGGTGTCATGGGGCATGGGTCTTCCTCCTTCAGTGCCTCAGCGCGGCGTCCCGCGCGCTCTCTTGGGGTCTGCTAATCTGCCAAAGGCTCCGCCCTGTCAATTGCAGGGGTGGGGCCGGGAGCCGACTTTGGTCGCAATCAGCCGTTGACTCCAATCCCATCATGCGCGACCAAGCAAGGGAAACAGCGGGAGGTTCTTCGGTCGTGGCGAACAAGGACGAGAAGCAGGCACCCGGTCATTCCATGACCGAACATGCCAAGGGCTTGAGCTGGGCGCATGTCCATGAGGGCGATGCCGACCATGACCACGACGATTTCGAGACCGACACGCCAATTGAGCAAAACCCGCTCTGGCAGCAGGACAATGTCACATTAACCAGCGTCGGCATTGATATCGGCTCCTCCGGCACCCAGGTCATTTTCTCCAAGATCCATCTGCGCCGCCTCGCGGAAGACCTGACCAGCCGCTATTATGTCGTCTCCCGCGATACGCTCTTCCTCTCGCCCGTCTCGCTGACGCCCTATGCGAGCGAGACCCGCATCGACGACGCCGCTTTGCGTAAGATCGTCGAGGACGCCTATCAGGCCGCCGGCGTCTCCCCGCAGGAGATTGATGCGGGCGCGGTGATTCTCACAGGTGAAGCGCTGCGGCGCGAAAATGCACAGGGCATTTCCGCCATGTTGTCGGAAGCGGGGGGCGACTTTGTCTGTGCCACCGCAGGCCATCACATGGAGTCCATGCTCGCGGCCTATGGTTCGGGCGCAGCGCAGGCCTCCCTCGAATTGGGCAAACGCGTTCTTAATATCGACATTGGCGGCGGCACGACGAAGCTTGGTCTTGTCGAGCGTGGCCAATGCATCATGACAGCCGCTTTCCACGTGGGTGGGCGCTTGCAGGTGGTGGATGAAAATTTCCGCATCACGCGCCTCGATCCGGCCGGCAAACATCACGCCAAGCGTGCGGGCTTTGATTGGTCGCTTGGCGACACAGTGACCTCGGCTGATCTCGACAAGGTCGCAGATATCATGGCGGAGACGCTGATTGCTGCCTTGACGCAGCGGCCCATGCCTCACGATGTGGAGCATCTTTATCTCACCGATCCGATCATGGATTTTGGTGATATCGGCGGCATGATGTTTTCAGGCGGTGTCGCTGAATATGTCTATGAGCGCGAGCCGCGTGACTTTGGCGATATGGGCAAGCGTTTGGGCACGGCGATTGCGCGCAAGATCAAGACGGGCCGCTTTCCGTGGCCGCTTCTGCCCGCGCGCGAATGCATCCGCGCAACAGCGCTTGGTGCGTCAGAATATTCAGTGCAGCTCTCCGGCAATACGAGCTACATCTCCAATCCCGGCGTGTTGTTGCCGCGCCGCAATCTGCAAGTCATCCAGCCGCCTTTCGAATTTGAGGAAGAGATCGACGCTGAGGCACTTGGCAAGGCCATCATCTCCCACCGCAAGGCGTTTGAGGTTGAAGATTCAAATATCGACATCGCGCTTGCCTTCCATTGGAAGGGTATGCCCGCCTTTGATCGCATCTTCGCGACGGCGAAGGGTATCGCTATGGGTATGCGCGACCATGTCGAGGCAAAGAAGCCGCTCTACATCATGCTCGATGGCGACATTGCGCAGACGCTTGGTGCCGTGTTGCGGGAAGATTGCGATGTGACGAGCGAAATCCTCGTCATCGACGGCGTCATGCTGATGGATTTCGATTATATCGACCTCGGCAAGGTACGCATTCCCTCCTATACCGTGCCGGTGACGATCAAATCGCTCGTCTTCAGCGAGGATCCACGCGGCCCGCGCGCCAAGGAGCGTATCCATCATCGGGAAGCCGACCATGATCATCACCACCATGATCACGGCCACAGTCACGGACACGGACATCACCGCCATCATCACGGCCATGGGCATCACCACCACCATGGCCATTCGCATGATCACGGGCATGGGAAGGGCTGAGACGAGGCTTCCGAAAGCCAAGGCTCATGCTATGATCACGCTCAACTTGCCCATAGATGCCAAAGCACGGGGCAAGAATACGGGATTGGGAGGCTACAGGTGCTCAGCGTTCGCAACCTGAACACGGAATACAAGACGCAGAAAGGCCCGCCGGTGAAGGCCGCGCAGGATGTCTGCTTTGAAGTGCCCAAGGGCATGTTCTTCACGCTGCTCGGCCCTTCCGGCTGCGGCAAGACAACCACTTTGCGCTCCATCGCCGGACTTGAGCGTCCTGTCTCCGGCGAGATCGAGGTCAATCAGCGCATCGTCTATTCCTCCGCGCGCGGCATTTTCGTGCCGCCGAACAAGCGGAATTTTGGCATGGTGTTCCAGTCCTATGCCATCTGGCCGCATATGACGGTCTTTGCCAATGCAGCCTTCCCGCTCGAAGTCGGGCAGAAATCTTTCAGCAAGGCGCAGATCCGTCAGAAGGTGATGAAGGTTCTGGAAGCTGTCGCGCTTGATCATCTGGCCGAGCGTGATGCGACGAAACTCTCCGGGGGGCAGCAGCAGCGCCTCGCCTTGGCGCGCGCGCTCGTGATGGAGCCGGAACTTTTGCTGCTGGATGAGCCACTCTCCAATCTTGACGCAAAGCTGCGTGACCGTATGCGTTTTGAGCTGAAGCGCATCCAGCGCGATCTCGGCCTCACCACCATCTATGTCACCCATGATCAGGGCGAGGCGCTGGCTTTGTCGCATGAGATTGCGGTGATGAATGAGGGCCGCATTGTGCAGATTGGCGCGCCACGCACCATCTATGAGCGCCCGCATAATCGCTTCGTCGCTGACTTCATTGGCTCGACCAATTTTGTGGATGGCCATGTGCTGGGCCGCGATCAGGCAACCGGGCTTTGGCGCGTGCGCGCGAGCTTTGGTGATCTGCTCGCCTCTGCTGAGGCTGAGCTTGTGCCGGGCGCGCATGTGACCCTGTCTGTCCGGCCCGAAGATGTGGAGCTGACGGAGGAGGCCGCGCTGCCGGACGACCGCCTGCTCAATAGCTGCACCGGCGTCGTTGACCAGAAGGTTTTCCTCGGTGACTTTGTGGACTTTCAAGTCAAGGTCGGCGAATACACTTTCCTGTCGCGTGCCCATCCATCGTTGCGCACGCCCATTGGCGACAAGATTCACGTCCGCATGGATCCGCAGAAATGCGTGGCCCTGCCGGATGAGCCCAAGGCGGCGAAGGCCGCTTGATGAATTAACAAGGCGGCGAAGGCCGCTTGATGAACTGGCGAGACGGCGAAGGCCGCTGCCTGACGAATAAAGAGGAGAGGTTTATGGCGAAGAATGCAATCGTCTCGGATGATCTCGCGAAGAAATTCGCGACCGAGAAAGACACGCCCTATCTGCGCTGGGTGCGCAATGAAGGTCTCGACATTATCAGCGCGCATTATGTGCAGAACCTGCGCACGGTTGAGCTGAAGCCTTGGGCGCGTCGCGGCGGCAAGGGCGTCTATATCAATCACGAAGCCTCGCGCACCTCGAATGATTGTTATGTCTGCGAGATCCCCGCAGGCAGCAAGCTCGCCCCGCAGCGCCAGCTCTTCGAGGAAATGGTGCTGGTGCTTGAAGGACGCGGTTCAACCACCGTGTGGAATGATGCAGGTCAGCGCATCACCTTTGAATGGAAGGCCGGCGCACTCTTCGCCATTCCGCTCAATTGCTGGCACCAGCATTTCAATGGTTCGGGTCGTGAGCCTGCACGCTTCGTGTCGGTGACCAATGCGCCGCCGATCATCAATCTCTATGAAGACATCGAATTCGTGTTCAACACGAAGCATGATTTCAAGGAGCGCTTTGCGGGCGAGCCTGACTACTTCTCAAACAAGGGCGAGCAGAAGGGCTTCCTTCTGACCACGAATTTCGTGCCGGATGCGCCGAATATCCCCCTCATCACGGCGAAGGAGCGCGGTGCTGGCGGTGGCCATATTCGCTTCAACATGGCGAAAGGCTCGATGAACAGCCACATCTCGCAATTCCCTGTCGGCACCTACAAGAAGGGCCATGCACATGGTCCCGGCGCTCACGTTATCATTCTCGGCGGTCAGGGCTATTCGCTGATGTGGCCGGAAGGTGAAGAGCCCAAGCGCTATGACTGGGAAATCGGCACCATGATCGTGCCGCCGAATATGTGGTACCATCAGCACTTCAACACGGGCACGACGCCCTCGCGCTATCTCGCCTTCAAGCATGAGGTCGTGTCAGTGCGCAATGCGCAGGGCGTGCCGAAGGCCTGGATCTCGAAGCGCATTGGTGGCGACCAGATCGACTATGCAGATGAGAGCCCGGTCATCCGCCAGATGTTCAAGGATGAGCTTGCCAAGTCCGGTCTTGAGCCGCGTATGGACGAGGCCTATCAGCAGGAACTCGAAACACTGCCGCCAAAGGTGGCCTAATGGGTCGCTTGCTGATGCAGCAAGTTGCGTAATCACGCGGCCCACGGAGATCCGTGGGCCGTTTGCATTTCTTAGCCTCTGGACAGGCATTCTACTCATGCTAGAGGTCACGAGGATTGGGGCAGAGGAGATGACAATTGGCTGAATTGGAGCATGGCGGCGCTGGCCATAACAGCGCAGCCCAGCGCGAGGAAGTCGTCTGGGAGCGCTGGACCAAGAAGCGCACTTTCGTGCGTGCACTTGAGGGCACCTATGGTGAACTCGTGCGCGAGCTCTTCAACCAGCCGCGCGTCTATCCGACACGCGATCACAAGTGGAAGGGTGGTCCCGGCCATTACGGCAAGAAGATCATCAATCCGCAATCGGTGAAGGTGGCGCAGTCGATCGAGACCCACATTGAGGTGTTTTCACCCGGTGGTTACGGCCAGAAGCACGGGCACATGAATAGTGCGGTGTTCTTCGTGCTGAAGGGCAAGGGCCACGACGTACATGATGGTCGCCGCTATGATTGGGAAGCGGGTGACGCTTTGATTGTCGAAAATGCCTGCGTGCATCAGCATTTTTCTGACGATCACGATGATGAATGCATCACGCTCGTCATGAAGGCAAAGCCGCTCTTCCTCTTCATGCATCTTCTCTTCCAGAAGGTTGCTGAATTTCCGCCCAAGGACGGCACGGCGAAGCAGCTCGCCTATACGCCCCCTGCCGATCTGTGAGGTGAACCGATGTCCGCACTTGATCCACGCGAACGCGAACGCGCACATGACCGCTCACTGAGCGCCAATTTCTATGATGCAGCGCTTGAAGCTTCCAAGAGCTTTCGCAAGAGCTATGACGAGCAGATGAACATCGTCAAATGGTCGCAAATGCCATTTGAGCGATCACGTCAGGGTCTCATCAAGCACATCATCAATGAGAAGATGAATACGAAGGAATACTGCCTCGACATCTATATGCAGTTTCTTCCCGGCGGTAAGGCCTCTGGCAAGCATCGCCACCTCTCTGAAGAAGTCTTCTATGTCGTCGAAGGCGAAGGCTATGACCTGCATTGGGACGTGAAGTTCGATTGCAAGGACGTCATGGAATTTGAATGGGAAGCTGAGCCGCGCAAGTTTGAATGGAAGCAGGGCGACTTCGTTTACATTCCGCCCTATTGTGCGCATCAGCATTTCAATGCGGATCCCAACAAGGAAGCCCGCATTATCGTCGTCAATAGCCGTATCGTGAAAGCCATGGGCTTCGACTGGTTCGAGCAGCTTGAGGATGCGCAAGGTTACTGAAGGAGTATGCCATGTGCGGTGAAGATGAAGACGGCCCCTCAGCTCTTGAGGATCACCTCTATTCGACCTTCCTCGCCCATGCGCGCGTTCTTCTGACCGAGCATGGCAAGCGCAAGGGGCAGAATGCTGATGCAGCTGCAGCCTATGCAGATGAGCTTTTCGCAGCAGCTCTGACGCGCGCGCGCAATGATGGCGAGGCTGCGGAAGAAGACGACCGCTATAGCCGCATGGCGATGCAAGCGCTCGTCTTTGCAAGGCTCGCCGGTTTCATGGCCTCGCATCTCGCTCTGAGTGATGATCCTCTGCGCAAGGTGATGGAAGCTATGATGCATGGCTATTCCGAAGCCGAGCATATGGAACATGGCCATGATCATGAGCATGATGAAAGCACGGGGCATTTCGGGCACCGCCATTGAGGGCAGTCGGCAGTCGGCATTAGGAACCGCCGTGAGCCGCTCAGCTAAAACAAAACCGCCGGGCAATGAACCCGGCGGTTTTTCTTTTTCACGACTGCCTACTGCCGACTGCCTACTGCCGACTGCCTCACTTAAATCTTAAACGCCTCATGCGTCTCAGGCGCGAACAGATCTTCCGGCTTCAGCAGGCGCTTTGAGAGACCGCAATCGTGGTGATATTTCAGGAAGGTGTTGAGCACCTTCTTGTTGTCTTCCAGACCATAGGGCCAATAATTCGCGCCCATCATCTTGATCGTCTGGTCCACTTCCCAATTGAGGAAGGGCAGCATGGCTTTCAGCACAGCGGTTTCGCGCAGATCGTGATAGGTCTTTTCCTGCGCGGCCGTGAAAGCCTTGTAGAGGGACTGCGCAATCCAGCGATTTTGTTCATAAAGTTCACGACGAATGACGATCGTATGCATGATCGGGAAGATGCCGGTTGACTTGAAATAGTCGCGCTCCACGTCGCCGTAATTTTCAAACAGGCGCACGACATTTTTGCCATCATAGGTCGAGGGCGCGCGCGCGGTATGCAGCGCGTCGATCTCGCCATCACGCAGCATCTGCGACAGCGTCTTGTCATGCGGGATCGCCTGCACCTTGATGCGTGGCGGCAATTCGAGCGGGATCTTTTCAGGGCGGCCGGGCTCTTCTTCGCCGCCCGTATAATAGGTCACGCTATCAACCGGCACGCCATAATGTTCATCGAGGATGCCGCGAATCCAAACAGGCGCGGTCATCTGGAATTCCGGCACGCCGATTTTCTTGCCGATGAGATCTTTCGGCGTGCGAATGCCCGACTTCGCATTCACATAGATGCAGGAATGGCGGAAGAAGCGCGACGGAAAGATCGGGATTGCCACGAAAGGCGCGGGATCACGGAAGAGCGAGACCGTGTAGGATGACAGCGACATTTCCGCGATGTCGAATTCGCGATGACGCAACATGCGGAAGAAGGTCTCTTCCACTGGCAGGTCGTGATAATTGATGGTGATGCCATCGGGCTGGATCGTGCCGTCCTGAATGGCGCGCGTGCGGTCATAGTTCCAGCAGGCCAGTGAGAGATTGAGCTTCGACGACATTTTGTTCCTTCCCTGTTGCATGTCTTAGTAATGCGCAGCCGCTTTATAGCCCAGCCGTAGCGAAATGGCATTGGCTGTATTCACCACCAGCGGAGCATGTTTGGTGAGTGTTTCATCAGACAGGCGTTGCAGCGGGCCTGCCATGCCGACAGCGCCCACCACCTGCCCCAGTGAATCGCGAACGGGCGCTGCTATTGAGCGCATGCCCAATTCGCTCTGCTCATCCTCGCGCGCAAAGCCAAGTTTGCGCACCTCTGCCAGACGTGCGCGCAGCACGCTGGCATCTGTGTCCGTCTTGGGCGTGCGCTTGCGGAAACCCTCGCGCAGCAATTGCTCCACCAGCGGCTCCGGCTGGAAGGCGAGAATGGCGAGACCTTCAGCCGTGCAGAGCGCAGGCTTGCGCGCGCCCAGATTAGCGCTCATGCGGATCGCCTGCGTGCTCTCCAGATCATAGACATAGATGATCTCGGCGCGATCAAGCACTGCCAGATGCACCGTCTCATTTGTAGCATCTCGCAGATCGAAGATGTACGGGCGCGCTTCGTTGGAGAGATTCATGCGCTGGCGCACAAGCGCACCCAGACCAAAAAGCGCAATGCCGAGACGATAGCGCTCTGTCTCAGGATTCTGCTCCAGCATCCCTTCAGCAACAAGCGTGGAAGCGAGGCGATAGACCGTGCTTTTTGCCACACCCAGGCGTTTTGCGAGCGAGGTGACGCCAATCTCGGCCTCATCCTCGGTGAACATTTTGAGAAGCCGCATAGCCGTCGTGACGGAAGAGAGCCGCTGTGATCGCGGCTCAGTTTCCGGCGCAGCCATGCCAGTCAGTCTGGCTTTTTCGAGCTGCTCAGCCATCAGGCTAGTTCCCCCACTGCTGAAGCTTTTGCCTCAGACTTCGATGAAGACGCTGTCGCCTTCGGTCACGACCTTGTAGGTCTTGATCGGGATCATGCAGGGCGGATCGACGACTTCGCCGGTCTTGATGTTGAAAGAACCGTTGTGGAAATCGCATTCCACCACATCGCCATGGATGGGGCCTTCTGACAGCGAGCCGGGGCCATGCGTGCACAGGTCGTCAGTGACGTAAAAGGCACCGTTCAGGTTGAACACGGCCAATTCCAGACCGTTTGTCTCGACCTTGATGGCAGAGCCTTCCATCACGTCCGACATCTTGCACAATTCGATCTTCTGAACGGTCTGGGACATGGGACTCCTCGTTGACGTCTTGTCGCTGGGGATGATACACCCCCTACACCCGATTGCGGAACACTGTTCCGCATACAGGAACCCGTCATAACAAGGCCCGGAGAGGCGGTCAACGCTTCCCTCCCCTGAAATTGGGGAAGTCGGCCCGGATCGCAGGAGAGTGCCATGCTCAAGAAAGAACAGAACGACTTCCTAACCCAGACCGGCCCGGGCACCCCCATGGGGGAGATGTTCCGCGCCTATTGGATGCCGGCCCTTCTGTCGGAAGAGCTGCCTGAGCCCGACTGCCCGCCCGTGCGCATCAAGCTGCTCGGCGAGCGCATGGTCGCTTTCCGCGACAGCGAGGGCAAGCTTGGCCTGATCGACGAATTCTGCGCCCATCGCGGCGTGTCGCTGTGGTTTGGCCGTAACGAGGAATGCGGTCTGCGCTGCCCCTATCACGGCTGGAAGTTCGACGTGAACGGCCAGTGCATGGAAGTGCCTTCCGAGCCGGTTGAGTCGGGCTATGCCAAGAAGATCAAGCTGAAGTCTTATCCGCTGATCGAGAAGGGCGGCGTGTTGTGGACCTATATGGGCCCGCCGGAAAAGCGCCCGCCGGAACCTGAATATGAATTCTGCACGGTTCCGCTCAACCAGACCTTCATGACCAAGCGCATTCAGGAATGCAACTGGTTGCAGGCCATGGAAGGCGGCATTGATTCTTCGCATGTCAGCTGGCTGCATCGTGGCGACCTGTCGAGCGATCCGCTCTTCAAGGGCTCGGTCTCGAACCAGTACAATATGAAAGATCTCGCGCCTGTCTTCGAGGTCGTCGATAATGAAGGCGGCTTGCTGATTGGCGCGCGTCGCAATGCGGAAGATGATCAATATTACTGGCGCATCACGCCTTGGGTCATGCCTTGCTACACAGGCGTGCCGCCGCGTGGCGATCACCCGATGCATGGTCACTTCTGGGTTCCGATTGACGACCACAATTGCTGGGCCTGGAGCTATGACTATCACCCCACCCGTCCGCTGACGGAAGGCGAAGTCACTGCCATGAAGAATGGCAAGGGCATCCATGTGAAATATGTGCCCGGCACCTACATTCCGCTTGCCAACAAGACCAATGACTATCTGATGGATCGCGCCGCGCAGAAGGCAGGCAAGACCTTCAGCGGCATTGAAGGCATCGGTATGCAGGATGCCTCCTTGCAGGAAAGCATGGGCCCGATCGTCGATCGCACCAAGGAAAACCTCGTTGGTTGCGACAACGGCATCATCATGGCGCGTCATCGCTTGTTGAAGGCGGCGAAGGCGCTTGTCGAGAAGGGCATCACGCCTCCCGGCGTCGATCCTGAACATCACAAGGTGCGTCAGGCCGCTTTGTTGCTGAAGCGCGATGTGCCCTTCAAGGAAGGCGCGAAGGAAGCGCTGAAGGCCAAGAAGGGCGTGCGCCAGACCTCGGTCTAAGACAACAAAGGCCGCTGGCGCTTTCGTCGGCGGCCTCTTTCAACCGGAAGGAGCGGAGCCCATGCTGAGTGAATCGCAGCGCATGTCGAGCGCGCAAGAAGCTGCTTTCCGCATCCAATATCCCAATTCCAAAACTCGTGCCGTGAAGATCGTCGCGCTTGATAAAATCAGCGCGCGGATTGTCGATGAAGTCTCGCGATTGAGCTGGAATGGCGCGACCTTTTTCACCTCGCTCCATTTCGCCGCCAAGAGCAAGCCAGATGAGACGCAAGCCGGGATGCAGGCGTGGCTTGAAGATCTTGCAGGGCGTACGCAGGATCTCGTCGGTGAAGTCGCGAGCGCAGATTTCGTTGTCGTGATTACTGCTGCCGGTGAAGATGCCCGCGCTGTCACCGTGATTGCGGACGCTTGCAATCTGCACAACAAGACGCTTGTGGGTTTGGTCGTGCCGCAAGACGGCACCAGCGATGCTGATGTCACCGAATCCCTTAACCACCTGCGCCCCTTCACCCGAATGCTCGTTGTTGCCAGCGGCGTCGATTATGTTGAAGCAATGTTGCAGGCGTTGCGGGCGTGACGCTTGATCTCGCTTCTCCCAGTGGGAGAAGCTGTCAGCGGAGCTGACTGATGAGGGGATCGGGTCTTTATTCCGAGAGGCGCTAACCCCTCATCCGCCCGCGCTGCGGGCACCTTCTCCCAATGCGAGAAGGGATGCGCGGCGGACGTCCTACAGCCATCAAAAAACCCTCCCCGTTTCCGGGGAGGGCTCATCACTCATTCAACCTTCAACATATCACGCAGCGCCGGATTTGATCCGGTCTGGCGTGAAGGGCGCCTGACGCAAGCGGATGCCGGTTGCGTCGAAGATCGCATTGGCAAGGGCCGCCGCCACCGGACGCATGGAGCCTTCGCCAGCCCCATTGGGGGGAATGTTCTGGCGGTTGATCAGCACCACGTCGATCTCAAGCGGGCGTTCGGTGAAGTCGAGAATGGGATAGGTCTCCCAGTCAACGCTCGTGACATTCTTCCGGTCGAACTTCACCTCTTCATGCAGCGCGCGGCTTAAGGCCTGCGCCACATTGCCTTCAATCGTCTGGGTGAGGAGCTGGGGATTGAGCACAATGCCGCAGTCATGCGCCACGGTGAACTTCTTGCCATGCACCTTGCCGGTTTTGGTATTGACCTCGACCTCAGCGATCACGGCCACACGCGTACCATTGCGGGTGGAATAGGCGATGCCTTGACCAATGGCGATATCGCCATTGCGTTGGCGGCGTGCAGCGGTGCGCTTCTGCCAGCCCGCCTTCTTAGCGGCTGCCTCGATCACCTCCTTGTCACGCTGGTCGCTCACATAAGTCAGACGGAACTCGACGGGATCCTTGCCGGTCCCGAAAGCAACTTCATCCACGAAGCTTTCGTGAGCGAAGTGGATTTCTGGTCCCAGCGGGTCGCGCAGATGCGAGGAGCGCAGTGGCGAGGCCGTCTCCAGCATGGGGGGCACGATTTCCCAGCTCTGATGGCGCACATCAAAGCGATAGGAATTGGATGGCGTGCCATAGACCAGCTGCGGCTTCGGCTTGGCCCCGATCATCTGGCCATGCAGCGTATCGCCAGGATTACTCTCATTGGAGTGCACATTCAGACGGTCGAAGGCCTTGGAGTGGAAATGCCAAGCCATGACACGACCATTCTGGTCGAGTGCTGCCCGCACAGTGTGCACTGAGGCCGGTGACTTGGGACTCCATGCCGTGCCTTCATCGCGCATCGACTGGAAGCGAACCGGCTTGCCAACTGCCTTCGAGAAGATCGCAGCTGCAACCGCCGCATCACCCGCATCATTGCGGCCATAGCTGCCCGGTCCCGGCACCCAGATGCCGCGCACCTGATCGGGTTTCAGGCCAAGGACAGCGGCAACACCATCGCCTGCGAAATGCGGCTTTTGCGAACCGGTCCACAGGGTCGTGATGCCATTGGGCTTGTAGTCAACGACGGCGCAGGCTGGACCCATGCTGGCATGAGACTGGAATGGCCATTCATAGCTTGCCTCGATGATGCGTGCTGCATTCCTGAAGGCGGCTTCGACCTTCTCCGGTTCTTTGGCGAAGGGTCCAGAACTTCCATCCTTGATGCTCTTGCTGTCGCGAATGTGCTTGTAGAGCTGCTTCTGGTCCACGAAGGGCGGCTTGGCATCGGACCAGGTGACTTTCAGCGCACGCGCTGCCTTCACCGCGTCCCATTCCTTGGGTGCCACGACACCAAGGAAGGCCTTTTGCCAGACGACTTGCGCGCCGGGAATATGTTTGATGGAAGCTTCATCAACACTCACGGGTTCCGCGCCTGCCACAGGTGGCATGACCATGCGCGCATGGACCATTCCATCCACGCGAATGTCGGTGACAAAGTCGCCGGTGCCCAACACCTTCGGTGCCACGTCGCGGCGTGGCGGTGAGGTGCCATAGACCTTGTAGTCTTTGGGGTCCTTCAATTTGGCGGGCGACTTCATCGACAGATCATTGCCGATCTTGCCATTCCACTCGACTTCCGTGTCGAACCAGCGTCCGCCGATCAATTCGCCATAGGAGACTTTCTTGGCTGGATCCGACTTTGCCGAGATTACGCCATTGGCGACAACAAGCTCATCAGCTGCCACTGACAAATGTTTGGCAGCCATTTCGACGAGCTGACGGCGCGCTTCTGCAGCAGCATTGCGCAACGTGGCGCCACCATGTGACACACCGGTCGAACCGGATGCGCCGCCCTGATTGAGGCTGGTGCCTGAATCGCCCATGTCAATGAGCACGCGCTCCACCGGAAGGTCGAGTTCTTCCGCGACCATTTGCGCGACGCCGATATCGGTGCCCTGACCCATATCCATCTTGCCGAAATAGGCCGTCGCCGTGCCATCAGCATTGATGGAGATATAGGAGGCGAGTTTCTTGGGGTCGAGCGGCGGACGCTTTTCAAGCCCATTCGTGGCAGCGCGTGCCGCAACACCAGGCATCATCACGCTGACAGTCAGTGCGCCCGTGCCGGCGAGGAAATGACGACGATTGATTTGCTGATTCATGGTCGCCTCCCTCAAGCCTGCGCAGCGCGCTTGACGGCGCGCATGATGGACACATGAGTTGCGCAGCGGCATTTCAATCCGGTGAGCGCCTCCTCGATCTGTTTGTCTGTCGGCTTCGGCGTCTTCTCCAGAAGCGAAACCGTCGTCATGATCCAGCCATTCATGCAGTAGCCGCATTGCGGCACCTGTTCAGCGATGAAAGCCTCCTGAACCTTGTGCGGCTTGCCGTCTTTCTGCAGCCCGGCCAGCGTGGTGATCTTGCCCTTGCCGACTGAATCGATCGGCGTGACGCATGAGCGCACGGGCTGGCCGTCAATCAGCACGGTGCAGGCGCCGCATTGCGCCAGACCACAGCCGAATTTCGGATTTTTGAGACCAAGGTCATCGCGCAGGGCATAGAGGAGCGGCATATCCGCATCAGCCTCTATGGAATGCGCCTTGCCATCGACATTGAGTTCGATTTTGGCCACGATCGTCCCCTCCCATCAGCGGGGCCATTTGCCCCTTGAAGATCGATATTGCGCAAAGCCCGTGACCCGTAAAGTGGCCGGCCTAAACTTTTGATCACGAGCCTGTGTGGCTTCGCATGCGCAGCAAATTTGGCGACGGAGCGCTGGCGCGTTAGTTTGCGCCCAATCCTGAGAGGATAGAGCAGGCCAAGGCCGAGCAATGGTGAGGATAGCCCCATGATGATGTTGAAGCGGATCGCACAGGTCAGTGCAGCGTTGGTGAGCCTTGTTGCCACAGCGCAAGCGCAAGGATCTGTTGCTGATTTCTACCGTGGCAAGACAGTCGATCTTTATATCGGCTATAGCGTGGGCGGGGGCTATGATGCTTATGCCCGATTGGTCGCGCGCCATCTGGGCAAGCATATTCCAGGCAATCCCACGGTTGTTCCGAAGAATATGGCGGGCGCCGGGTCACTGCGTCTGGCCAACTGGCTCTATAATGTTGCGCCCAAGGATGGCACGGCCATCGGTGCTGTTTCGCGTGGTGCTGCTTTCGATCCGATGTTCTCACCCGCAGATGCGCAATTTGATTCGACCAAATTCAACTGGCTCGGCAGCGCAAATGATGAGGTGAGCGTCTGCACCACCTGGCACACCAGTGGAATCACCAATGTTCAGGACATGCTGACCAAGCCGGTGGTGATGGGTGGCTCTGGCGGCGCTGCCGATACGGACCAGTTCGTGCATGTGCTCAATGGCGTGTTTAAAGCGAAAATGAAGCTCATTTCCGGCTATCCGGGTGGCAATGAGGTCAATCTGGCCATGGAGCGCAATGAGGTTCAGGGCCGTTGTGGCTGGTCATGGTCGAGTGTCATGTCTACCCATCCGCAATGGTACAAGGACAAGAAAATCAACGTGACCTTGCAGCTCTCTTTGAGCAAGCATCCTGAATTGCCGAATGTTCCCCTTGTTCTGGACCTGGCGCGCAATGCCGAGGAACGCCAGATCCTTACCCTCGTCTTTGCGCGAAATGTGATGGGCCGCCCCTTTGTCGCGCCCCCCGGCGTGCCGGCTGATCGTCTGGCGGCCCTGCGTAATGCATTCATGGCAACCCTGAAGGACCCGGCCCTGTTGGCAGAGGCGGAAAAAGGTCTGATGGAAATCAATCCGGTTTCCGGCGACCAGACCCAGAAGATTGTGATAGATGGCTTTGCGACACCGCCGGAGATCGTGAAGAAGACCGGCGCTTTCCTGAAGGGCGTCTATTGAGCTTCAGCCATATCGCGGCATTTGGTCATTTTGTTCCAGCCCATGCCGTTCCCAGCAGCGAAATCGAAGCCCGCCTCAAGCTTGAGGCGGGCTGGATTGAAAGACGCACCGGCATTCGCAGCCGTCATTGGGCTGCCTCCGGGGAGGCGCTGAGCGACCTTGCCGTGGGGGCCGGAGAAAGCCTCTTTGCCGGGCTTGGGGAGACCGCTGAGGCGGGTCTCCTGCTTCTGGCCACTTCCACGCCCGACCAGCTTTTGCCGCCCTCAGCCCCGCTTGTGGCGCATCGGCTGGGCCTGAAAGGCGCTGGCGCGGTTGATCTCGCCGGAGCCTGCGGGGGCTTTGTATATGCGCTGGCGCTCGCGGATGGTTTCGTGCGCCAGCAGGGCAAGCCCGCTTTGGTCATTGCCGCCAATGTCCTCTCCCGGCGCCTGAACCATCAGGACCGGGCAAGTGCCGTCCTGTTTGCTGATGCGGCAGGGGCGGTATTGCTGAAGCCCTGCGATGAGCCGGGCAGGGGTCTGTTGGGGCTTGATCTGACCAGCGATGGATCTGGCTATGGCCTCGTTGATATTCCCGCTGGCGGCAGCCGCCGCCCCTTTGCCGGCGTCAGCGACCCCAAGGATGTGCTGATGCGCATCGCAGACGGACAAGCCCTCTTTCAGAAGGCAGTGCAGATGATGAGCGCGGCAGCCCGCCGTGCCATGGCGCAGGCAGGCTTGCACGCGGATGAGATCACGCGTTTCTGTCCGCATCAGGCCAATGGCCGCATGATCAACATGGTGGCTCAGCAGCTCGGCATTGCGCCCGAAAAGGCACTTTCCAGTATCGCGGAATATGGCAATTCCTCCGCAGCCACCATTCCGCTGACCCTCTCGCTGGCGCAGGCGCAAAAGCCCTTTGCCAAGGGTGAGCGGCTGCTTGTCACAGCCGCGGGTGCGGGCCTGACAGGTGGCGCAGCCGTCATTGGTTTTTAGCCCGCCCTCAGTGGCATTCCAGATCAACTGCCGATATGGTCCGCAGCGACAAGACGGCAAAAATTGCCGTTTCAGGGAGTGAATGTGCAATGACTGCGACGAAGCCTGCAACTGTTGGCGAAGCCTATCTCTCCGCGCTGCATGACTGCGGCATCAAATATGTCTTCGCCAATGGCGGTACAGATTTCGCCCCGATCATCGAAGGCCTCGTGCAGATGAAGAAGCGCGG
>CAZLBA010000067.1:0-3133 GCA_964557555.1 uncultured Beijerinckia sp.
GCCCCTTTTCACCACGTCCCGCAAGGGCCTGCCTTGATCCGCCCTGCGCTGACACCTAGAGTGGCAGCCAATAAGCAAAGGCCAGCGCGGCAAACCGGAGGATCGAAAAAGCCCATGAATGACCAAGAGCTGATGCGCGCCTATCCCACCGCCATGGACCTGCGCGCCCGCGCCAAGCGCATGATGCCGCATTTTTCCTTTGAATATATGGACGGGGGCGCGGGCATTGATACCGGCATCGCGCGCAACTGGTCCTCGCTCGATGGTCTGGAACTGATGCCGCGTTACGGGCTTGTTTCGCGCCCGCCGGCCTGTGGCGCAAAGCTGTTTGGCACTGATTATGCTGCTCCTGTTGGCATTGCCCCCATTGGCGGGCCGGGCACCGCCTATCCGGGTGCCGAACATTATCTCGCGCGCGCGGCGCAAAAGGCCAATGTGCCTTACACACTTGGCCTTCTCTCCGGCATTGACGTGGAAGAGGCTGCGAAACTCGCACCCGATGTCTTGTGGTTCCAGCTCTATCGCGCTCATTCCAATAATCATGAAATAGGCCTTGATCTGGCGCGCCGCGCTGCTGCCTGCGGCGTCAAGGTGCTGGTGCTGACCATTGATACTCCCATCCGCACCACCCGCCCGCGTGAGACGCGCAGCGGCATCACAAACCCCTTCCGCGTCACCAATCGTCTGCGTTTTGATGCCCTCACCTCGCCACGCTGGATCATGGCAATGCTGCGCCATGGCGTCCCGCGCTTTGCCTCATTGCGCAAATATATGAAGCCGGGGATGGATCTCTCGCAGACAGCCGAATGGATCCGCCGCGAGATCGGCGGCGCCTTCACATGGGATGAGATCGCCCGCTATCGCGAGGTCTGGAAAGGCCCGATGGTTCTCAAGGGCGTGCTGCACCCTCAGGATGCAGAGCTGGCAGTCTCCATGGGCATTGATGGCCTCTTCGTCACCAATCACGGCGGGCGCCAGATTGAAGCCCTGCCCAGTTCGATTGATGCCCTGCCAGCCATTGCACGTCAGGTTGCCGGGCGCGCCACACTCATTCTCGACTCAGGTGTCCGCTCTGGCGTCGATGTGGCGCGGGCGATTGCGGTTGGCGCCGATGCCGCCTTTGCTGGCAAGTCCTTCTTGTGGAGCCTCGGTGCTCTGGGCCCAATAGGGCCGGGCCATCTCATCAATGTTTTGAGCGAAGATCTGCGCGCCACCATGGGCCAGCTCGGCTGCATGAAGGTTGAAGATTTGCGCAAGGTGCCGCGCCGTCACCCAACAGCGTGGTCAGACGAAGATTTCAAGCTATGATGCGTCATGAATCGCATTGAGCAACGCCTGAAAGATCTTGGGCTGGAACTGCCGCCGCCATGGACACCTCGTGGCGAGTTTCTGCCCTTCCGTCGTGAAGGCAATCTCGTCTTTCTTTCGGGCCAGATCTGCGAATGGGATGGCGCCGTCACTTGTCACGGACCTGTCGGTGATGGTGCCACCTCAGTCGAAGAGGCCATGGCAGGCGCCAAAATCTGCGCGCTGAACCTGATCTATGCGCTCAAACTGGCCTGCGAGGGAGATCTGGAGCGCGTTTCGCAGGTGATCCGTCTCGGCGGCTTTGTGAATTGCGTGCCGGGCTTTGCCTTTTCGCCACTCGTCATCAATGGCGCAACGCGCGTCTTCATTGATATATTCGGGGAGGCGGGACGCCATGCGCGCACTGCTGTGGGCGTGAGTGGACTGCCCGGCAATGCCGCAGTTGAAGTTGATGCGGTCGTTGCGCTGAAAAACTAGGCGGCTTTCAGCGTTTCGAAGCCCACCGTCTCGGTAACGACAGCCAGAACCGCGCGATTATAGGCCACGACCGCCGAAGGTGAGCGGCGATAGCGCATCGCGACGATCTCCATCAGCTCATCCAGCACCAGCGCATCGATGCGGTCGATATGTTCTTGGCTGAACCCCTTGGCAAGTGCGAGGCGGTTGAGGGTCTTGCGGCATTTGGAGGCGCTGAGGAAATCAAGCGCAAAACCATGCGACCACATCGCCTGATGGACGCTGACAAGAAGGATCCGCTCCTTGTCATCCACGGGAAGGACACGCGCATAAAGTGTTGCGATGTAATCGCACACCGTCGGCAGGTATTGCTCACGCAAATCGTCGTAAATGGCCAGGCGCGTGTCAGTCCCCATCGGCATCACTCCCATCCGAGTCTTGAGCCGAAAACCCAAGCCATTTTCACGGCTTGCCCGGTGATTCAAAGCTCACCGCGACACCGATCAAGATTAAGAAACTTGGTTGACGGATGGTTAACCGGGACGGAAATCTGCCGATATTCTTGATCTAATCTACCCGGATTGGGTCTTTATCTCGCCCAGTCTTGAGAATAGCTGAGTCAGTGCTGCTCCGGGCGCGGGAAATGCAGGGAAAAGATCGCGCCGCGCGGCTGATGGTCCCCCACCTCGATGCGCGCTCCATGCAACTCCGCAATCTTTTTCACAATGGCAAGCCCGATCCCGGAACGACCGGCCGCATTGCGGTCGCCGCGCCAGAACCGCTCAAAGATCAAATCGCGCGCTTCCGCAGGCACGCCCTCACCCTCATCGGCCACAGACAAGGTGCCATCAGCCTCGACGTTGACGGTGACACAGCTGCCGGGCGGCGTATGGCGGGTGGCATTCTCAATGAGGTTGCGCAAGGCACGGAAGATCAGCTCATACTGCCCACGGATCATGACTGGCGCAGAAACTCCGGTCAGCTCGATCATGCGGTTCTGATCAATGATCAGCGGGGCCATATATTCAACGACGGCCACAGCAACCGCATGGAGGTCAACATCATCGACGGCTATGGCTGCGGTCTCTGTCTCGCTCAGTTGCAAGAGCTGCGAGAGAATATGCGCCACATGGTCGATCGTTGGCAGCAATTGCTGACGCAATTGTGCGTCATGCGAATTTTCGACTTGCGCGCGCAGAATGGCGAGTGGCGTGCGCATTTCATGTGCCGCATCGGAATTGAAATGTTGCTGGGAGCGATAGGCCTGCTCCAAACGCTCAAACGCATTATTAGCCGACTTCACCAAAGGGATCATTTCGGTTGGCAAGCGCTCATGACTAATCCGGGCAGAGAGATTACGACCAGAAAT
>CAZLBA010000067.1:3143-16948 GCA_964557555.1 uncultured Beijerinckia sp.
GCTCGGGCGCTGAGGCTTCGCGGATCGGCTCAAGCGCTGCGCGAAATACAAACATGTCGAAGCCCAAAACAAGCAGCATCAAGGGCAAGACGATCCAGACGACAATCTTGGAGAAGGCTGTGATGAAATCGTCAAAAAACACGTCCTGATGGGCGAGATTTTCACCGACCTGAAAATAATAAACCCGCCCGTCACGCTCGATCTTGTGGCTCACGCCTTCCACTTCGACCACACCACGGCTCGTGATGACGCGACTGACACCACGGGGATTATCCAGCGGAAACACCGCCACTCTGCCGGGAAGCGAGGAGATCAGCACTTTGCCATCTTCCGACAAGACAGCGTAGAAATAGCGTCCATAGCTCTCAGAATAAACATCATCAAGCGGATGCGGCAGCGTGAGCGCGAGCTGACCTTGTGTCGACTTGGCCGGATCATCGCGCAACAAGTAAGACAGTGTTTCGGCCTGCTTCTCCATCGAACTCGAATGGAGCGAACTGACCGCCTCTGCAGTCATGACATTCAGAGCCACAAGAATCATGCCCGTTGCGAGCATGATCACAAGACTATGAGCAAGCAAGATACGGCGATGAATGGAACGGATCATGCGCTGGCCTTCAGTTTGGCGCAAAAGCCCACACCACGGATCGTATGCAGTTCAATATCAGCGCCAGCCTCATTCAACCGCTTGCGCAAGCGATGTGCATAAACGTCGATGGCATTTGATCCAACACCGCCATCTGCAAAAAGGCGCGCCTCGATCGCATCTTTCGACAAGACGCGCTCTTTCTTGCGCAAGAGCATTTTCAGAAGTTCAAGCTCACGCTGGGGCAAAGTGAGAGCTGAGCCCGCGACCAGCAACTCACCTTGCCTGAGATCAATCTCGACATTGCCAAGTTGCAAGCGGCTTTCATCTTCGAGACGCAAGCGCCGCACCAAAACTTCCAGCCGCGCCATCAATTCATCCATAGCGAAAGGCTTGGTGAGATAATCATCAGCACCACTCTTCATGCCAATGATGCGCTCTTCAATAGATGAGCGCGCGGTGAGAATGAGGATGGGCAAATCGGACCGCTGGGCGCGGATGAAGCGCACGAATTCATAGCCATCGCCGTCTGGAAGCCCAAGATCGAGCACCACTGCATCAAAGCCAAGCTCAGCCGCCTTGGAACGTGCCTCCGCCAAGGTGAATACGCGTGTCACGTCATGCCCGAACCCGGTGAGGCTCACCTGCAAGGCTGCCGATAATTCTCTGTTGTCCTCAACGAGCAGGACATGCATGGCACTGGCCCCGGCACAAGCGACAAGAGCGCCGCCTCAAGATGTTGACTGACACCAATCTTGCGACAAAGCGGGTCAGGCTTCAATGCGTTTATGCGGCACATTGGGCAGGAACAAGCGTGCCAAAGCGGGAATGACGATGAGGCTGCAAATGGGAGATAGCAACATGCCCCCCACAATGACGCAAGCAAGCGGCTGCTGAACCTGCGAGCCAATGCCGGTCGAAACGGCAGCCGGCACAAGACCGATACAGGCTGACAAGCTCGTCATGAAAATCTGACGCATCCGCGCTTCACCGGCGCCGATTACCGCTTCATGCGTGCTCATGCCCTCGTCCACGTTTTTGCGGATATAGGAAATCAGCAAAATCCCATCCATCGCAGAGACACCCAGCAATGAGATGAAACCAACCGCTGCTGACACGCTAAGATTAAGCCCGGCCACATAAAGGCCCAGAATGCCTCCCGCCATCGCAAAAGGAATTCCTGAAAGGGCGAGCAGACTGTCACGCAGCGAATTGAACATTGAATAGAGCAGCATCAAGATCAGAACAAGAGCCAGCGGCACGATGAACATCAGCCGTTCCTTGGCCTCCTGCATCGCGCCAAACTCTCCAGACCATTCGAGCCTGTAGCCTTGCGGGAGCGGAACATTCTTGGCGACACGTTCTTGCGCTTCCGCAACGGTGGAGCCCAGATCACGCTCACGCACACTATATTTCAGCGGAATGAAACGCTGGCTATTTTCGCGATAAACATAGGCCGCACCTGATTCCAGCTCGACCGAACCCAGATCTTCGAGCCGAATATAGGCTGTTGAACCTTTCCCGTCCCCGCCAGGCAGTGCAACGGGAATGGCTTTGATCGCTTCAATGTCGCGGCGATATTCTGGCGCCAGTCTGACCGTGAGGCCGAAATTCATCTCGCCCTCATAAACGCGCGTCACCTCCTGACCACCCACGGCAGCCTGAACAACCGCGTTCACATCAGCAACGGAGAAACCATAGCGGGCCGCCTTCATGCGGTCGATCTTGATGAGCAGATTGGGCTGGCCGAGCAAATTGAACGCTGACGGATCTCGAACACCTGGTACTTCGCTGATCTCGGCTTTCACTGCACGCGCGATATTTTCAAGCTCATAAAGGTCACGCCCGAAAATCTTGATCGAGTTCTCGCCTTTGACGCCAGACACCGCCTCTTCGATATTGTCTTGGATATATTGCGAGAAGTTGAAATCAATGCCGATGAATTCGGCATTGAGGCGGGATGAAAGCTCCGTGATCAGCTTTTCTTTCGTCATGCCCTTTGGCCATTGGTCAAAAGGCTTCAGCGGTACGAAAAACTCGGCAAGGAATGATCCATCGGGATCGGTTCCTTCTTCGCCACGTCCCTGTTCTGATGTAACCGTGCGCACGGGGGGATAGCTGCGGATGACGTCGCGGATCTTGGCGACCGTCTCCATGCCTGCCTCCAACGTGATCGTTGGCGGCATGGTCGCGCGGATCCACATATTGCCCTCTTCGAGCTTGGGCAAAAATTCCGTGCCCAAACGTGAGCCCATCAGCAAGGTAAAAAACAAGAAGCCTGCCGCTATGAGCGCAGAGCGACGCGCCCGATCCACTGCGAGCGGCAGGATGCGCATATAAATCTTGCGAAGGTTGCGCACCACAAAAGTCTCGACGTCTTTAATATGCGCAGGCAGCAAAATGGAGGACAGAACAGGCGTAATCGTGAAGGTCGCGATCACCGCGCCGATCAATGCATAGGCATAGGTGCGGGCCATGGGGCCAAAGATTTGCCCTTCAACGCCCTGCATGGTGAAAAGTGGCAGAAAGGCTGCGACTGTGATGAGAACGGAAAAAAGAATCGACTTATCGACTTCCGACGCGCCATGCAAAATACGCGATAGCTTGTAACGCGAGCCGGCCCCTTCACCATGGGGCGCGTGACCATGCGAGAGTTGGCGGTGAATATTCTCCACCATAATCACGCTGGCATCTACAATGATGCCAAGATCAATCGCGCCGATCGAGAGAAGATTGGCAGATTCCCCGCGCAACACTGTAATGATGACGGCCAGAAACAGGGCAACGGGAATTGTGGCTGCGACAATAATCGCGCAACGCAAGTCGCCAAGGAAGAGCCACTGAATGACAAAGATCAGCAAAATACCAACAATGAGACTGTGCAGCACAGTGTCGATGGTAATCGCCACCAGTTCACCACGGTCATAGAAGGGCTCAATCTTGACGCCCGGCGGCAGACTGCCATCCGTGTTGATTTGCTCGACTGTCGCACGCACGCGCTTGACCACATCCATGGTGCGTTCGAGCTTTTGCATGAGCACCATGCCGGAAACTGTGTCGGTTTGATCATCGCGCCCCGACATACCAAGCCGCGGCGTAAAGCCGATCTTCACATCTGCCACATCGGAGATCAGAACAGGCACGCCCTGCTGTTGGGTGAGGACAATGTTGCGGATATCCTCCAGAGATTGCACAATCCCCAGACCACGCACATTGACCGATTGCTCACCCATGGAAATCGTGCGGCCACCGACATTCACATTGCTGGCCGAGAGGGCCTGAATGACCTGCGGCAATGTCAATCCGCGCGAGACGAGGCGGTTGAGATCAATCTCAACCTGATATTCTTTCGTCTTGCCACCCAGTACCGCGACATCGGCCACACCGGGCACAATACGCAAGCGTCGTTCCACAACCCAATCCTGCAGCGTCTTGAGCTGCATGACATCCATGCCGGGCGGGCCTTTGAGTTGATACCGGAAGATTTCGCTAATACCGCCTGCTGGTGAAATTTTCGGCTGAACGCCCTCAGGCAGTTTTGCTTCGTTGAGACGGTTGATGGTCTGCTGGCGCACAAAATAATAGTCACGCCCATATTCAAATTGCAGGCGGATAAAGCCAAGTGCATAGACCGTATTGGAGCGGACGAATTTCAGGCCAGGTGTACTGGCCACCGCAATTTCGATGGGACCAGTGACATAGCGTTCCACTTCTTCAGGCGACTGGCCGGGCCATTGCGCGATGATCTCGATGATGGGGGGCGCGGGATCGGGATAGGCTTCGATATTGAGCGTGCGAAAGGTCGCGTAGCCAAGCCCCACAAAGGCAGCAAAAATCAGCACGACCAAAGGGCGTCGCGACAGGCAGGCGGCGATCAGATTGCGCAACATCTCAAAAGCCCCTCAACGCACGACTTACTGTTTCCACTCATTGTCGAGGAAGATGGCTCCGCGACCCACGACCCTCTCGCCGGGCTGCAAACCCTCGCGCACCGCCACGCGGCCATTCTGCTCGGCCCCAAGCGTCACCAGACGGCGCTGAAACTCACCGGGCTTCACTTCGATATAGATGAAAGACCGATTGGCTTCGCGAATGATCGACTCCACACTCACAGCCGGCCATTCATCGCCCTCGCCCACAAAGATTTTAAAGGTGGCAAACATTTCCGGTCGCAAGATCTGCTCCGGGTTGGCAAGCTCTGAGCGCACCATGATACGACGCGTCACCGCATCAGAGGCTGAACCAATCGCATTGACCTTGGCTTTGAAGGTGGAGGCTGGCAGCGCATCAATATGGACTTCCAGCTCCTGCCCCACACGCACAAGCGGAATGTCATTTTCAGCAACGGCCACGCGCAGCCACATCGTCGCAAGATCAGCGATGGAGAAGAGGGATTCCGTTTGGTCAGGCCGCACAAGCTGGCCAAGCCCGATCTTGCGTGCCACGATCTGACCGGCAATTGGCGCTCGCACGATGACGAGCGGGTCAATCATGCGTTCACGTTCAATGCGGGCCATTTCTTCATCATTGCGGCCAACAAGCACGCGCAACTTGTTGCGCGCAGCAGCAACGGACCCTTCTGCGGTGCGCAAATCGGATTCAGCTGCAGCATGATCAGCACGTGCCTGATCAAGCTCCCGCATCGCTGCGGCGCGCTCCGCGACAAGGCTGGACTGACGATCGAGTATGCGTTTGGTGAGTGCAAGTTGCGAACGGGCCTTCTCCACCGCATTGAGAGCCGCGATGAGATCCGTCTGCATTTGCACAACTTCGGGACTGTCAATTTCAAAGAGCGGGGCATTCACTGCGACAGTGTCGCCAATCTTGCCGAAGATCTTCGTCACCCGACCAGCAAAGGGCGTAAGCACAATCGTGCTTGTGTCTTCATTAAAGGCGAGCTGACCGACCGCCTGTTTTTGTGTGCGGAAGCGGATCACCTGTGCGGGCTCAATCGTCAGGCTGCGAAGTTGCCTGTCAGGAACCTTGATCGTCTCCTTGCCCGAGCGCGCAAGTACGGGCTCAGCGAGCATCAAAGACAGGCACGCAGTGGCAGCGAGGATGCGAAACATGAGCATCAGCCATCATCCTGTTCAGTGTCGATCATAACAACTTGCGAAACAGCACCCTTGGGCGGCCACCAGCCACCGCCCAACGCCTGCACCAGCGCAAAGACATTGGCTTGTCGGGAGGCTTGCGCCTGCACAAGGGCAAGAGAGGTTTGCAGATAGGCCTGCTGCGCAGAGATGAGGGCAGGCGCACTCACCTGCCCACCTTCAACCTGTTTGCGCACAAGCGAAAGATTGCGATTGGCGGCGTCTGTTGCAGTGCGTGCCGCCTGAATGCTCTTTTCATCCGCCTGCAATGCCCGCAACGCGTCAGCAACGTTCTGAAAGGCCGTGAGAACCGTTGAACGATAATCAGCCAGTGCCTGACGCGTTGCTTCTTCGGCCGCAACCTGCTTGTTGGCGAGTGCACCAGCATCAAAGATTGGCTGCAAGACACCGCCTGCAACGGTCCAGAGACCCATACCGGGATTGAACAGCTTGTCTACCGCTGAAGAGCTGCTGCCCAACTGACCTGTCAGCGTGATGCTCGGCAAGCGATTGGCAATCGCCACACCAATTTGCGCATGAGCCGCCTGCAAGCGCGCTTCAGCGGCGCGAATATCGGGCCGCTGGCGCAACAGATCTGCCGTCGTTGTGAGTGGCACGGCAGGTAACTTGCGGAAATCCGCAAAACTGAACAGTGGCAGATTGGCCTCGGAGGGGAAGCGACCGCTCAGGGTCGCAAGCAGATTGCGATTTTGCTCCAGCTGCTTTTCCAGCGGCGGCAAGAGCAGTCGGGTTTGGGCGAGCGCTGTCTCCTGCGCAGCCACATCCGCATAGCTGATCTGACCCGCCACATGTTGCCGGTTGAGCACATTCAGCAATTGCTGCTGGATCTGCACCATGTTGCGGGTGACTGCGATTTGCTGCTGAAGCGACGCATCCTGAACGGCAGCGACTGCCGTATTCGAGGCCAATGTCAATGCAAGAGCATCGCGTTGAAAAGTCTGCGCGCGGGCTTGCGACTGGGCAGACTCATAAGCACGGCGCGTCGCCCCAAACAGATCGGGCGTATAGCCAATATTCAGCGATGCTGTATGCAGACTGTAGAGATTTGCATTCGAAGTGAGCGCCGAACTCGTCTCCCGCGAGATCTTCTGTCGCGTTGCATCGAAATTGCCGGTGATGGTGGGGAAGAAAAGACTGCGCGCAACGGCTGCATTGGCCTGCGCCACACGCACACTGGCTTCCGCCGATTCGAGATCAGCATTATGGGCGATGACCGTTTCGACGAGCTGACGCAGCTTGCCATCCGGCACATTTTGCCACCAGAAAATCAGGTCCTGCTTCGCCACAACACCAGGCGTTGCATCACCTGTGGCGAGATAGGATGCAGGCGTTGACACATCGGGCATGCGGAAGTCGGGGCCGATTGCGCAGCCGCTCAATGCGAGCAACATGCCGCATAAAGCAATGCAGCGCGCAGCTGGTGCAGCCACACAGGCCCTCGGCGTCTTCCCAGTTTCGGGTGCCATTGAACGACTTCATTTCCCATCATCGGCGTGCGCCGATACTCGATCGCTGGTTTAGGAGCTTCCACCCCCGCGAGCAACATAAGCGATGAGTTGTTCATCTTCCGCCAAGATGCCTGTGTCTCCTATGCAACAGAGCGCAGCGCGAAAGCTTACAAAATCATTTCACCACGTCATCGTGGCACGCGTGCCAAAAACTACAGCGTCTTTTTGCGGAACATGTGAGAAACGATTAGCCCAAGTTGAAATGGCTGCACCGGGATGCCGCACATATTGCAATGAGGGCTGAATGGAGAGGCGCTCTGAATGTATGAATTGATAGGTGAGCTCGCTCACCATCTCGAATCCCTGAATCGGGGTCGATCTGTCTTCATAATAGCCACGCGCCGCATCACTCGTGCGCATGTAAGCAAATGCGAAACCCAGCCGATCTTTCGGGCGCGATGGCACCAGTCCTTTAAACGTCAAACCACCTTCGACATAAAAGTCGATGAGATTGCGGTCTGCGGGCGCAACCATCGCAAAGGCCCAAAGACCGAGACCCTGATCATCGGTACCCGATAAAGGCCAGACGAGTTGGTCTGCCAAAACATAAAGGCCGTGATTGCCTTTCATTCGACGCCCCGGCAAGCCGGACTGTGCGATCTTGTTGCCTGCCGCATCGAAGCGCTGATCCGCAAAATTACCATCGTGATACCACGCCCCGATTTTCCAGATCCCCGGCAACAGGCCCTTGCTCAAGGCTTCGGGTCTCAACCAAAGCTCGTTGAAGATGAGCGGCGCATCGCGCAAGCGAAAGGCGATGCCGTGGCGATTTCGAATTTGCGGATCATTCGTCCCCGGCCCTGCCGGATCGCCATTAAACACAGCGCCTGCCCAGGAAACGGCATCACTGATCTGATAGACCCAGCGCACCATCGGCGCGGCAATGGGATAGTTGGGACCGCCTGAGGGCAGATTGGCGGCAAGCAAAGCAGGATAGCCAAAGCTCGAATTCAGGAAGAGCTGCGCCTGCGGCGAAATCATCATCTCATCATTGGCGCCTTGCTGTCCGAGCCGAAGATTGAGCCGCCCATCAAGAAAGTCGCGCGTGATCCAAAGATTGTAGAGCTTGGTCGCGCGCGTGGCGTCGATATTGCTGACCGTCTGCAAATCTCCCACGAGATCATTGCCAACACTGCGTCCATGAATCTGAAACAGGCTGCCATAAAGATACCAGCCATCGAGCCCCACCAGCCCGCCAAGATCGGCATTGACGGTGCCCGTCAAAAGGCCATTTGCAATGGCACCACGATTGCGACCACCACGCAGATTGCTCCAGACCTCAGCCTGTTCTTGCAGTCCGAATGAGATATTACCACTTACCGGCTTGCCCTGCTCCTGCGCATGGAGCGAGGACAGCGCCAACAGGCCGGCAAAAGCCAGCCCCATCGCCCCAACCTGCCAGCGCGCAAACATGCCCCCAGGAACCCCACAAAGACGCCAAATGCCTGATGGCACATAGGGGCAAATTTGAACAGGGACGTGACAGGAAGATCAGAACAGACGGCAGCAGGTGCGAATGGGACCGCTATTGCGCGTTACTCAAAGCCGCAACAAGGATGAGGTCACACACGAGCGCTATTCACTGCGACGCGCGACTTGCATGTTGAAGAAATGGCGCTCCCTAGGGGACTCGAACCCCTGTTTTCGCCGTGAGAGGGCGACGTCCTGGACCGCTAGACGAAGGGAGCGCGGGCTCGCAATTGCGGGCTCGTGTCTGTAGCGGAGGGGGCGGGCGGGCGCAAGCGTTCAAATCTCAAGCTGCGGCTTGAGAGGCAGGGGCGCGCGACACATGTTTGGTGGCGGAGGTTTCCATGGCTGACAGCTTCACTGCGTCCCCTCGTTCCAAGCCACGTCCTGCCGCGCCCGTGCCGCTGCGCCAGCCGCCGGGGCCGATTTCATTTCTTTATGGCTTATGGCGCAACCCCATTGCCACTTGGTCAAAGCCGAGCTTTGAAGAATTGCTGGTGGAGAGCGAAGGCGTCATGGGACGCGTCGCTCTGGTCAATGATCCCCTCGCGATCCGTCATGTCTTTGTCGATAACGTTGCCAATTACCGCAAGGATGCGCTGCAAATGCGCGTGCTGCGACCGGGCCTCGGCAATGGCCTGCTGACAGCGGAAGGCGATGATTGGCGTATGCAGCGTCGCGCGCTTGCGCCGCTTTTCACACCGCGCGCGGTGAGTGAGTTTTTAGGCTCCATGTCGCAATCCGCGCATTGGCTCGTGCAGCGCTGGTCTCCCTTGCGCGAAGGTCGGCGCATTGACGTCTCCAGTGAGATGTCGCGCGTGACATTGGATGTGCTGGAACGCACCATCTTCCCCGCCGGCCTTGCGAGAGACCCGGCAGCTTTTGCAAGTGCCATGGGTGCTTATTTCGAAACCATGGGGCAATTGCATCCGCTTGACGTCATAGATGCCCCCGATTGGGTGCCGCGCATTGGCAAGCGCAAGCCAACCGCTGAACTCCATTTCTTTGAAGAAGCGGTGCGCGACATGATCGCGGCACAAACCCAATGGCTCAAGGACCATCCTGACGAGCCGACCCATGATCTCATGACACGGCTGCTGGCTGCGCGAGATCCACAAACAGGCGAGGGGCTGGATGAGCGCACAGTGGCCGCCAATGTGCTCACCTTTGTTGGCGCCGGCCATGAGACCACCGCAAATGCGCTGACATGGTCGCTTTATCTCTTGAGCCTGCATCCGCAGTGGCGCGCAGAGGTCGAAGCAGAAGTCGATGATGTGCTGAGTGCCGACAGGCCCTTCACTGACGATACCTTGCGCGAATTACCGCGTGTGCGCGCCACGATTGAAGAAGCCTTGCGGCTTTATCCGCCAGCGGCCTCGCTCAGCCGCGAAGCAATTGATGCTGATGTGCTCAACGGCCACCCCATTCGCGCTGGCACGCTGGTCATCGTCGCGCCATGGGTTTTGCATCGTCACAAAAAGCTTTGGGAAAGGCCCGATTATTTTGAGCCGCAGCGTTTCATGCCGCCGCAGCGCGAGAGCATAGACCGCTTTGCCTATTTGCCCTTTGGTGCTGGCCCCCGCGTCTGTATCGGCATGGGCTTTGCGATGCAGGAGGCCATCATCCTGCTTTCAACCATTGTCAGATATTTCAGGCTCGATTTGGCACCGGGCCATGTCGTTGAGCCCATCATGCGCATCACATTGCGCCCCAAGGGCGGTATGCCAATGCTCTTGCGCAAGCGCTAGCCTGCAACCTGCTTGATTCGATTGCGCAAGGACCGAATACGCTCATCAAGCGGCTCTTCGCGCTGACGCGCTTCAACAAGCTCTTGTGAGAGTGTCAACATCTGTGCACCAAGATCGCTGATGGCGCTGCGCAGCTGCTGCTCTTCTTGTGCGCTCAACGCAACTGAGCCGTGCAGTTGCGCTTCTGCACGCAATCTTTGCCGACGCTCGCGTTGCACTTCATCTTGCAAGTCTTGCAACTCTTGCGAATGGCGGACTTGCTCACTGCTCAGATGATCACGCCGCTGCGCGGCGCTTTCAAATTCCTTCCTGAGGAAATCGCGCTCATCCTCAACCTTGCGCAAGGCGGCATCCTGATCGGCAGAATGCAGCTGCGCCTTCTTCAATTGTGCAGAAAGATCGCTTTGGGTGACATCCAATCCCGCAAGCTTCGTCTCAAGACCGGCTATCGTCGTGCGATATTGGATGATCTCATGTCGCAGTGCTTTCTCGACATCCTGCAGAACACGACCGGCTTCATCACTCGATGACAAGCGCTGGGTGAGATCGAGCACATCTTGTTGGGCGGTGGCGAGCATGGATTTTGCCTGTTCAAGTTCATCGCTGCGCGAGGCGAGATTGCGCTGGACCTCTTCAAGCTCCGCACGCAAGCTGGCAATCGCATCTTCGCGCTCGCTCAAAAGCACCATCCGTCGGCCAATCTCCGCCAGATGTTCGGCGCGCTGCGCATTCAACGTTTCGAGTTTTTGCTCTAGCCTGCGCTCACGCGCCGCTGCATCGGCACGAACGAAATCGCGCTCAGCAACAATCTCGTCGATTGACAGCGGCATCAGCATTTCAAGTCGGCGCGTAGAAAGCCGCACCGCCCTTCGCCAGAAAGCCGGGAGAAACAAGAGCGCCAGGAGACCCGCGGTGAGGAAGCCCAGCGCAAAGATCATCACTTGTTCAATCAAGGCGACAACCGCGTCAGCAGGCCGATAAGGATGGCATGTCTGCCGCGCGAAAGCAAAGACAGGCGCGTGTTATGACGCGCCTGCCTGCATCACAACATGACCTTAACGGTCAGGCTCAGAAGGGGTTCCAGGTGGAGTCGGGCGTGAACTTCAAATAGCTCAGATTGACGCCCAGACGCGCACCAATGCCTGCGCGGATGGGGACGATGACAATGTCGTCAGCCATCAATGCCGTGAAGCCAAAGCCGCCGACAAAATAGGCCGAACCGGACACACCACCGAAGCGACGATAGACAGCCTCAACACTCGGCAGATTGTAAACGAGGATCATGACGCGATCCCCATTGGCACCTGCATCAAAGCCAAGCGAGGGTCCCTGCCAATAGATACGGCGGTCACCCGCATTGCGCGTATACATGCCGCCTTCGCCATAACGCAGGCCCGCCATGAAAGCGCCAGAGGCTTCCTGACCCAGAATATAGGCATTGGGCTGCCCCCAGCGACGCGTCGCTTCTTCAACGGCGGCAGCCAATCCACGCGCCATGGAACCGAAGAACTGATGGCCACTATCCACCAATTCGCGTGTCTGGAATTTTTGCGGACGTTGCGACTGAGCGAGCGCGGGAGTGGCCAAACCCGCCACCGGCGTGGCCGCAAGAGCGGTGAGGATCTGCCTGCGCGAGAGCTTGTTCATCTGCGTTCCCCTTCAGCGCCAGAGTTGGACACGTGCAGCGCATCCAACCAATCGCCTCGATAAAATGGCATGGCCAAGGCAGCTGTCCGCCCAAGCCTCAGTCTTTGGGGAAAAGACTGACGAATCTGGGTTAATTTACGGTTAGCCAGTTGCGGCCCTGCCCCAATGCGGGCTCACCCCAAGCTGCATAAGCGCCATTTCTCAAGCCCTGTTGAAGCTTGCCGTAACGCATGACCTCGCCTTCGGCGGTGAAGGTCATGCCACCAGCTGCCCGTAATACGGCGTCACCGGCAGCCGTGTCCCATTCCATTGTGGGGCCGAGACGCAATGTGACATCGGCCTCACCAGAGGCGATGAAACCGAATTTGAGCGAGGAGCCGAGTGGGCGCGTCAAATGCGGACCCAGTTTCGACACTGCCTCCTTGTCCGCCGCGCTGATATGCGAGCGGCTTTCCAGCACGCAGAGAGGCGCCGCCGCCGGCCTGCATCTGATCTTGTCGCCGCGCGGCAGATGCAGCGTGCCATGCGGGAGTTGCGCGCGATGCGCCTCTCCACCACCCCAAAAGATCAGCCCCAGTGCCGGAGCATAAACAACACCTGCCACAGGCGCGTCCTGACGCATCAGGGCAATATTGACGGTAAATTCGCCGTTGCGCGCCAGAAACTCACGTGTGCCATCGAGCGGATCGACGAGGAAATAGTCATCGTCGAGCTCAGCGGGCAAGCCATCGCGCGCGACACTTTCTTCCGCCAGCACCATGGGTCGCGAAAAGCGTTGCGCCAGCGCTTGCAGGATAATCGCCTCGGCCTCTTCATCCGCAGCCGTGACGGGGCTTGCATCCGACTTCAGCCGCGCGTGGGTGCCCTCGTGATAATGGCGCAGGATGGCGGCTCCAGCACGCAGTGCGATCTCGCAGAGCTCACTTGCGACGTCATCTTCATAAGCCATGACAAAGGCACCTGCGATTCAAAAGCCGTACCAGTTTGAACCCTGATCACTTGGCCTGACAAGCTACGGTAAAGGATTAGTTAACCCGGCAGGTGTGAAATGGTTGGAAGGCTTCTTCCCAAGCCAGATGGGGAGCGCTAACAATCGGAACGCGCGTTGATTCGCGCCTTTCCCGTTGCGTAGCGTGTGCCTCGTATCCTGCCTTTGGGCGGGCTGATTGAATGTTGTCCCAGCGCCCGCGCGCCAAACCGGAAAAACACTGATGTCGCTGTTCTCGCTTGAGCCGCTTGACCTTGCAGCCCTGCTTTGTTCGCGCGTGTGCCATGATGTGATCAGCCCCGTGGGCGCCATTGTGAATGGCCTTGAAGTGCTGGAAGAGGAGACGGATCAGGAGATGCGCGACATAGCGCTTGATCTGATCCGCAAAAGCGCCAAGACCGCTTCCGCCAAACTGCAATTCTGCCGACTGGCTTTTGGTGCAGCAGGGTCGGCTGGCGCATCAATTGACACAGGCGATGCGGAGGCTGTTGCGCGCAATCTATTTGAAGATGAGAAGACCCGGCTCGACTGGAATTGCACACGCGTTCTGATGGCCAAGAATAAGGTGAAGCTTGTTCTCAATCTCTGCCTGATCGCGGCAGCTTCCATTCCGCGCGGCGGCATCATCCGCGTCTCGATCACGGATCCCGATGGCGCGACACGCATCACGCTTGAAACAACCGGCAGCTATCTGCGGCTTGCCCAAAATGTCGCACCGCTGGTTGCAGGCACACCTGAAGAAGGCCG
>CAZLBA010000068.1:0-8296 GCA_964557555.1 uncultured Beijerinckia sp.
CTTGCCAACCGGCACGTCCACGATGGCGCCGGTGCGCTTGACCGTCTGGCCTTGCTTAATGTCGCGGTCGGAACCGAAGATCACGACGCCGACATTGTCGCTTTCGAGGTTGAGCGCCATCCCGCGGATGCCGTTCTCGAACTCGACCATTTCACCGGCCTGGACATTGTCGAGGCCATAAACGCGGGCGATACCGTCGCCGACGCTGAGCACCTGGCCCACTTCCGTGACCTGGGCTTCGTTACCGAAGTTTGCGATCTCATTCTTGAGGATCGCGGAAATTTCTGCGGCGCGGATATCCATCAGCCGACCTCTTTCATGCGTGAGCGGATCGAATTGAGTTTGGTCTTGAGCGAGCCGTCGACCATGCGCGACCCGAGCTTGACAACGAGACCACCGATGATCGCCGGATCAACCTTCACAGCGACATCCACCGAGCGGCCACCCGAGACTTGAGCGAGCGCTGCTTTCAACTCGTCAAGGTGCTGGGCGGAGAGAGGTTCAGCCACCGTCACCTGAGCGCGCGTCACGCCACGCGCCGCATCATGAAGCTTGCCGAAATCGGCAATCATGTCGGTCACGGCGAAGAGACGGCGCTTGGAAGCGACGAGCTTGATGAAATTAGCGGAAATGCCAGAAATGCCGGCGCGTGCGAGGATCGCTGACAGCGCCTTCACCTGCTCTTCCGCTGAAAAGACGGGGCTGCGCACGAAGCGGGCCATATCCTCGCTTTCCGCGATCAATGCGGCAAAGCTGTTGAGATCGGCGGCCACCTTGTCTGTCGCGCCCTGTTCGGCCGCGAGCTGGTACAAGGCTTGAGCGTAGCGCCCTGCCATGCCGGAAACGATCGATTCCTCTTTTGCCACAAGCGGCCCCTGGAACGGACGTGAGGCACATCCCAAGCCATGCGGCAAGGTACCGCAAAACTCGACAACGTGCTGTGGGAACGGGGCGGAACAGGCGCGAACGCGCATTCACCCCGAAGGCGGGCGTGACCTAACACATGGCCTAAGGCTACGCAACCCTGAGGCCGCGCTTGTTTGTGCGGCTTTTGGCGAAGAAAGCCGCCCGAAACCGGGCAAAATCGTCGCAGGAGAAGCCTCAGCGTGGCGCAAAAACGTCACTGCGACAAAAAGGTTCCCTCCACCCCAAGAAAATCCTTATTTCCGACGCCTCGCTTGGGCTATGGTTCTGCCCGAAATGCCCTGCGCGAAGATCCGCGCGATCAAGGATTTCGGAGTCCCGACATGCCCAGGCCCCTCGGCGCGCTGCTCTTTGGAGCGGCCGTGCTCTCTGTCTTGTTACCCAGCCGCTCCAAGGCCCCGGCGACCGCCCCCGTGGCGCCGCCTCCAGCCCTGCCAGAGCCACGCCGCAAGCCACTTTTTGCACTGATTCAGACCCGTCCCCATGTGGTCGTGCTGGCGGTGAGCGATTCGCGCGCGCAGCTCGAAACCGAGCTGCATGAGCTGAACGCCACCTGGAATCACTGGGATTTGCGCACCGAGCGCCATCGCTATGAAATTCAGGCCGTGACCCAGCTCGATAGTCGCCGCGACGAAACGGTCTGGGCCCTCGCAGCCTGATCAGCCCTCGGCCCTGGCTGGGCGGGCGAGCAAAGCCTCGACCGCCCTGTCCACTGTCAAAGCCCCGGAAACAATTGCGGCGACAGCTTTTGACACCGGTAGGTCAACGCCTTTTTCTTCAGCCATTTCAACGAGTACAGGGGCCGTGAAGGCACCTTCTGCGAGACCCGACCGGGCCGCCTCCTGAGGGCTTTCCCCCCGGCCCAAAGCCAATCCGAAAGAGAAGTTCCGCGATTGGGTTGAGCTACAGGTCAGGACGAGGTCGCCCAAACCCGACAAGCCCATCAGGGTCTCTGGCCGTGCCCCGAAGGCGGCCCCGAAGCGCCGCAGCTCAGCAAAGCCGCGCGCCACCAGCGCTGCCCCGGCGCTGGCACCCAAGCCCCGCCCGGAAGCGATGCCGCAAGCAATGGCGAGCACATTCTTCGCTGCACCGCCAATCTCGACCCCGCGCAAATCATCCGAATGATAAAGGCGGAAACTGGGTGAAGAGAGCGCCGCTGCAACCTCGCGCGCGAGATCTTCCTGATCGGCTGCCAGCGTCACGGCTGTCGGCAAACCGCGCGAGACATCAGCCGCAAAGCTTGGGCCAGAGAGCACGGCAATCGGATTTGCCGGCAGTTCATCGCGCAAAACCTCATTCATGAATTTGCGCGTGCCGCGTTCAATGCCCTTGGAACAGAGCACGAGCGGAACCGAGCTTGCGACATGGGATTTCAGCTGCACCGCCAATTCGCGCGTGTTTTGCGCAGGCACGACACATAAAACGAGATCGGCTTTCGCGGCCTGCTGCAGATCCGAACCGGGCGCAACACGCGCTTCAAGCTTCACACCGGGCAGGCGCGGATTCTCCCGCAGTTTCGAAAGGTCATCCATAGCCCTCGATGAACGACCCCATAGGCACACATCATGCCCAGCGCGTGCAGCCACATTGGCAAGCGCCGTGCCCCAGGCACCAGCCCCCAGAACCGAGATCGTGTTGAAGCGCAATGACTTTGCCTCGCAGCCTTGGATGCGCGCAACTTAGTGCAGATTGAACGCAAGCGAAACTGGCTCAAGGCCGGAAGACCGCATTATCAGCCCGCGCCCACATTTTTTCGAAGACGGACATGAAAGTCGCTGCAGCCTGCGGGCTCTCATAAATCACGATGTCATTGTCCTGCCGGCGCAGGGATGAGGTGGTGAAATTCGTCGTGCCAGAGCGCAACACTTTCCCATCCACATGATAGGTCTTGAAATGCATGAGGTCATGCTCAGCGGCTTTGAATTTCGCCTGCACATTGGGGTGACGAAGCAGCGTGGCAAAGGCGGGCGGCAATTTGGAATCAAACATGCCGCGTTGCGAAGGCTCAATATAAAAGCGGATCTTCACGCCACGCTTGGCAGCTTGCGCCAAAGCCTCGATCACGCCTGCATTGGAAATCGAATAGAGCGCGAAGTCGATGCGCTGTCTGGCACGGTTGATCAGCTGAATGTCGATCTGGTCAAACCCGGGCGCAGGCCCATAATAAATGCGACCTGTGGCTGTAACGGATGTTTGCGCCAAAGCGGGAGCGGCGCCCAGCATGAGGGCCATCAAAAAAGTTGCACGAAACATAACGAGGCTCGCAATCAATTAAGCCTTGCCGTTATGCACCCGTTCTGCAGATAAATCGAGAGGCCATCGCGGGCGCGGCGCAAAATCCATTCCATCACCAAGCCCCAATTGCAGCCGCTCCAGTCCCGCCCACGCAATCATCGCACCATTATCCGTGCAAAGACTGGGCGGCGGCAAAACGAGCTTCAGCCCCGTTTCGGTTGAAAAGGATTGAAGTGACTGACGAATGGCTGAATTGGCTGCGACGCCACCAGCCACCACCAGGCAAGAAGGCGCCCCAAATTGCTGGCGAAAAAGACGCAGGGCAGCGCGGGTGCGATCTGCAATGACATCGACAATCGCCGCCTGGAATGACGCGCATAAATCCGCAATGTCAGATCCGATCAAGCGGCCGCGCCTTTGCACCTCCAAACGCACAGCTGTCTTCAAACCTGACAGGGAGAAATCCGCCCCCAGCCTGCGCAACATCGGACGCGGCAAGTCAAAGCGCTGCGGATCACCCTGCTCGGCTGCCTTCTCTACTTGCGGGCCGCCGGGATAAGGCAGACCCAGCATCTTGGCGACCTTGTCAAAGGCTTCTCCAATGGCATCATCAATCGTTGTGCCAAGTCGTCGATAATTGCCAACGCCAAGCACCGCGATGAGCTGCGTGTGACCACCAGACACCAGCAGCAGCAAATAAGGAAAAGCCACGCCATCCGTCAGGCGCGGCGTCAGCGCATGGGCTTCCAGATGATTGACGGCAACGAAGGGCTTGCCAGAGGCGAGCGCAAGGGCCTTGCCAGTCGTCAGCCCCACCATGACGCCACCAATGAGGCCCGGCCCGGCAGCCGCGGCAATGCCATCCATATCGGCAAGCTTGCAGCGCGCTTCATCCAGCGCACGACGCACCAGATGGTCCATCATGTCCACATGGGCGCGTGCAGCAATTTCTGGCACCACGCCGCCAAAGGCCGCATGTTCGTCGATCTGGGAGCGCACTTCATTGGAGCGGATCAGCCCACCGCCGCCCGGCTTCAGCTCCACAACCGCTGCAGCAGTTTCATCGCAGGTGGTTTCCAGTCCAAGAATGCGCATGGTCGCTCCGAAGCGGCTTTCGCCGCGCCCATGTGCACCCTATAGTCATAATCACCGGCTTCGGCAAAGCGACATCACGAGACATATATGGCTGCCCCCTTCCTCACCATTGGCACGCGCGGTTCGCCTCTGGCGCTCGCCCAGACCCATCAGACGCGTGCACTGATCGCCCGCGCCCATGGCATCACGGAAGATGAGATCGCCATCACCATCATCCGAACGACCGGCGACATGATTCAGGATCGTCCCTTGTCCGAGTCAGGCGGCAAGGGCCTCTTCACCAAGGAACTCGATATCGCGCTGCTAGAGGGCACGATTGATCTTGCGGTTCATTCCTCCAAGGACCTGCCAACTGTTCTGCCCGATGGACTGTGCGTTGCAGGCTATCTGGCGCGCGAAGATGTGCGTGATGTGCTCATCACCTCGCATGGAAAGAGCTTTGCTGATTTGCCTCAGGGCGCGACCTTGGGAACCGCTTCGCTGCGGCGCGGCGCGATGGCGAAACGTTTGCGTCCCGACCTGACCATCACATTGCTGCGCGGGAATGTGGAAACAAGATTGCGCAAGGCTGAGAGCGGTGAAGTTGGCGGCACCCTGCTGGCCCTTGCGGGGCTGAAGCGGCTTGGCCTGTCCCATCGCGCCAGCTGCCTCTTGAGCGTGGATGAGTTTCTGCCCGCAGTCGGTCAGGGCGCCATCGGCATCACAACACGCAGCGAAGATCATGCAACCCGCGTCAAGCTGGGCGCCATCTTGCATGACCATACCGGCATTGCACTCACAGCAGAACGCGCTTTCTTGCGCGTGCTTGATGGTTCCTGCCGCACACCCATTGCAGGACATGCGCAAGTGGTGAATGGGCGTGTGGAGTTTCGCGGCATGGTTTTGCGCGCAGATGGATCAGAAAGTTTCGAGGTCAGCGATGGGGGCGCACCAGATGATGCCGAACTGATCGGCACGAGAGCTGGCCAGAGCTTGCGTGACACCATGCCTGCGGATGTCTTGCCCTGATGCATGTGCTGATCACCCGCCCCCTGCGCGATGCGCAGATGACAGCGCAAGCCCTGCGCGCAAGAGGTCATGAAGTGCTGATCTCGCCAGTGCTCGAAATCATCGGCACCGGGGCCAGTATCGCCACCACATCAGGCGGCCCGTGGGATGGCGTCATTGCAACAAGCGCGCAGGCTTTTGATTATCTCGACACGGAAGGGCGCGCGACAATCCAGCACCTGCCTATGTTTGTGGTTGGCACGCGCACCGCTCAAGCGGCCCATAACACCGGATTCAAGGATATCAGAATCATCGCGCCCCATGCCAGCGAACTTGTCACCGCACTGGCAAAACAGGCGCCACAGCACTTCCTCTATCTGGCTGGGCAGGACCGCAAGAGCGATCTTGAGGACGGGCTTGCCGCCAGCGGACATACGCTCACAGCCCTTGTCGTCTATGAAGCGCGCGCCGCAACAGGTCTCTCCCCGCAAGCTCTGGGCGCCATGCGGGAGGGAAGGCTGGACGCTGTCTTACATTATTCACGCCGCAGCGCGGCATTGTTTGCCCAACTCGTACAGCAGGCCGGTCTGGGAGAAGAGCTTTACCGGTTGCGGCATGTCTGCATTTCACGCGATGCTGCCGATGGCATGTCACAACATTGCGTGATCGCCAAAAGCCCCGATCAGGAGGGACTGTTCGCTGCGCTGGAATTGGGCTAGCCTCGTTAAAAAATTCACCCCGGAGGAGACACAATGAGCTGGCATCTTCGCTTGCGTATGCTTGCAGCCTTCATGGCCGCTTTTGCGCTCATCAGCCTTCTGCCTGTAAAGGCGCAATCTTCGGATGAGTTCTATAAAGGCAAGACTGTCCGTCTTGTGGTGGGCTATGGGCCGGGCGGTGGCTATGACGTCTATGCGCGGATGATCAGCCCCTATCTCAGCAAGACATTGGGCGCGACAGTCGTCGTCGAAAACCAGCCCGGAGCTGGCGGCATTACCGCCCTCAACCGCGTCATGACCAGCTCACCCGATGGGCTCACCATCATGATCGTGAATGGCCTTGGTGCCGCCATGGCGCAACTGACTGAACAGCCCGGCGTGCGTTTCGATCTTGGCAAGTTGTCACATCTGGGCACCGTCAGCGCATCACCATGGATGTGGCTTGTGGGTCCGAACTCGCCCTACCGCAAAGTGCAAGATGTGCTTGATGCAAAAAAGCGTCAGATGTGGTCAGCCAGCGGGCCAATGGATGGTCTCTCAGATGGCGCAGCCTTTACCTGTGCCGCGCTCAATCTCGATTGCTCCATCGTGCTCGGCTATCCCGGCAGCAATGAAGCTGCCCATGCCGTTGCCAAGGGCGAGATGGATATGATTTTCGTCTCCGACACATCGGCCAACAACTATGTCAAATCTGGACAGGCCCATGCGCTGGCTACGATGGGCCGGGAAAAATCGCGCTTTTTCCCCAATGTTCCGACCATCTTTGAAGCCGCGAAACTGTCACCCGAAGCTGCGGCCCTGTTCGACTTCCATTCGACCGCTGAGAATCTGGGCCGCATTCTTGTGGCACCACCCGGCATGAGTGGTGAACGCCTCGACTTCTTGCAAAAGGCTGTGGCCACGGCCTTGCGCGATCCTGCTCTGCTCGCAGAAGGCGAACGCACGCAGCGCTATGTGGACTTCATTGATGCAGACAAGACCCGCAACGCCACGCTGAGCGTCGTCGCCGTCTCACCTGACATGAAGAAGAAGATCCTCGCCATCATCGCGAGCGCTGAAAAGAAGTGAGCCGCAAGCTCTTTGATAAATGGCCGCCGGCTTCTGGCTGGCGGTTTTTTATTTCCGCTGTCAATGCTACTGCTGCGCCATGAGCGACAGACTGCCCATGGAAGAGCCTCAAGACCAGATCGCCGACGTGCTCGCGCCGGTGGCGGTGGATGTGGCTTATTCATACCGCGTACCAAAAGGCATGACACTCGCACCGGGCGATTTCGTTACCGTGCCCTTGGGCAATCGCGAAGCGACCGGCATTGTGTGGGAGATCCGCAAGGGGCCGGGGGGCAATCTCAAGACCATCGCAGACAAGCGCGATCTGCCACCTCTCGCATCTCCCTTGCGGCAATTTGTCGATTGGGTCGCACGATGGACCTTGGCGCCCCGTGGCATGGTGTTGCGCATGGGTGTGCGCGCGCCGGACGCAGCCGGGCCTGAACCCGTGCGTATCGGCGTTCGCCTGACTGATCGAAAGCCGGAACGCATGACAGCTGCACGCGCGCGTGTGATCGCTGCGGCTGACGGCGGGCTTGCACATCAAAAATCGGCACTGGCCGAACTGGCCGCTGTTTCGACCAGCGTGATAGACGGCCTTGTTGATGAAGGCGTGCTGGAGCCGATCTCCCTGGCCGCCGATCCCGTTGCACTTCCCCCCGATGCGGAACATGCGCAATTGCCGCTGGAGCCTGACCAGCAAGCAGCAGCCGATTTCCTGAAACAGCAAGTGGCAACAAAAGTGTTTGGGGCCACACTGCTTGAGGGTGTGACCGGCTCCGGCAAAACGGAGGTCTATTTTGAAGCAGTCGCGCAAGCTTTGCGCGAGGGTCGTCAGGCTCTCATCCTGATGCCTGAAATCGCGCTGACTGCGCAATTTCTTGATCGCTTCGCCGCGCGCTTTGGCGTGCGGCCCGCCGAATGGCATTCGGGTGTTGCCACCCGCAAACGCGCCCGCATCTGGAGCGGCGTCTCATCCGGGGAAGTGCAAGTGGTGGCGGGTGCACGCTCTGCGCTCTTCCTGCCGTTCAGACAGCTGGGTTGCATCATTGTCGATGAAGAACATGAAGCAGCCTATAAACAGGAAGACGGGGTCTCCTATCACGCGCGTGACATGGCCGTGGTGCGTGCAAGGCTCGAAGCTTGCCCGGTCATTCTTGCCTCCGCTACGCCCAGCATTGAAACGCGTGTCAATGCTGAACAGGGTCGCTATCACCATTTGCATCTTGCTGCGCGTTTCGGCGGACGCGCTCTGCCCGATATCAAGGCGATTGATCTTCGCAAAGAAG
>CAZLBA010000068.1:8306-16584 GCA_964557555.1 uncultured Beijerinckia sp.
AGCCGCACCGCGCGGTAAATGGATCTCACCACGCTTGTTCGAAGCTGCTGCGCAAACGCTGGACAAGGGCGAACAGGTTCTCTTCTTCCTCAATCGCCGCGGCTATGCGCCGCTCACCTTGTGTCGCGCTTGCGGGCATCGCTATCAATGCCCCAATTGCACGGCCTGGCTTGTCGAACATCGCTTCCGCCGCGCACTTGTTTGCCATCATTGCGGTCATATCGAGCGAAGGCCCAATAGCTGTACGCAATGTCAGACGGAAGACTCGCTGACCGCTTGCGGTCCAGGTGTTGAACGCTTGGGCGAAGAAGTTGCAGAACTCTTTCCCAATGCGCGTGTGCTGGTACTCTCATCTGATTTCCCCGGCGGCACTGAACGCCTGCGGCAAGAACTCGATGCTATTGCCAAAGGTGATTTCAATATCATCATCGGCACGCAGCTTGTTGCGAAAGGGCATAACTTCCCCAAACTCACTCTGGTTGGCGTGGTTGATGGGGATGTCGGCCTGTCGTCGGGAGATCCGCGCGCAGCTGAACGCACGTTCCAGTTGCTTCAACAGGTCACGGGTCGTGCAGGGCGTGGCGAGATATCCGGCCGCGGGCTTGTGCAAACATGGCAGCCTGATCATCCTGTCATGCGCGCACTATTGTCCGGCGATACCGAAACTTTTTACGCGCAGGAAATCGCAGGGCGTGAACGCGCCGGGCTTCCACCCTTCGGGCGTCTGGCAGCACTCATCATCACCGGCAATGATCGGGTGAGCGCAGAAAATCATGCGCGTGCTCTGGCGCGTGCTGCCCATGAACTGCCGCCTTGCGAGCGCTGGCATGTGACGCCTGCCGGGCAATTGCCCGCCCCTGACGAGGTCGTGGTGTTGGGGCCGGCGGAAGCACCCATTGCCATTGTGCGCGGTCGCCATCGTTTCCGCCTTCTCGTCAAGGCGCCACGACAGGCTGATTTGCAGGGGTTTTTGCGCGCGATGATTGCAGCTGCCCCGCCTGAACGCGGCGGCGTGCGCGTGATGGTAGATGTGGACCCGCAATCTTTCCTGTGAGTGGGTGCTTTTCTAAAGCACCGCTACGCCCTAGCTTTGCGCGAGTGGAAATGGCAGGAGCGATCATGGCGCATTGGCTGGTGAAGAGCGAACCCTCCGTCTGGTCATGGGATCAGCAAGTGAAGGCTGGCGCAAAGGGCACGCATTGGAACGGCGTGCGCAATCACCTCGCCAAGCAGCATTTGATCGCCATGAAGATTGGCGAACAGGCTTTCTTCTATCACTCGAATGAAGGCAAGGAGATTGTCGGCATCGTCGAGGTGATCAAGCTCTTCTATCCTGATCCAAGCGATGAAAGCGGCAAATTTGGCATGGTGGATTTCAAGGCTGTGAAGCCGCTCCCCAAGCCCGTCACGCTGGCGCAAGTGAAAGCAACACCTGCCCTCGCCAAAATGTCGCTGGTGACGTCGATGCGTCTGTCTGTTCAGCCGGTGACAGATGCGGAGTGGAAACTCATCTGCAAGATGGGCGGACTTTAACCCACAAGCTCCATCAGCGGCGGGATGAGCGGCTCATCAGCAGGTGGCATCGGATAGTTGCGCAGCTCGCGCACACGCACCCATTTCAAGGCTTGTCCTTCGCGTGATTGCACAAAGCCGTCCCAGCGCCGACAAACATAAAGCGGCATCAGCAAATGGAAGTCTGGATAAGCGAAGCTCGCGAAAGTGAGCGGCGCGAGACAGGCTTCCTTGACCGTGATGCCGAGCTCTTCTTTCAATTCGCGGATGAGCGATTCTTCCGGCCGCTCGCCTGCATCAATCTTGCCGCCGGGAAACTCCCATAAGCCCGCAAGCTGCTTGCCCTCGGGGCGCTGGGCGATCAGCACGCGATTGTCAGCATCAAGAAGCGCTGCGGCGACAACAAGAAGAAGCTTCACGGGGCCAGTCTCCATTTCGGCCATGGCTAACCGAGGCGGCAGCGTGACGCAACTATTTGCCGGAGACGATGATGCGAATGGGCCTGGTCTCCTGCCCGGTGACGGTGACCGTCTCATAAATGAGCCCACCCGCGGGGATGATCCAGTTTTCAGGCACCCAGGTGGCCGTGGTCCAAACATAGTAACGTCCTGGCGCCACTTGCTCGAAGCTGAAGCGTCCATGGCTGTCAGCCTTGGTAGCGCGGATGAATTGCATGTAGGTCGGATCTGCATCCTCCATCCAGAAGAGGCGTGTTGCGCGCAGATATTTCTCCGTCCCAAAAAGGGCACGGAACCGCGCATCGGCATAGCTGGTGGCGGGAATGAGATTCACCCATTCTCCGGCCGCGTGAATGACACGACCTGTTTCGGCGCGGAAAAAGGCCTCGCCTTCGATGCTTGCCTTGCCTTGCTGGTGAATGAAAGCCGCTTCCTGAGGATCAAAAGGAACCGAGACATCAGACGCACAGGCAGAAAGCGCGAGCGTACAGAAAAGCAATGCAAAAATACGCATCACAAAAAATCCTGCGACAAAATGACTGCCGCAGGATGGACTCAAAACAGCGTGAAATGCAAATCAGCTGCGGTAATCACCGTTGATCGCGACATATTCCTTGGTGAGGTCACAGGTCCACACTGTTGCGCGACCCTTGCCACCTGCACCAACATCAACACGAATGTCGATCTTCTCACCTTTCATATAGGCTGAGGTCTTGCTCTCGTCATAGGTCTGATCCCGCAAGCCTTTATGCGCCACGCGGAAATCGCCAAACCAAATGGCAAGCTTGTCGCGATCAGCCTTCTCGCCTGCCTTGCCAACAGCCGCAACAATGCGCCCCCAATTGGCATCTTCCCCTGCAATGGCTGTTTTGACGAGGGGAGAATTGGCGATTGACATGGCAATGCGCTTGGCCGCCTGACCATTGGCCGCACCTTCCACTGTGATCTCCACAAATTTGCGGCAGCCTTCACCGTCACGCACAACCTGGTGGGAGAGATCAAGCAGGATATAGTCCAGAGCCTTGCGGAAGGCCGTCAGGCGCTTGTCTTTCGCATCCTTGATAAGCGGCGCGCCACGCTTGGCTGCAGCGCCCGTTGCAAACAGCATCAAAGTGTCAGAGGTCGATGTATCGCTATCAACGGTGATCGAGTTGAAACTCGTTTCCACCGATTTCGACAGCATAGCCTGCAGCGCCTTTGAAGCAATCGGTGCATCGGTGAAAACATAAGAGAGCATGGTTGCCATATCTGGCGCGATCATCCCCGCGCCTTTCGCCATGCCGCTGATCGTGACCTCCACGCCTGCAATCTTCACGCGCGCCGTTGCGACCTTGGGATAGGTATCCGTTGTCATGATCGCCTTGGCTGCATCCAACAGGCCGGCCGGATGCGCATTGGCAACAAGACCATCCATCACAGCGACAAATTTCGTGGCATCAAGTGGCTCACCAATGACGCCTGTTGAGGCAAGAAAGATTTCGCTCATGGGCGCGCCTGTGGCTTTCGCCGCGATCTGGGCGGTGAGCTTGGCCGCTTTTGCACCGACCTTGCCAGTGAATGCATTGGCATTGCCTGAATTCACAACCAGTGCACGCGCCTTACCGCCTTTCAAATTGGCGCGGCACCAGTCAACCGGTGCGGAAGGGCATTTCGACTTGGTGAAAACGCCTGCCACCTGCGTGCCCTTGGCGAGCAGAGCCAGCATGACATCGGTACGGCCCTTATAGCGAATACCAGCTTCCGCCGTTGCAAAGCGCACACCTTCGATCTCAGGCAGATCCGGATAGGACTTTGGAGCAAGCGGCGAGACGGCAGTTGCATGAGCCATGGCAAACATTCCTTCTTGGTTGCCGCAGTCATTTCAAAGCCGCGCGTCATGGTCAAGCTGTCAGCGCGCAATCGCCTCCATCAGACGCTGAAGACGCGCACGTGTTGCACCATGATCGAGAAGGGGGCTTGCGGGGCGCCCCAGTACTGCCAATGTCGAAGCGCCCGAACTGCGTGGCAGGATCCTGACATCAATCACCCTGTCGAGCCGCAGCACAGATGAGGTCTCGACGAAGCGCAAGTGATGGGGGACAGATAAAGGCACTTCCCGCAAGCGCGGTTCGGCCAGCAAAGATGCGCGTAGCTTCTGCGTCAGGCGTTCTGCGGGAACCGTGAAAAGCGGCGCCTCTTCATCGCGGCTTGCACAAAGATCAGGGGGACAAATCAGATAGCGCCCCGGCCCCACCCCCACGCGATCAAAATCAACCGCATCAGGATCAACAGCGCTCAAACCGGCGCGGTGGAGAAGAAGCAGCAACAGACCAAGAAAAAGACCCGCCGCCCCCCACAGGAGAGGGCGACGGGCCTTAAATGACAAAAGCTGCTCGCGGATCACTTCGGCGCGGCAGGTGCCTGCGACATGCGCTCGATTTTGGCACCTTCACGAAGCTTCAGGATCGCATCGGTCTGCGCTTTCTGCGCCACATATTGCTGCAGCTGATCCTTCACGTCATCGAAGGAGGGGAAGGGCTTGGTGCGGCGATCATCGAGCTTGATGATGTGCCAGCCAAACTGGCTCTTCACCGGGTCAGAAATCTCACCCTTCTTCAGCTTGAACGCAGCATCGGCAAATTCCGGCACCATGCGGTCCTTGCTGAACCAGCCGAGATCACCCCCCTTTGAGCCGGGATCCTTCGAGATGGCATCAGCCACCTTGGCGAAATCTTCACCACCCTTGACGCGCTTGAGCGCAGCCTTGGCCTCGTCCTCGCTCTCCACCAGAATATGGCGGGCAGAGACCTCCTCCTCAGGCTTTTGGGCACTCTTGGCCTCGTCATAGACCTTGCGCATGGCCGCATCCGTCACGCCATCTTTGGCGATCTTGCCAAGCAGGGCTTCCATCAGGACCTTGTCCTTGTAATAGGCCATGCGGCGAACCGTTTCGGGTCCGACACCAAGCCGATCCTGCTCGGCCTTTTTCGCAGCCAGCTTCATATCTATAATGTAATCAAGGATATAGCCGTCGCGCTGGGGGCCTTGCATCTGCGGCGGCAGGCTGGGGCCGATATCTTCCAAGACGATTTGAATATCCTCATCGGTAATTTCGATGCCATCAACTTTGGCGATGACGCCCGCCTGGGCCGTGAGGCTGGCGGACAGGGCCAAGGCCACAAAAGCGCCCGTGAAGGGACGGCGCAGCGAGGGGAAAGTCATAAAGGGAGACTCCGGGAGTTTGGGCGGCAGGATGCCGGGCCGGCACTTTCGTTGAATTTGCGCTCCGGGGCAACCCGCGCCGGCCTGACTGACGCAGGAAATAGGCCGGAAAAAGGCGCCTTCAGCACCCTTGCGTGGCGTGGCTTCAGATTGACAAGGCTAGACCCCCCTCCTATCTGTCGAACGGTTTTCCGTGGCCAGTCTGACGTGTGCGTCCTTGCGCCCGCAAAGGCGCACGGGAAACTGGGCTAACGCCTTCAAAATGGTCGCATTTTCTTCACGCGAGCCGGTTTTTACGTCGCCTGGACAAATGCAGTAGAGGATTTCGGGATCATGCTTGGTGCGCTCGCGCGAAAGATTTTCGGCTCAGCCAATGATCGCCGGTTGAAGACCTACCAGCCCAAGGTCGCGGCCATCAATGCTCTGGAGGCCGAAGTCGCCGCCCTCTCGGATGAGGCTTTGCGCGCCCGCACAGATGAATTCCGTGCTGAACTGGCCGCCGGCCGCACGCTGGATGAATTGCTGGTGCCTGCCTTCGCCACGGTACGCGAAGCCGCCAAGCGCGTGCTCGGCCAGCGCCATTTCGATGTGCAGTTGATTGGCGGCATGGTGCTGCATGAAGGCGGCATTGCGGAAATGCGCACAGGTGAAGGCAAGACCCTTGTTGCCACCCTCGCCACCTATCTCAATGCCCTCGCCGGTAATGGCGTGCATGTCGTCACGGTGAACGACTATCTCGCCCGTCGTGACGCGGAGTGGATGGGACGTGTCTATCGCTTTCTGGGCATGAGTGTTGGCACCATCGTGCATGGCATGGATGATGAAGAGCGCCGGGCTGCCTATGCCTGCGACATCACCTATGGCACGAACAATGAATTCGGCTTCGACTATCTGCGCGACAACATGAAGTATGAGCTGGGCCAGATGGTCCAGCGCCCCCATAGCTTCGCCATCGTCGATGAGGTGGACTCGATCCTGATTGATGAAGCGCGCACACCGCTCATCATCTCTGGCCCATCAGAGGACAAGTCTGACCTCTATAACCAGATCGACCGCATTATCCCGATGCTGTCGCGCGAGCATTATGAGCTCGACGAGAAGCAGCGTACCGTCAATCTCAATGAAGCTGGCAATGAGCGCGTTGAAGAGCTGCTGGCTGAGACCGGCCTTCTGCGCGAAGGTTCGCTTTATGATGCGGCCAATGTCACGATCGTGCATCACGTGCAGCAGGCCCTGAAGGCGCATACACTCTTCCAGCGCGACAAGGATTATATCGTGCGCAATGGCGAAGTCGTCATCATCGACGAGTTCACCGGCCGCATGATGCCCGGTCGCCGTTATTCGGAAGGGCTGCATCAGGCTTTGGAAGCGAAAGAACATGTCACGGTGATGCCGGAGAATGTGACGCTCGCCTCCATCACTTTCCAGAACTATTTCCGTCTCTACAAGAAGCTTGCCGGCATGACCGGCACGGCTGCGACGGAAGCGGATGAATTTGCCGAGATCTATAGTCTCAGCGTGGTGGAAATTCCCACCAATCGCCCGGTGCAGCGGCTCGACGAAGATGACGAGGTCTATCGCTCCGGTGAAGAAAAACTGCGCGCCATTCTGCGCGAGATCGAAGCTGCCAATCAGACCATGCAGCCCATGCTGGTGGGCACGACCTCAATCGAGAAGTCTGAGCAGCTCGCGGACTTCTTGCAAAAGAATGGCTACAAGCTGATCAACTTTGAAGACCCGCAAGCGCTGCAAAAGCTTTATGCGGCTGCACGCGCTGGCAAGCCATCAAAGCTGTTTGCCGTCCTCAATGCGCGCTTCCATGAACAGGAGGCTTATATCGTCGCAGAAGCTGGCGTGCCCGGCGCGATCACCATCGCCACCAACATGGCCGGTCGCGGTACGGATATTCAGCTTGGCGGCAATGCCGATATGCGCGTGCAACATGAATGTGCCGGCATGGAAGCTGGCCCCGCGCGCGACGCCAAGGAAGCTGAGATCCGCGCCGAGGTCGCCACCTTCCGCGATCAGGCCAAGGCTGCTGGCGGTCTCTACATCATCGGAACCGAACGTCACGAGAGCCGCCGCATCGACAATCAGCTGCGCGGCCGCTCCGGTCGTCAGGGCGATCCGGGCCGCTCCAAATTCTTCCTGTCGCTGCAAGATGACCTGATGCGCATCTTCGGCTCTGAGCGTATGGACACGATGCTGACGCGTCTTGGCCTCAAGGAAGATGAAGCCATCGTCCATCCCTGGATCAACAAGGCGCTTGAAAAAGCACAGCAGAAGGTCGAAGCACGCAACTTCGACATCCGCAAGAACATCCTCAAATATGATGATGTGATGAATGACCAGCGCAAGGTGGTCTTCGAACAGCGCCGCGACATGATGGCGCAAGAATCGCTCGAAGAGACCGTTGCCAATATGCGCGGCAATGTCATCGATGATCTGGTGACAGCCCATATTCCGCGTGACAGCTATGCGGAAGCATGGGACGTTTCGGGCCTCGCAGATGATGTGCGCGAAAAGCTCAATCTCGATCTGCCGATTGCGGATTGGGCGAAGGAAGAAGGCATTGGTGAAGAAGAAATCACCGAGCGCCTTCACAAGGCGGCGGATGAGGCTTACGCCGCGCGTGTTGAGAAGAACACGCCCGCTTTGATGCGCTTTGCTGAGAAGCAGATCGTGCTGCAAGTGCTCGACCATTACTGGCGCGAGCATCTCGTGATGCTCGACCATCTGCGTCAGGTCATCGGCTGGCGTGGCTATGCGCAGCGCGACCCGCTGAATGAGTATAAGTCAGAGGCTTTCGACCTCTTCCATACGCTGATCAATCAGTGGCATGAGAGTGCAACACAACAGCTGATGCGCATCGAGGTGGCATTCGACCCGGCCGAATTGGAAGCTTATGAAAAGCAACAGCAGCAGGATCAGGCCGCGCTCGACAATATCAATGCCATGATCGCCGCAGGCGGCCTCGCCCCTCAGGCTGTAGCACCGCAACTGGCAGCGCGCGTGACACGCGATCCTCAGGATCAATCGACCTGGGGCCATGTCAGCCGCAACGAGCCCTGCCCTTGCGGGTCGGGCAAGAAATTCAAGCACTGCCA
>CAZLBA010000069.1:0-3909 GCA_964557555.1 uncultured Beijerinckia sp.
GATCAGCGCGCCGGGCACATCGGTCGCCGCTGTCGGGTTGGGCTGAGCATCGGCCCGGCTGAACGCGGCCCAGCGCTCGACTTCGTCCTCGTCGACTGCAGGCCGCTGGGCCGCCATCGTCAGTGCGCCTGCACGCGATTCGAGGTCGATATCCCCGCCCTCAGTGAGGATTGTGGTGCCCGCCCCCAGGGGCAGGCTGAGACCGGCAATCAGGCTCAGGCTCCCGGATGGTCCGTCCGGTCCGCCGCGCAGCTCGATGCTCGAGCCGTCGCGCAGGCGCAAGTCACCATCGGCCTCGAGCAGCAGATGCCCTCCGCCAATGACGCTGATTCCAGCCTCGATGCTGAGGTGGCCGGCATCGCCGCCGCCGAACAGCCCCGCCTGAACCGATGCAACCCGCAACGTGAAGGAGCCGTCGGCGCTGCGGCTCGGGCCCGCATAGGCCAGTTCTCCCCAAACCGTGGGCTCCACGGCCGGGTCATCGCCGGTCACGAGGTACAGATCATCGCCCTCGGCGAAGTCATTGTCCTCGAGCAAGGAATCCTCACCCTCCAGCGGCAGCATCGCGACCGCGAGCGCGTCGACCGATGCGGCCGCGACGCGCTGCTCGAGCGCTGAAGGCGCAAGGCCAGCACTGATCCCGGCGACGGTCATGGCGGGCAGCGCGCGGGCGCTCCCGGCCTGGGCAAAATCGATCCGTCGCGCCTGGACTGACACCTCGCCGATCACGACCGAGCCTTGCGCGGTGATCGCCGCACCACCGGGCGCTGCAACGGCCAGTCGTCCGGTCGAGAGACCGATCGGTGCCAGATGACGACCGACCCCGCCCACTGCGCCGGCGACCTCGATCGCGATCTCGGCAGCGCTCAGATTGAGACCTGCGGCGCTGCCCGCCGGCAAGCGGGTCTGGTCGGGCGTCACGAGGGTGGGTGCCTCGAGCAGACTGCCCGACGCCGACTGCAGACCGATGCGGCCAGAGCCGGCATCCAGTTCGGACACCACGATGTCACTGCCAGCAGCGATGCGGATATTGCCGGCCCGGCTACCCAGCGTGCTGATCGTGCTGCGCGCCTCCTGGACGAATCGGCCCCCCGCCTCGATATCGATGGAACCGCTGCCGGATGGATGGCTGTTGGGATTGGAGATCCGCGAACCGCCACGCTGCAGTACATCGCCACCGGCGAGCAGGCTCAGGCTGCCCGAACCCATCAGCAACTCGCCGCCATCGACATCGAGTTGTCCCTCGACCGACTGGAGCACCACCGCGCCCAGCGGGTCGAAACTCATTTCGACCAGCCCGCGGACCGTCAGGTCGTCCTGGGCGCGGACCATGATCATGCCGTCGTAGGCGATCCGTAGGCCACCCGGGATCGCCTCACCCGAGGAACTGCTCCAGCCGGAGCCATCGATCACCAGATCATCGATATCGTCGAGCGCGATGATCGACGCACCCGCGGTGCGGGTGCGCGCCTGCAGGGTGTCCGCATCGATGCGCAGCGGATCAAGCCGCGTGCCGATCGCGACTGACGAGAAGGGGCTATCCGGCGTATCGAGCAGCTCAAGCGATACCGTGGTCCCGGCCAGGTGGAGCGCCTGCCGGTCCCAGGGACGGGTCGAACCGAGCAGGTTGCCGTCGCTCACGCGCAGGGTCAGCGTCCCACCCGCGAGGATGCCGCTGGTGTAGAGGGAGCTGTTTTCGTCGCGCGACTCGCGGGAGAGCTTTTCCAGGTTGACGTTGCCGGCGGCTTCGACCCGCAGCACCGAGGCGACCGGCGCATCGAAGCGCAGCGCCCGCGCGACGATCTCGCCGTCGCTGCCAGCCGCTAGATAGACGCCACCTCCGAACAGCGACGCCTCGCCCTCGCCATTATCGAGTCCTTCGGCGATCAGGGTGAGGTCGCCACCCGCGATCAGGGGTGCGTCTGGCAGTGCGGGGTGATCGACCGCGTAGATCGAGCCAGAGGCCTCGAGCCTCAGCTCGCCGGCAGCCTGGATGCCGCTCGCGAGCAGACCCGAGCGGCTGCCGTTGTCGATCTGCAGATCGCCCTCGACGCGGACGATCACCTCACCATCCGAGGCGATCGCGACCATGCCGCTCGCCTGGATGTCGAGATCGTCATTGATCTTGATCGAGACGAACTGCAGATCGCGGCGATCTTCCACCCACTGACCGGTCACGACCTCGCTCACGCCCATCGCCGAGTCGAGCACCGGCAGGTCGTGCGCCGCCACCTCATCGAGGCCGACCCGGCGCCACAGGTCGGGACGCGTGAACAGATACTCGGATGCGAGGTCCAGCGTGGTGTCTGACCCCAGGTACTCCCAGCGCTGATAGCGGGTCTCGACGATGTCGTCGACCGTCGCCCGTGCGAGCAGCGCGCGCTGCGACGCCGGAAGATCCGCATAACGGCCGGGCTGCCAGATCGACACGCGGGCTTCGGCCATGCCAATGCCCGCATCCACGGCGACCGGCGGCGCCATCTCGACCAGACCGAAAACCCTCAGCCCCTCGCCGGCGAGGTCCTCGGCGTCGCCAGCGAGCAGCTCGCCATCGGTGCCGAATGCCGCCTCCATCCCCCAGGCGTAGATCCGGAACTCGGTCTCAGCCGTGATCTCCAGATCGCCCAGATCGAATCGCCAGGTCTCGCCTGCCGCCTGCGGATCGAGTTCGATCGTGGTGGTCGACGCAAAGCCGTCAGCGCTGTGGCGCAGGGCCGCGTAGCGAGCGCCTTTGCCCGAATGACTGATGGTGTCGAGCTCGATCGTCGCGACGCGCAGCAGTCGCTCGCCGCTCATCGTGGCGACCGGCGCCAGCGAGAACGCGAGATAGCGGCTGCCGTCGAGCTCGGACGAGACCTCGTTGTCGAAGGCAGGCCAGGCCTCGGCGGATGAACGACTGGCGGGTACCGATTGCACCAGCGGGGTCGCCTTGACCCCGGAGGCCAGGGTCGAGGCGTCGATCGGATCGCTGCCAGACAGCAAGCCCGAGGGCTGATACTGCGCGATCAACGACACTTCACCACTCTGCTGGGTCGCCGGCGCACCAGACAGCCCGCCCGATGAGATCAGCGTCAGATTGCGGCCGACCACGTTGAGGGCCTCGGCACTGCCGCTGCCCGCGGGCAGCGCGATATTCATGTGCGGAAAGAGTCGCGCCACGACCGTCGGGTCGAGCGGATAGCGACCATACTCGTCCATCGCGGCGCTGCTGCCGAACTGCTTCTCGATGGCCGCCGAGTCGCTGGAGCGCACGGACTGATTCAGCCCGGCGAGACGCTCCTCGGTCAATGTACCGAGCTCGCCAAGACCGTCAAGGATCGCGCCCCTGCGGGCCTCCAGCGTGACATCCTGAGCCTCGAAAGATACCGTGCCGCCGGCGCCCTGAATCTCTCGGCCCGCCACGATCGACGCGCTGCCCTCCCAGGCGCTCGGCGCGATCAGCCGCAGATCGCCGCGCTGCTCGACGAGGCTGACGCTGCCCGCCGCGCGCGCCGCCACGCCGCCCTCGCCGGCCGCAGCGCTGTCGAGGTTGGCCACCACCAGGCCGGTGCCGCCATCGATCTCGATGGCCGCGCCGATGATCCGCGAGGACGAACCGATGCCGCGCACGCCATCGGTCGACAGCACCTGCACATCAAAGGCCTCTGTCAGCGTCAGATCCTCGTAGCGATCGAGCATCTCGCCGGCCTTCAAGGGCTGGCCGTTGAACTCGAACCGGGCGGCAATGATCTGGCCAATGCGGACCGGGAACTCGCGGTTGCGATTATCGATCTGCTCGATCGTCACATTACCGGTCGCCACGACGTTGAGCTTGCCGCGCGGATCCTTGACCCGGATCGTCACGTCATCATTGGCCTTGATGTCGGGCACCGCGCCCGAGAACACCACCTCGCCACTGACCTCGAGCGC
>CAZLBA010000069.1:4009-5679 GCA_964557555.1 uncultured Beijerinckia sp.
GCCTTGGCGGGCTTCCAGTCGGTCCCGTTGTATTTGACCTTGTTCGATTCGTAGCTGCGGATCGGGAACCAGAACTCGGACTTGTCGGGATAGAGGGCCTTCTTGTCGACGTCGGCGGTCGTGGGCTTCGCGCCACCGGTCAGGGTCGTCACCAGAGTCCAGGTCTCGGTCGCGCTGAAATCGGTGATCGGGAAGGCGACATCGCCGGTCGTGCCGACATAGCGATAGAGCTTGTTGGTGAAGACATCACGGACCAGTGACTGGTCCTTGATCAGCTTGACCGAGGGATTGGCCTTCTGTTCGTAGATCGCGACGAAGTACTCGTCACCATCGATCGCATCGGTCGTACTGGAGCCGGCCTCGACGAGCAGCTGGCCAGCCCCCAGAGGCTGGCCGTCGGTAAACTTGGTGCTGGTGGACTTGGCCTCGGCGTCGGCGGCGAGCCAGTCCCAGTCCCAGCCGAGCAGATTGAAGCTGTTCTGCTCGTAGACATTGATCGTGGTCCGGGTCTTGGCCTGGCCGGCCAGCCAGACGTAGTAACGCCCCTGCTCGGGCTGGTAGTAGATCGGCTGGTAGTCGGGCGAACTGCGGTCGGCGTTGACACCGCTGAGTCCAGAGCCCGGCACCTCGGTGTAGGTGATGCTGTTGACACCGCCGCTGGTGCTCAGCTGACCCTGCATCCGCTTGCGCTCGAAGAGCCCGTCCGCGACCGTCCAGAGTTCCTGGGTCAGGTTGTCGGTATCGGTGATGCTGATCCGGCCGACGCGGTTTTCGGAGACGTCGATCGTGTCGACCGCGAGGCGATAGCCGGTCTGGTTGACGATGTTGACCGCTGCATAGCCGCTCGCGACTCGCAAGGCACCATTGCCGGTGCTGACGATCTGGCCGGTCAGGTTGATCACGCCGGCCGTGGGCTTGATCGGGTCGAGCAGGATCAGGCCGCGCGAGGCGTCGAAGGCGCCGTCCACCGACACATGGTTGCCCTCGCCACCGAACTGGATGCCGGCAATCGGCTTGCCCTGGCTGTCGAGGAAATTGGTCGTGCGGCTGGGCCTGAAATCGGGGGTGAAGGTGAGATCGATGCTATCGACGCCCGACTGGATCAGCCCGTTCACATTGAGGTAGCGGGCATTGATATTGATCTCGCCCAGCGCGAAGATGGTTGGCGTCTTCTGCCCACTCTGGAAGATCTGGTCCTCGATGAATTCGCTGTCCTGATCGCCCGCGTAGGAGTAGCTGCTAGCTCGCAGGCCGAAGGGGTTAAAGAGGGAATTACCGTAGATCGCCTGCCAGTTCAGGTACTGCGCCGGATCGGCGCCGGTGTGATACCAGTCCTTGCTGACGAGATTGAAGTCGCCGAGCGCAGTCAGGTTGACCGTGGCGGCGCGCAGCTCGCCGGTGACGTTGATGCTGCCTTCCATGTTGGTGAGGAAGAGCGCGCCGTCCGCATTGGAGATCCTGCCGCGCACATAGAGGTCCTGAGGCGCATCGGGGATCTGCAGGGAACCGACGTCGTACCAGTCGTTCGGGAAGGCGTCCTGGGTCACCCGGATCACGCTCGTGCCGGCTGCATCCGGCGCCGCACCCAAGCGCTGGCCCATGAACCAGGTCGCGCCCGCCGGCATCGACACCATTTCCTTGTTGAAGACGTCGGTGCGGCCGCTCGCCAG
>CAZLBA010000069.1:5779-9869 GCA_964557555.1 uncultured Beijerinckia sp.
CGAGCCAGCCTGTGCCGCTGAAACTCTCACCGGCGCTGACCACGGTCGCCAACCCGACCCGCTTGTACCAGCCGCCATCGGCGGTGCGGACCAAGGCATCCTGAGCAACCGGTACCAGGAACGAGGACGCGCTGAGTTGAACCGTCGGCTCGACCGGCGTCCACAGCCGACTGTTGGTGAAATCCTCGACATCGAGCTTGCGATTGTTGTCGGCGAGCGCCGCGCCGGCTGATGGCGAGTACTGATAAAAACGCTTTCCGGCCACCGTCTTGCCGGCACCAGGCACCGCCTCGACGATCGTGCCGGCGGACACGCCCACCGCGACGGTGTCGAGGTCGAGCACCGCAAATTCGTAGCGTTGCAGGGGGTCAAGGCCCAACGCGAGCTTCTCGGCCTCGTTCAGCTCCTGACCGAGTCGGCTGCGGTCAAAGCTCGGGGGATTGGCGACCGAAAGGTCATAGGGGCTGTCGAGCTTGCCGTCGACCGTGATCGGTCGGATCAGCATCTGGGTCTTGTAGTTGACGCCCGCCTCGAGCTCGGCGCTGTCAGCGATTTCGACCCGGTTGAGGCTGGTCACGGTGCCGTTGCCGTCCAGGCTCCCGCCATAAGGCGGCAAGGCGAGGTTCAGATAGGTGCCCGCCTCGACCGCGCGACCCGAGCCGCCGATCCCTGGCTCGGCCATCAGCTCGATGTCTTTCACCGCCCGCACTGAAGTGTCGGCATTGAGCCGGACCTGGTTGATCTCCTCGACCTTCGAATCAACGACAGGAATGCTCAGGCCGTTGAGCGCGACCAGCTTCATGTCGGCCCGCGCCGTGCTGCGCAGGATGTTCGAGACGCGATTGGCGTCCTGGCCCGAACGCAGCTTGACATCGGTACCGAACAGCTCGGAACCGGTCACCGAAATCGTGTTGTCGCTCGACAGATCCGAGAAAGCGTTGGCATTGGCGCCACCGATCGCGCCGCCCGAACCGACGTTGACCGCGGCTGACACATCGGCATCGGTACGGGTCGCGAGCATCAGCTCGCCGGAGAAATTGCGCAGCTTGGCGCCGGTCACGTCGATGCCGGACACCGTGTTGGCGGTCTGGTTGACCAGACCGAAATTGATGGCAAGGCCGCCGTAGCCATCGACGCGCACCTTGTCGATCAGCCGCGCCTTGGTGTAGGTGCTGATATCGAGCGTCGCGCCTGTCGCGGTATCGGCCGAGGTCGTGATCTCGGTGCCCGAACCGATCGCGACCCGCGAGCCGAACCGGTCGGCTGCCGAACCGAGGGCGGTGTTGATCAAGAGCGCACTGATCGAACCCAGGCCCGCCGAGGTCGAATCGAGCGAATCATGATCGGCCGACATGCCGGATTTTTCGGCGAGGTTCTTGGCGCGGATGTAGACGGTCGTCGCGTCGATCTTCGAGTCGCTGCCGATCACGATCTCGGAGGCGCCGGAGAGCACATTGGTCATCGCCGCGCCACTGCCGGAGGCGATGCCACCGATCGCCAGATTTTCGGAACGCGCGTCGAAGAACTGCTCGCGCTCGGACGTGATGGACACGGTGTCGGCAACGATGCGGTTGCGGCTGCCCACTCCGGCGAGCGCCTCGCCGCGAATCGCGATCGTGGAGTCAGCGCCGGCAACGCCAACGAACAGCCCCCCGCTGGAGGCGGTGGCGAGCTGGCCGATGTCATCCCGGGCATAGCCAGTGATGCGCAGCGCCGCAGCCTCGAGCGACACATCGTCGCCGAGCCCGGCGCGGATGATCGATACATCGGTGGTGGTGACCGAAGACACCCCGACCGATGCGCCGGAGCTGACGGACAGCGCATGCGCCTCGCCCCAGGAGCCCTGCTCTGCGCGAGCATCGATGACGACCTCGCCCTCGGAGCCGGTCGCGAGCTCGGTGCGGGAGACCTCAGCTGTCACCTGCGAGCCGATGAAGTTTTCGGTCTGGGTGCCAGCAGCGGCCGCCGCGATCAGGCCGAAACTCGCCGCCGCGGCGAACACCTCGTTGTAGAGATCGATATCGCTGAGTGCCTTGACACTGACACCCTCGGTCGCCCAGATCGAGGACCAGCCAAAACCAATACCGCCTGCGATCGGGCTGCTGCCCGAGCGGTCGATCAGCGCCTCGACGACCGTGGTCACGGTGTTGTAGGAATTGGCGCCGCCACCGGCAAAGGCCACGCCGACAGCGCCCGTGATCGCGACGGCGACCGCCGTGGACCAGGACTCGATCGCCGGCCGGTCGGTCGCGAGCACCTCGATCGAGCCCTGCACCGCAACCGCGGCGCGATCGATCAGCGCTCGCACCGAGCCATCGATCGAGTTGTCGGCGAGCGAGACGCCGATCGCCAAGGAACCGCCGAAGGCACCGAAAGCCGCCGCGACGGAGACAGCCATCACCGACGAGCTGATCACCGCCTCATCGGACGCAAGGACGGACAGGCTGCCGTCAATGTCGACCCCGTCCTGGCCCAGGTCCTGGGTGGTGTCGCGCAGGGCCGCGAGCGTCTCGGTGTTGATCCGGTTGGTTGCCGATCCGCCGGCACCGCTGACAGCCACACCGACCGAACCGCCCGCCGAGGCCGCAACCGAGCCCGCAAAGACCGTCGACTCGATCAACTGCCGGTTGGTCGCCCGGATGTTCAGGTCGACGACCTCCGGCGCGGCCGGCTCTTCGCTGGTCTCGCTGGTCTCGGCGTCACCCGATGTCTCGACCGACTCGGATCGCACCAGCGAGGACCCTGTCATCACCGCCTGGATCTCGTTGGCCGAACGGGTCAGGACCACCTTCCACTTCGAGGTATCAGACAGATCCTGCGTGATGAAGATGTCGTCGGGCGTGCCGTCCTCGTCAGCGTCCTCGCGCTCGATATCGTCGTCGCCAATGTATTCGTAGACCTCGCCTGCACGCGCGCCCGAGCGAGGACCCATCAGCACCTTGTCGCCCTTCGCGACCCGCTCGGGGTTGTCGGTACCCTGGAACCAGGTGACCTCGTCCTCGTCGACCTCGTAGGGGTTGTAACCGACAAAATTGCGGGCGATCGACACGCCGATCGAGGCCCCCACACCGACCCCACCACCTGCGCCCACGCCGATCGAGGCCGAGATGATGGTCGCGTTGATGAGGCTTGCCGAGGAGGCATCGACCGTGACTGCCGCGCCGGCCGCCAGCGCGCTGTCCTCGACCCGCGCGAGCGTGTCGGAGAGCAGGATATTGAGCGCCGAGGCGCCCGCGCCGCTGATGCCGACACCAGTGCCGCCACCCAGACCGACCGCCGCTGATGCAGCCAGTGCGAACACCTCGATGCTCGATTCGGACACCGCAATCACATCGATCGCGCCCGACGAATCGAGTTCTGCGCCCTTGATGCCGGCGAGGGTCACGCCGTCGATCAGGTTGCGCGCGAGCGAAACGCCGATCGACAGCGCCGCCCCGGTGCCGCCGCCGAAGGCGATCGCGACCGAGGCCGCGCCCGCGAAGGCGACAATCGACGACTGGTCGGCGGCGAGCACCGACACGCTGGCCGCGCTGATGGCGCTGTCGCGATCACCGGGCTCACCGAAGGTGTCGACCCCGGCTTGGGTGCGCACACCGATCTGATTCTCGGCCCAGACGCCCGAACCGCTCGCCGCAAGCCCGGTACCCCCGCCGATCGCCACCGCAGCCGAACCGGAAAAGACCAGCGCATCAATGCTCTGGGTCGAGAGCGCGGACAGGGTCAGGTCGCCTTCAGCCGCGACATCACTGTCAGTGATCAGCGCGCGCACGGTGGCGATCGCATCGTCCGCCTGCAGACCAAAGCCCTCGGAGCCGATCAGATTGCGCGCGACCGAGATGCCGATCGAGGCACCGACCCCGTTGCCGCTACCGCCAGCCACCGCAATCGACAGCGCGGCAATGGTCGCGGCGATCCGCGATTCGGACCGGGCCGAGAGCGTCACATCGCCCGCCGCCTCGACCGTACTGTTCTCGAGGAGCGCATCGGTCGAACCGCGGAGCGCATTGACGGCGACCGCGCCCGCGCCGCTGAAGGCGAGGCCGGAGCCGCCCGCCGCCACCCCGATCGCCGCCGACGCGGCCACCGACAC
>CAZLBA010000069.1:9969-13880 GCA_964557555.1 uncultured Beijerinckia sp.
AGCGCAGTCGCCGTCTCCGGATCGGCGAATTCCTCGGCGAGCTCCCAGCGCGACTCGTCCGAGTAGTCCTCCTGCCAGAGCTTGACCTCTTCCTCCTCATAAGTCTTTTCGGTCCAGAGCTCCTCATCCTGGAAATCGGTGCTCTCGAGGTCGACCTCGCCGTCGGCGCCCTTGTATTCGAAGACCCGCCCGATCCAGGCGGGTTCCTCGTATCCGCCTGCGATCCGCACCAGACGACCCTCGCTGAGGCTCACCTCGCCATCAGCGGTGGTGAAATCGACATCGCCCCCGATGAAGCGGTAGACCCGACCGGCCTCCCCGCCGTATTCATGGCGCTCGTCGACCCGAACGGTGTAGCCGCTCTTCAGCGTGTAGGTGGGGGACTCGACCTCCTCCCACTCGTCCTCGGCCGAAGGATCAAAGTCCTCTGTGAGATCGATTTCTTTGCCGTCATCGCCGGTGTATTTCCAGATCGAACCATCGGCCGCACGCAGCCGATCCCCGGCATGCAACAGCGTCTCGCCATCGCCGGGCAGGTAGTCCCAGGTCTGACCTTCATCGGAGGTGTAGCTGGAGGGGCCCTCGTTCGCAGCCGCATTGAGCGCCTGCTCGTCGATACCGGCCTCCTCGAAGTCTTCCCAGAGGAAAGGCGGCAGTTCATCGAGACCCGCCGAGCGCGCGCGCAACTCGAGGCTGCCATCGGTGGTGGTGATCGTCGCGTTGCTCGCCCGGGCCAGCACATCGGCATCGATGCTGTTGAAGGCGAGCGACAGGCCGATCGAGACCGACAGGCCGCTGCCACCACCCGCAAGCGAGGCTGCAACCGCCGCCGCGCCGGCGATCGCGTCGATCGAATTGCGGGTCTCAGCGACGATCGAGGCGCTGGTCGCGCTGATCTCGGCTGCGGGGAACTGCGAGGGCGAGACGATCAGCGCCTCGGTGGCGGAGTAGATCCGGTTCTCGGCATAAACGCCGGCCGCACTGACGGTCGTCGAGCCCTGGGCACCAGCTGCAATCGCCGCTGCACCGGCGAGCACGGTCGCTTCGATGCCGGCACGAGACACTGCCCGCAGCCGCAGGTCGCCAGCTGCTTCGACATCGGTGCGATCGAGCCGGGCACGGGTGCCCGCAATCGATGGCGCATAGCTGATCAGCTTCCAGAGCGACTCATCCGAGTAGTTCTGGGTGTGCAGCAGGATGCCCTTGGCGTTCTTGAGGTCCTCACCGATGTACTCGTAGACCTCGCGCCCCAGCAGCTGCGTGTCGACCAGGACGCGCTTGCCCTTCGAAAGTTCGGTGAGCAGCGGCTTGTCCTTGACCCCCTGATAGTCCGACGCACGCAGCACGCCGGTGAGCGAAATCGGCTGAGCCGTCTGTCCGATGATGTTGCGCGCCACGGACAGGCCCAGCGCCAAGGCCTTGACCGACTGGCCGCCGATACTCACGGCAGCCGCAACAGACCTCAGATAGGCGTTGATCTCGGCGCCATCCTGAGCGCGGACCGTCACATCACCGAGCGTATCGCCTGCGTCCTCGCTGTCTCCTTCGGTGACCAGCACCACCTGACGCGCGTAGGCGTCCGTGTTGCCACTGATGCGGTTGAAGGCGAGCGTGCCGCCGCCCGCGACCGCCGGACCGCCCTTGGGGCTGGCTGCGATCGCCACTGCGGTGGCGGTGCCGTTGGCGGTGATCTCGGCGTTGCGCCAGGCGCCGATACGGATCTCGCCGCTCGTCGAGGTGATGACAGGACGCTCGGCATGCCGGGTACCGTCGGCTGCGGCGATGAAGGACTGGACGCCACTGTCGATGTCGTTCCTCGACAGCGACAGGCCCACCGAAATCGACTTGGCGTCACCGGTCGTGCTCGCAGCCACGCTGATCGCGCTCGCCGACACTTCGGCATTGATCGTCGTGCTCGAGACCGCCTCGACCACGATGTCGCCGCCCGCCGTCGATTCCTTGGCCTGCTCAATCGACGCCTTGGTGTCGGCGGCGATGCGGTTCATCGCGACCACCGGGGCCACGCTGATGGTCTTGGTGCTCGTGGCGGGCGCGCCGCCCTGGGCTCCGTCGGTCGCCGCAGCCGCACCCGTATCGACCTTGAGCGCAAGCGCGGAATTTTCGACAACCGCCTCGATCGCTCCGTCCCACTGCGAACTGATCTCGACGCCGCCCGAGACGTCGAAGGCACTGTTGTTGGCCCAGGCCCTGGTCGCCGCCCGCCTCTGATCGCCGAAGGAGGTGCCGAGCACGCTGTCGGCGATGTTGGCGAGCAGGTTCTGCGGGAGATAGCCGATGGTGTTAAAAGCCAGGACCACACCGACCGAGGTCGTCGCCTGCACCTTGCTCGCCGTGCTCGCGACGATGGAGGAGTCGTTGCTCGCGCGCACCTTGAGCGTGCCGTCGCCGGGCCCGTCTTCCTCGTCTGCGGCGGTCTCTTCGTCCTCGACCGCCGACGAGTCGTCGTCATCGGCCGATTCGTCGATCTCGGCCTCCTCGAAGAGCGCCTCGGGCTCGGTGTCGTCTTCAGCCGAATCCGTTTCGTCGGTCACCTCCTCGCCAACCGAGGTGTCGGTGTAGATGTCGTCGTTCGGATCGGCGTCCTCTTCGCCCGGATTGTCGATCGCCTGACCCGACAGCTCATCGCCCGATCCGCCGTCGCCCGTGTCATCCTGCTCCTCGGACCCTTCCCCGGCCTCATCCTCGCCTTCTTCCTCGATCTCGGTGCTCACCGTGCTGTCGTCGACCCAGGCGAGCGCATCGCCCAGCACCGTGTTGGTCGCGATCATCACGTTCGCGCCGGTGCCGCCCACCTTGACCGTGCTCTCGTTCTCCGAGACGATCGACGCGGTCTTCTCGGCCACGATCGACACATCGCCAGCGGCCGTGATCGTGAGCCCCTGGAGGAAGGACTTGACGTCGCTGCGCACATCGTTGCGCACCACGAGGCCACCGATGCCGGTGCCTTCACCGGAGCCGCCGCCCAGCGCATCGGCGCCCGCTGCCGCATATTCGACGATGGTGTCGAGATCGAGTGCGAGCCAGCGGCCGGTGTCGGTATAGTCCTCCTGCGCAAGGTCGACTGGCTGGCCGTTCGAGGTGCCCTTGAAGATATAGACGAGCGCGGGGTCGCCTGCGACCTTCTTCCAGAGCGTATCGTCGGTGAAATCCTGCTTCTCGAAACGGACGTCCTCGATCGGCTCCTCGCCGATGAATTCGTAAAGGGCTCCCGCTTCGGCGCCGCCGGCGCCCGACTGCATCAGCACCCGCTCGCCGTTCTGCAACTCCTCGGGGCGATCGAACTGGGTGTAGGCGTGTCCGCCGATGCGCACCCGATCGCCGAATTTCAGTTCCTGGACCCCGGAGCGGTCACTGTAGGTGAGGCCAAAAAGGTTGACGACTGCACGGGTCGCCAGCGCCAGTTCGCTCTCCTCGCCGGTGGTCGCTGACAGGCTCACATTGGAGAAGATCCGAGCCTCGTCGACGGCCTCGGTCGACACGCCGCCACCTTGCGCAGTGATCTCCTGCTGATCGCCGCGGATGAAGGCCTGGGCGCCGCCGTTGACCATGTTGCTGGCGAGCACGAAACCGGCTGAGGTTTCCTTGGGTTTGGACGCTGTCGCGCCTGTCGCTCCTGCAGCCCCGCCAGTCGCAGCACCTCCGGCAGCGTCGCCACCTGCCGCGTCGGTCGCCGCTGCGAGCGGTGGCTCGGGCGGAGCGAGCGCCGAACTGGTTTCGTTGGATACCTTGGCGCGGATGATCGCGTCATTCGCGGCATGGACCGCAATCGCCCCGGCCGCATCCACATCGGAAGCATCGATGTAGGCCATCACCTCGGAGGGATTGGCATCACCGATGCTGGTGCCGAGCAAGGCGTCGATCGCGGAGAACAGGACATTCTGCGACTGCCA
>CAZLBA010000069.1:13980-16334 GCA_964557555.1 uncultured Beijerinckia sp.
TCGGCATCGAGCCGGACGCCGTCGGCCGACAAGGCGCCGACCAGCGCGGCACGGATCTGCGCTGCGGTGGCTGAAAGGGCCAGTCCGGTTGCCTCGTAGGCCACGCCATCGATCGTCACACGCAGATCGAATGCCTCCGCCCCGGCATCGGCACCAGGGACGGCGATCGTGTAGCCGGGCCCGGTCGCGATGCTGCCGTGCTGCAGCGTGTCGATCGCCGTCGACAGCGTCTCGGCAAGCGAAGTCGGAAGCAGTTCGTCAATATTGGCCCGCGCGTAGCGGCCGTCGAAATCGATGCGATAGGTGCCGTCATCCTGCGCGGCGACCGTGAACGTGTCGGCGCCAAGCGTTGCCTCGAGCGCGGCCTCGATCAGCGCCGCCTGGTCGTCGGCAGTCGCGGCCGCGCGGCCTTCGGCAACCGTCCGACTGCTGAACAGCAGCGTCGATGACTTGTCGACCCGGGTGGCGCTGACCTGGGGCTGATCCTTGGCGCCAGCCCCCTTGGCAAAGCGGATATCGAAATTCCAGCCCACCCGCGAGGCTGGATCGAATCGCACACTGACATTGGCCGCACCCACCCAGGCGCCAAGGGCCGACTGGATCGTCTTCGCGTCGAATTCGGGGTTGGCGGAAAAACGCAGTTCCGTTGAACGGTCGCCAAACCGCAGCGTGTATTTCTGGCCGGCCGACTGATGGCCATTCTGGATGTTGAGGACCTGGTGCTCGTTCGCGGACTCGCCGATCTCGAGCACCGGGATCGGCGCCGTCGTCATGCGCTTGCCCAGGCTCAGGGTGAAGCTCATCGGCTCAGGCTCGGCCAGTGCCAGGGCCGGCGGGGTGACCAGGGCCTCGAGGAGCGAGAGATTGCGACCAGCCAGTGCTCCGCCGAATTCGACCAGCAGGGCCGCGGCATCCCCGGTGACCTTGACGGTCCCGTCAGCCGCGAGGGCCTTGTTCAAGGCGGTCTGGACCGTGGCCGCGCTCGCGCCAAACGGGATGTCGCCGGTCAGCCGGGTCTTGCCGTCGATCGTGAGGGAGAGTTGGTAGCTGCCCTGAGCCGCCGGGGCAATACTGATCCGCTGCTGCTCCGGCACCAGATTGCCGGGCAGCGTGACGCGCTTGTGGATGAAACCGGTGCTGCTGGGCTTGGCGCTGCCCAGATGGAAACCGAAGCCGGTGGGCGGAATCGCCTTGCCCTGCAGCGCGCCACCAAAACTGACCAGGAAGCGGACGCTCTCGCCCGTCAGGGTCGGATCCTTGGTGACGATGATGTCGCTTGACCGGACTGCAATGCCGTCGATCTTGCCATTGAGGAGCTTTGCGTAGGCCGCCTTGAGCTCGGTGATCGTGCGGGCGTCGTCACGACCGGCAAACAGGCCGATCACGCCATTCGCGCTGTCATTGCCCAGCCAGACCTTGAATTCCTGGCTGACGAACCGCGCCTTGAAGGTGATCGAAATGCCGGGAGTCCCGGTACTCGCGCCGGCGCTGGCTTCCGTGATGCCGACCCAACCGGCTGTGCTGACAGTCGCCTTTTCGAGGGCTGGTGCGGGGACCCGCTCGAGCGACAGGATCTGCACCTCGGAGCGGGCATCCTCGCCGACCCCCGACTGCACGGCCTCGGTCCAGGTGCGCGGATCATCGCCGGTATCGGGCGCCGCCTCTCCACCCTCGCCGCCGGCCGTGCTGTCCTCGCCATCAGCCCCGGCGGTGGTGTCGTCACCACCGGCACCGCCGGCTGTGGTGTCATCGCCTGCGCCGGCCTCGACGGTATCTTCACCCGCGCCGCCAGCACTTGTGTCATCTCCGGCTCCGCCGCCGGCCGAGTCCTCGGCCACCGACTCCTCGAGATCGAGCGTGGAGATCGGGAGCTCGATACCGAAGCGCTTGAGGATCGGCGATGCGAGCTTGAAGGCCGTCTGCGCGAGCGGAATGTATTTCTTCAGCGAGGCCGGCGTGATGTCGCCCAGATCGATCTCGGGAATGCGGATCTCGAAGAAGTTGCCGACCGGCAGCCCCTGCGCATCGAGCTGCGGCAAGCCGTCGGCGTCGAGCCCGTCGTCGATGAAATAGCTGAGCAGTCCGGTGACCGCATCCGGGAGCACATCGAAGATGCTGAAGCGGATGTAGCTTTCCTCGGGCGCTTCAGCCGCGACATATTCGAAGAAATCGAGGTCGAACTCCTCGGCAAGGAGCTTCAGGCCGTCGACGATCGGCACTTCCGCGTCGAGCTTCAGACCCAGCAGGCTGAGCGCGACCGTGGGATCGTAGAGCCTGAACTCGGAGGGGACCACCTCGAGCAACTCGAGCACGCTGTCGAGCCCCGGGATCTCCGGGCCCACTGACGCAAACTC
>CAZLBA010000070.1:0-5721 GCA_964557555.1 uncultured Beijerinckia sp.
AGGATCGCTACAAGAAAATGTCGAAGCTCGGTGTGCGCAACATCGACGGCTTCAATGCCCGCGTGAATGAAGCTCTTGCCAAGGGCGAAACGATCACGCGCACAGTCCATACCGGCTATGATCGCGAAACTGGCGAAGCCATATACGAAAAAGAGCAGATGGATCTTGCGGTCCTGCCTTATATCGTCGTGATCGTCGATGAAATGGCCGATCTGATGATGGTTGCGGGCAAGGACATTGAAGGCGCAATCCAGCGCCTTGCCCAGATGGCGCGTGCGGCTGGTATCCATCTCATCATGGCAACGCAACGTCCGTCCGTCGATGTCATTACCGGCACGATCAAGGCGAATTTCCCGACCCGCATCTCCTTTCAGGTCACGTCAAAGATCGACAGCCGCACCATCCTGGGCGAACAAGGCGCCGAGCAGCTGCTTGGCCAGGGCGACATGCTCTATATGGCAGGTGGTGGTCGCATCTCGCGTGTGCATGGTCCTTTCGTCTCGGATCATGAAGTTGAAAAGGTCGTGGCTCATCTCAAGGCGCAAGGCGCACCGCAATATCTGGAAGCCATCACGGCTGATGATGAAGCGGAGGCCGAAGAGGGCGGCTTTGCGGCTGGCACCATGGATGGTGAAGAGTCGGGCGATCTTTATGATCGGGCTGTCGCGATTGTGCTGCGTGACCGCAAATGTTCGACAAGCTATATCCAGCGTCGCCTGTCGGTTGGATATAACAAGGCAGCTTCGCTGGTCGAACGCATGGAGCAGGAAGGGCTCGTCAGCCCGGCCAATCATGCGGGCAAACGCGAGATCCTTGTAGGCGGCGGCATTGATCGCGGAGCCTTTGATCCCGGCGCGGATGATTGACGCGTCTCATATTCGCCATACCTGAAGCCTAGAGAATCCATTCTCGCACAGGGATCACGATCGTGCTGTCACGCTTGTTGCTGCTTCTGGCTTTTCTGGCCGCACCTTTGTCGGTCCATGCGCAGGGAATTCCGATTCCGCTGCAACCGCAGCGTGACCGCGCACCGACGCAAGCGCCTCAACAACCGACACCCGCCGCCCAGCCACCTGCCGCACGTGCCATTGAGCGCAATGCCGCACCGCCCAAGGTTCCAACCCAGGATGCCATGAGCGCTGTCGCTCGCGCCAATGCCTGGCTCAATTCAAGCCAGACGCTCATTGCTGATTTCATTCAAGTAGGCGGCGATGGAAGACGCACCCAAGGCGAGCTTTATGTGCAACGCCCCGGCCGCTTGCGGTTTGAATATGCAAGTCCTGCAACCTTGCAGATCATTGCAGACGGAACCTCGGTGGCTGTGCGCGACAAAAAACTCGCGACGCAGGATCTCTACTTCATCAATCAGACGCCGCTGAAGTTTCTTCTCAAAAGCGATATCGACATTGGTCGCGACACACGCATTCTCGACGTAAAGACCGACGCCAAAACAACATCCATCTACATTGAGGACAAAGCGACCTTCGGTGGCACATCGCGCATTCGGCTCGTCTTCGATACGCAAAGTTCCGTGCTGCAGCAATGGACCGTGATTGATCCGCAGGGCTTTGAGACCTTGGTACGCCTATCCAATCACGACTTGAAGACGAAGCCGTCGGCGGACCTTTTCAGAATTGATATGCAGCGATTTAATTAGCCGACAAAACCTGTAGCCAGCGAACTTTAGGCAGATAGCGCGCTTGCAGCCGGGCTCTCGCTATGCCACCTCTGTCCCGCTTTCGGCGGGATAAAGTCATGGCCATGAAACTTGCGACCTGGAACATTAATTCGGTGCGGCTACGTATGCCGCTGGTCGAGCACTTCGTGAAGCGTTTCAAGCCTGACGTGATTTGCCTGCAAGAGACCAAGTGCCGCGATGCCGAATTTCCATCGAGCGATTTCAAGCGGCTCGGCTATCCTCACCTCGCGATCAATGGCCAGAAGGGCTATCACGGGGTCTGCATCGCCTCCCGCCTGCCGATGGGCGAAATCGAAAAGCGCGGCTTCTGCGAAATGGGCGATGCACGCCATATCTGCGTGACCTTTGAGGCCGGCACTTTGGGCCGCGACCCGATCAGCGTGCATAATTTCTACGTGCCTGCTGGCGGCGACGAGCCTGACCCCGATGCCAATCCGAAATTCGCCCACAAGCTCGCCTTTCTGGACGAGATGGCGCAATGGACGAAGAAGGCCAAGCTCGCCCGCGAACATGCCATTGTGGTGGGCGATCTCAATGTCGCCCCGCTTGAACACGACGTCTGGAGCCACAAGCAAATGCTCAAGATCGTCAGCCACACGCCGGTTGAAACCGAGAAGCTGACCAAGGTTATCAGCGCTGGTCCCTGGGTCGATACAATGCGCAATTTCGTACCACCGGAGGAAAAGCTCTATACATGGTGGAGCTATCGCGCAGCCGATTGGGCAGCCTCTGACCGGGGCCGCCGCCTCGATCATGTCTGGGCCAGCGAAAAACTTGCGCCTTCCGTCAAAGGCCTGACCGTTGTGAAAGAGGCGCGCGGCTGGGAACGGCCCTCAGACCATGTCCCCGTCATTATTGAGCTGGACCATTAAGGCAGCCGAGTTTCCCAATCTTCTCTAAGTTTATCAAGGTGTTGTGAGAAGTCTATGAGACGGCTTTCGATCATCTGGCGCAGAGCTTGAGCGGAGCTTGGATATTCATTCAGCACGCGGTGAAATAGGCGGCGCGGAATTTTCAGAACCGTCGTGGGCACGCGAGCGATCGCGGTGGCGGGGCGTGCGGTGTCGCTGATCAGGGCGAGTTCCCCGATCAGCGAGTAAGGCAGCGAGACTTCGAAATCCGCGCCACCATTGTCCTGCGCATCGAGCACCACCGAGCCCTGCATCAGGACATAAGCGCCATCTGAGGGTTCGCCCTTGCGGAAAAGCACGTCGCCTGCCCGCAAGATGCGGGTCTCGGCCGAAAAGGCCACGAGACGACGCGCATCGGGCTCCAGCGCTGCGAAGAAGGGAACGCGTGAGAGATTCCGCAGATCGTCTTCGAGCGCCATGGATCAGCTCAGCAACGGGTTAAGGAACGAGTTTATACCCGCCCGGCTCCGTCACCAGCAGACGCGCATTGGCTGGATCGCGTTCGATCTTCTGCCGCAGCCTGTAGATATGGGTTTCGAGCGTGTGAGTGGTCACATGAGCGTTATAGCCCCACACTTCCCGAAGCAAGGTCTCGCGGCTGACGACCTGCTGGCCGGCGCGATAAAGAAAACGCAGGATCGCGGTTTCTTTCTCGGTCAGGCGCAGCTTGCTGCCCTTGTCATTGACCAGCAGCTTCGAGCTGGGGCGGAAAGTGTAATCGCCAATCTGGAAGACGGCATCGTCGCTGGCCTCATGCTGGCGCAGATGGGCGCGAATACGTGCCAGCAGCACGGCAAAGCGGAACGGCTTGCAGACATAATCATTGGCGCCCGCTTCGAGGCCCAGAACCGTATCGGCATCAGATGTCTGGCCCGTCAGCATGATGACGGGGCTCTTGAAACCGTCCTTGCGCATGATCTTGACCGCCTCGCGGCCATCCATGTCCGGCAGGCCAACATCCATGATGACGATGTCAGGCTGTTCCTGCCGGGTCATGGCGAGCGCAGCCGCCGCATTCTCGGCCTGCGACGGGGAAAATTCTTCATGCAGGGCAAGCTGTTCAGCCAGCGCCGTGCGCAGTTCGTTGTCATCATCTGCAATCAGGATCTTACGTATCTGCGCCATGTCGGCCCCTGCGGGTCGGGCGCGGCCCAAAAGGGTCGCGCTGTGGTGGTTGAAACTGTAGAGTGGGGAGACTTGAGCGTCAAAAAAAGGGGTCTTGCGACCGTCTTTATGAAGCAACGGATCAAATCCCCGGCATTTCCCGCAAAACATCTGCAAACGCTTAGAGTTAGCAGATGTTTCACCGCGCCGTGCCACGGTCGGCTATCCGCCGGCACCGTGACCATTCCCTGTTCGCTTGGGCGCAATGGCGTCACGCGCTTCAAGAGGGAGGGGGATGGTAAAACGCCTCTGGGGCGTTTTGAGATCCGGGGCGGATATATCCAGCGAGAGCGCTTCAAGGCCTTGCCAGCGTCGCAGCTCAAGCTGCGGCAACTGACCGGCCGGGAGGGCTGGTGCGATGATGTCGCGAGTCCCAACTATAACCGCCCGATCCGGCTGCCCAACCCCGCGGGTCACGAGATTCTCAAGCGCTCAGACGGTCTCTACGATCTGATTGTCGTTATGGACTACAATCTGCGCCCACGGATTCGCGGCTATGGAAGCGCAATCTTCTTCCATCTGACGCGAGCGCGTGGCGAACCGACCGCCGGTTGCGTCGCTATTTCTGCCGCCGAGATGCGTCGTCTGCTGCCGCGGCTGGCCCGGAACGCTTCCCTACTGATCGTTTAAACCGGACGGGTGCGAGCCCCGAAGATGGCCGTGCCCACCCTCACATGCGTCGCTCCCAGCTGGATGGCCAGCTCAAAATCGGCACTCATCCCCATAGAAATGACGGGAATGTGATTGCGTCTTGCAATCTCGGCCAGCAGTGCGAAATGGGGAGAGCATTGCTGATCCTGCGGCGGGATACACATCACACCCTCGATCTGAAGCCCCAACCGCTCGCGGCAATCCTGAATGAAGCTGTCGGCGTCTTGCGGCAGAACGCCCGCCTTTTGTGGCTCAGCACCTGTATTCACTTCGACATAGAGCTTCGGCGCCTTGCCAGACTTCTTGATCTCGGCCGCCAAAGCCTCGGCCAGCTTGGGCCGATCAACCGTCTCGATGACGTCAAACAGCTCAACGGCCTCCTTGACCTTGTTGGTCTGCAGCGGCCCGATCAGATGCAGGCTGACATGGGGAAAGCGCGCCTTCAGCTCTGGCCATTTTTGCTTGGCCTCCTGCACACGGTTTTCGCCAAAGATGCGCTCACCTGCGGCCAGCACCGGCTCAATCGCCTCGGCGGGAAAGGTCTTGGAGACGCAGACCAGCGCCACTTCACCCGGCTTGCGACCGCAATCCTGCGTCGCCCGCTCAATGCGCTGTCGAACATTGCGCAGACCGTCCAGATGATCCTCTTGGCTGGCGCTTACCATCTCTCTCATACCCCTTGGCCGGAAAGCTTGAGCGCGCGCGGCAAAAGCGTTGACCAGCTGACCGAAATAATGCTCATTGCGCCCGTTTTCAGGCGTTTGAACGATTGGACCGATACCGCAGATGATGAGCGAACGCTACAATCCAAAAGACTGCGAACCCAAATGGCAGCGCACTTGGGAAGAGCGCCGCATTTTTGAGTCGCGCAATGACGACAAACGCCCGAAATATTACGTCCTTGAGATGTTCCCCTATCCGTCGGGGCGAATCCATATGGGCCATGTGCGCAACTATGCCATGGGCGATGTGGTGGCACGCTTCCGCCGCGCCAAGGGCTTCAATGTTCTGCATCCGATGGGCTGGGACGCCTTTGGAATGCCGGCAGAAAATGCTGCACGCCTGAACAAGAGCCATCCCGGCACCTGGACCTATGAAAACATCGCCACCATGCGCGGCCAGCTCAAGTCGATGGGCCTGTCGCTTGACTGGTCACGCGAAATCGCCACCTGCGATCCGACTTACTATAAGCATCAGCAGCGCATGTTCCTCGACTTCCTGAAAGCGGGCCTCGTTGACCGCAAGAAGTCGAAAGTGAATTGGGATCCTGTCGATCAAACGGTGCTTGCCAATGAG
>CAZLBA010000070.1:5731-15865 GCA_964557555.1 uncultured Beijerinckia sp.
AATGAGCAGGTGATTGATGGTCGCGGCTGGCGCTCAGGTGCCCTTGTTGAGCAGCGCGAACTCACACAATGGTTCCTCAAGATCACCGATTTTTCGCAAGACCTGCTGGAAGCGATCGACACGCTCGATCGCTGGCCCGACAAAGTGCGTCTGATGCAGAAGAACTGGATCGGCCGCTCGGAAGGCTTGCTGCTGCGTTTTGAAGTCGACAAGGCAACTGCCCCCGCAGGCGTGAGCGAACTCGAAGTCTATACGACGCGCCCTGATACTTTGTTTGGCGCGCGCTTTGCGGCGATCTCTGCTGATCATCCGCTGGCCTTGAAAGCTGCAGAAACAAATCCGCAGCTTGCTGACTTCATCGCTGAATGTCGCCGCATGGGCACATCTCTTGCCGCACTCGAAACCGCCGAAAAGAAGGGTTTCGACACAGGCATTCGTGTTGCCCATCCTTTCGATCCGTCATGGAAGCTGCCAGTCTATGTCGCGAATTTCGTGCTGATGGATTACGGCACGGGCGCGATCTTCGGCTGTCCGGCACATGATCAGCGCGACCTTGATTTCGCCAATGCCTATGGCCTCGGCAATACGCCGGTTGTGTGCCCGCCGGAACAAGATGCAAAGAGCTTTGTCATCACCGACACCGCCTTTGATGGCGATGGCGTGATGATCAATTCGCGCTTCCTCGATGGCATGACGATTGAGCAAGCGAAGAACGAAGTCTCATCGCGCCTTGAAAAGGTGATGATTGATGGCCGCCCGCAGGCCAAGCGTCAGGTGAATTTCCGCCTGCGCGACTGGGGCATTTCGCGTCAACGTTATTGGGGCTGCCCGATCCCGGTCATTCACTGCGAGAGCTGCGATATCGTTCCCGTGCCGCATGATCAGCTGCCGGTCGAATTGCCGCAAGATGTCGAATTCGACTCACCCGGCAATCCACTTGATCGTCACCCCACATGGAAACATGTGAACTGCCCGAATTGCGGCAAGCCTGCGCGCCGCGAAACGGACACGATGGATACATTCGTCGACTCGTCCTGGTATTTCGCGCGCTTCACTGATCCGTGGAACAAGGACGCGCCGACCAGCAAGGACATTGCTGATCACTGGCTGCCTGTCGATCAATATATCGTCGGCATTGAACATGCGATTTTGCATCTTCTCTATTCGCGATTCTTCACCCGCGCGATGCAGAAGACGGGACACATCGGCTTGAGCGAGCCTTTCAAGGGTCTCTTCACGCAAGGTATGGTTGTGCATGAAACCTACCGTGCACCTGACGGTGCATGGGTGACGCCGAGCGAAATCCGCATCGAAGCAGCGGGTAATGCCCGTCGTGCTTTCCGTCTCGACAATGGCGAAGAAGTCGCCATCGGTTCCATCGAGAAAATGTCGAAGTCGAAGCGCAATACGGTTGATCCCGATGACATCATCGGCACCTTTGGTGCAGATACGGCGCGCTTCTTCATGTTGTCTGACTCGCCACCTGATCGCGATGTGATCTGGAGCGAAGAAGGCGTGCAAGGCGCATCGCGTTATGTGCAACAGCTCTGGCGCTTGATTGGCGAAATCACCCGTGTTGCGGCACCCGTTGGCAGATCAGCGCCGGCTGAATTCTCCGCTGACGCAACCGCCATCCGTCGCCTCACCCACGGCCATTTGCTGCGTGTGGAAGAAAATATTGAACGTCTGCGTTTCAACACGGCGATTGCCGAGATCCGCAAACTCTCAAACGGCCTGTCGGATGCCATTGGCAATATCAAGGATGCTGCAATCCCCGCCGACATTGCTTTCGCCTTCCGTGAAGCCGGTGATGTGCTGGTCTCGCTCTTCGCGCCCATGATGCCGCATCTGGCGGAAGAATGCTGGGCCGCGCTTGGGCACACAACACTTGTTGCTGAAGTGGGCTGGCCTGTTGCTGACAAGGCGCTGGCGGTGAATGATAGCGTTACGCTTCCGATTCAAATCAACGGCAAGCGTCGCGCTGAACTCGTCATCGACCGCAATGCTGACAATGCAACTGTTGAAGCCGCAGCTCTTGCCCTTGAAGCCGTGCAGCGCGCGCTTGAAGGTCGTGCGCCCAAGAAGGTGATCGTTGTTCCGCAAAGGATCATCAATGTCGTGGTCTGACACGACACGCATCTGGACGGCGGGCCATGCGCCCGCCGCGCGTGACTGATCATGGTCGCGATCAAGAATCACGAAGCCGATCGTTTCGTCGCCACACGCGCGGAGCATATCTGGCTCTATGTCGTTCTTGGTCAGGATCCCGGCCTCATCAGCGAACGCACGCGCAAGCTGGCCAAGCTCTGGGCAAGTGAACCAGCCGACATCATTCAGATGAGCGGCGATGATATAGCGTCTGATCCACTTATCTTGCTCGACGAAGCCAATTCCATGGGCCTCTTTGGCGGACGTCGTGCCATCGTCATTTCGCCCGGCCGCAAACAATATGCGGGTGCGGTTGAGCAACTGGCCGCCGCCCCGCCACGCGATTGTGCTGTCATCATCGAAGCAGGCGACATCAAGAAGGATCACGCGCTGCGCAAGCTCGCGGAACGGATGAAAGATGGCGCGGCGATTGAGTGCTATCCCGATAGCAAGCGCGATGTAGAAGCTCTGATCTCAACGAGTGCACAAAATGCCAAAGTTGCGATTGATCGCGATACGGTCTCTTATCTCGCTTCCCTCTTGGGGGGGGATCGTCTCACTACACGCTCCGAACTCGATAAGCTTTTGCTCTACACGCATGGGCAGCAGCGCATCACGCGTGAAGACATCGACATGATGGTCGCAGATGAATCCGATCTCGCGATGGATGATGCGGTGAATGGAGCCTTTGACGGCAATTACGCAGCCGTTGAAGAGACAGCCTCGCGCTATTTCAGCAGCGGTGGTGATGGTTCTGTCTTGCTAGGCTCAGCCTTGCGTCACGCGCTTCTTTTGCATCGCATGTGTCTTGATGCAGAAAATGGCGCTTTCGTTGATGATCTGCCGAAGAAATATGGACGCTGGGGCGGCGCCAAAACACTCGTCCCCCAAATCAAGCGCTGGTCAACGGAGCGCATGTTTCGCGCTGTGACCCTCATTGCAGAGGGCGTGCGCAATTGTCGTCGCGATCCAAATCTGAGCGATGTAATTGCGGTCAGAACACTCTGGTCTGTCGCTCTGGCCGCTGGTCGGCGTTAACGGTTCAGCTTGTGACAAACTGCATCGAGCTGATCGAGCGTCTTGTAATGGATGCGCAGCTCCCCGCTCTCGCCACCCTGATGCTCAATTTCAACCACGAGACCGAGCGCATCGCTTAGCGTTTTTTCAAGCGCGCGGGTGTCGGCATCCTTGGGGACTGATTTCTTTTCGAGCCTCGGCTTTTTCGCGGAGGAGGATTTCGGCGCATTGGCCTCATCCGTCTCACCCGAAGCGAGCCGTTCGACCTCGCGAACTGACAGGCCCTTCTTGATGATGAGCTCGGCCAAAGCTTCCGGGTCTTCCGCCGTCAGAAGCGCGCGCGCATGGCCCGCCGTCAGCTCACCCTTGGCGAGCCTGGTCTTGATCGACTCCGGCAGGTTGAGGAGGCGTAATGTGTTGGCCACATGGCTGCGGCTCTTGCCGAGCACCTTGGCGAGATCTGCCTGCGTATAGGCAAATTCCCGCATCAGCTGTTCATAGCCGCCCGCCTCTTCAATCGGATTGAGGTCAGCGCGCTGGATATTTTCGACGATGGCAAGCTCAAGGGCCTGCTTGTCATCCACATCTATCAGATGGACTGGCACGTCATGGACACCGGCCCGCTGGGCCGCGCGCCAGCGGCGCTCACCGGCGATAATCTCATAAGCGTCTGGCGTGCCTTTCACGGGGCGCACCACGATTGGCTGAATGAGGCCGACTTCGCGGATCGAATCGCTCAGCTCCTGGAGGTTGTCCTCTTCGAAGACCTTGCGCGGATTGCGCGGGTTGCGGCGCAAAAACTCAATCGGCACCTTGCGCGACGGAGCGCGCGGAGTTTCCGGTGAAGATTGAGTATTATCAACGGCTTGCTCGCCAAGAAGAGCGGCGAGCCCACGACCGAGGCGCGGGCGATTTTCGTCTGCCATGTCTCTTTGCCTTCAGGTTCAGGCGGCGCGCAGCCGGTGTTCTCGCTGAATAACTTCGGAGGCCAATTTCAAATAGGCCTGACTGCCCGTGCATTTCAGATCATAAAGCAGCACCGGCTTGCCATGAGACGGCGCTTCCGAGACGCGCACATTGCGCGGGATGATCGTCTCGTAAACCTTGTCGCCCATGAATTGCCGGACATCGGCAACGACCTGGCTGGCCAGATTGTTGCGCGGGTCAAACATGGTGAGCACCACGCCATGAATCGACAGGCGCGGATTGAGGCTCTTCTTGACCTGATCGACCGTTGAGAGCAGCTGCGACAGACCTTCCAGCGCAAAGAATTCGCACTGCATCGGCACCAGCACACTGTCAGCCGCCGCAAAGGCATTGATGGTGAGCAGGTTCAGAGAAGGTGGGCAATCGACCAATACATAGGTGAATTGCGGTTCGTCGGGGCTGCGGCGCGCCGTCAGGTCAGCGATGGCCTTGCGCAACTTAAAGGTGCGGTCGGCATGAGAGGAGATTTCAAGCTCAACGCCGAGCAAGTCCAGCGTGGAAGGGGCAACATAAAGACGCGGCACAGCCGTCGCTAAAACCGAGTCGCGCAGGCTATTTTCGCCAATCAACACATCATAGGTGGAGATCTTGCGGGATGCGCGGTCAATGCCAAGACCGGTCGAGGCATTACCCTGCGGATCGAGATCGACAATGAGCACTTGCTCACCGATGGCCGCCAGCGCCGTGCCCAGATTAATGGCTGTGGTGGTCTTGCCTACACCGCCCTTCTGGTTGGCAAGGACGAGAACCCTCGTCTGAATCTCTGCGCTCACGGCCCCACTCCACCCTCGATCAGGTCAGCCAATCCTGCCAGCACAATTACCCCTTGGGGATCGGTCCGACTCTGCAGGAATCTAAATAAAATCTTACTATAGATTGGGGTTTTCGTCAATTCAGACGCTACATCTTGTCCCTTCAGAAAGACGCCGATTGAACCATTTTCGAGCCTTTCATGCGTCATATCTATCAGCTGTGCCATAGAGGACAAAGCCCTTGCGCTGATCGCATCGAGCTTGGGCAGCGTCGGCAGCACATCCTCGATCCGCCCCCGATGAATCTCCGCGGAAGCCATTGTTTCACGTGAAACTTCGCGGAGGAAGGCGCATTTGCGATGGTCCGACTCAATCAAGTGGACAACTCCCCCCGACACCGTCCGCAGCCGCATAGCGGTGACCAAGCCCGGAAAGCCCCCGCCGGAGCCGATATCTGCCCAGACCTTCGCGGATGGGAGCGCATCAAAAACCTGCAGCGAGTCCTCAATATGCCGCTGGCGGATCGCCTTCAAAGTTGAAGGAGCGACCAGATTCATTTTGGGCTGCCATTTCAACAGCAGCCCCTCATAGATCTTCAGCCGCTCTTCAAGGTCAGGATCGACGGGGAACGGGACAGGCGAAGGCTCGACCTGCATCATGCCTGTGCCGCCTTGCGCTGGATATGAGCGACCACCAGAGACAAAGCCGCCGGGGTCATTCCCTCAATGCGAGAGGCTTGCCCAATCGTGGCGGGCCGCACTGTGGCCAGCCGCGCCCGCAGCTCATTCGAGAGGCCCGACATGGCGCGATAATCGAGGCCTTCGGGGATCGCGGCATTCTCTTCGCGGCGGAAGGTCTGCACATCCCGCTTTTGGCGGTCGAGATAGACCGCATATTTGGCGTCGATCTCGATCTGCTCCGCGATGGCTTTCGGGGTCGTCTGAAGTTCAGGCCAGATCGTTGCGAGGCGGTCCCAGGTGACATCAGGATAGGAAAGCAGGTCAAAACCGGTGCGTCGTACGCCGTCTTTGTTGACGGTCAGGCCATATTTCCCAGCCTCGGATGGCGAAAGGCTCCGTTCTGAGACAAGGGCGCGGGCCTGTGCAATGGCTTGCGTCTTGGCCTCGAAATGGGCGCGTCGGGTAGCGCTCACACAACCAACTGCGATCCCCTTGCCCGTCAGACGCTGATCAGCGTTATCGGCACGCAAGCTCAGCCGATATTCCGCACGCGAAGTGAACATCCGATAGGGCTCTGTGACGCCGCGCGTGATGAGGTCGTCGATCATCACGCCCAGATAGGCTTCCGTACGATCGAAAATGATCTCCGGCAGCTTGCCCGCACAGGCAGCCGCATTGAGCCCCGCCACCACGCCCTGCGCGCCCGCTTCTTCATAGCCAGTCGTGCCATTGATCTGCCCCGCCAGGAAGAGGCCTTTCAGACGCTTGGTCTCGAGGGTCGCGGTCAATTCGCGCGGGTCGATATAGTCATATTCGATGGCATAGCCGGGGCGGATGATCTTGACCTCCTCCAAGCCCGGAATGGTCTTCAGGAAGGCCTCCTGCACATCCTCCGGCAGCGAGGTCGAGATGCCATTGGGATAGATGGTCGGATCATCGAGCCCTTCCGGCTCCAAGAAAATCTGATGGCTATCACGTTCGGAGAAGCGGGTGATTTTGTCCTCGATAGAGGGACAATAGCGCGGACCGCGGCCTTCGATCTGCCCGGTGAACATGGGGGCACGATGGAAATTGCTTTGAATGATCGCATGTCCTTCCGGCGTTGTCCTTGTGATATGACAAGGCACCTGCCGAAGAACCGGGCCGGATGAGAGTTCCGAAAAGGGCATCGGCTCTTCATCGCCATCCTGCACTTCCAGAATGTCCCAGTTGATCGAGTCCTTATGGAGCCGAGGGGGCGTCCCCGTCTTCAGACGGCCTACCGCAAAGCCCGCACCCCGGAAGAATTTCGACAGTTCGAGACTTGGCTCCTCGCCAAACCGTCCCGCAGGCCAGGTCTTTTCGCCCAAATGAATAAGGCCGCCGAGGAAAGTCCCCGTTGTGATGACAATCGCTCCGCAGCCGAATCGATCAGATGCGGTCTCAACGCCCACCACCCGGTCGCCATCGAGCAGAAGCCGATGCGCTTCGCCAGCCACGATGGTGAGGTTCGGATAGGCCGAAAGCTCCCGCTGCATGGCCGCACGATATTGCGCACGGTCCATCTGGGCGCGCGGACCACGCACGGCCGGACCCTTGGCGCGGTTCAGAACCCGGAATTGGATGCCGCCAAGATCGGCCATGCGACCCATGACGCCGTCCAGCGCATCAATCTCGCGCACAAGATGGCCCTTTCCGAGACCACCGATGGCCGGATTGCAAGACATCACGCCGATAGCGTCTGGCTTTTGGGTCAGAAGCGCCGTCTTCGCACCCATGCGCGCAGCCGCCGTCGCGGCCTCGCAGCCGGCATGTCCGCCACCCACAACAATCACATCAAAGTTGCGCATCAGGCGAGACTCCCATTCGAACCGGAAGTGAATCGAATCTGTTTCACGTGAAACACCTATTTGCCGATGCAGAAGCGCCCGAAGATTTCTCCGAGCACATCTTCCGGCCCCACGAGGCCGATAAGGGATGAAAGAGCCCGCGCAGCGAGCCGAAGCTCTTCGGCACAGACCTCCAGAGGCAGGTCTGGACGGATCCGCGACAGGCATTCCAGCGCTTGAGCCAGCGCCTGTCGATGCCGTTCGCGCGAAATAAGAGCGGGCTCGCCTGGTCGCAGGGATTGATGAGCGAAGGTGGAAAGGTCGGAGAGAAGCTCCGAAATCCCATCCCCCGTCCGCACGGAGATGATTCGTTTCGAGTCAGAATGGAATCCGCCAAGGTCTGATTTGGTACCGATCCGCCACAGGGGCACGTCGCCAAGGTGAGGCTCACTCTCGGCTTCGCCGGGGCCGACGAGCCAGAGCACAAGGTCGGCACTTTCGGCGCGCACGCGCGCTCGGCGGATGCCCTCTTGCTCCACCTCATCGCCTGAGTCCCGCAGCCCGGCCGTATCGACCAGCACCACCGGCACGCCATCAAGGTTGAGCGTGACCTCGATCACGTCCCGCGTCGTGCCCGGCGTCGCGGAAACGATAGCGACCTCCCGGCGCGCAAGCGCATTCATCAATGAAGATTTGCCGGCATTGGGACGCCCGGCGAGCACCACGGTGAATCCCTGCCGCAACACCTCGCCACGGCGACCATCGGCAAGAGCTGCTTCCATAGACCGGCGCAGCTCCTCGACCTTCAGCTCAAAGCCGCGCGCCACATCATCGGGCACATCGCCTTCATCTGAAAAGTCGATCTCGGCTTCCAGCCGCGCCTGCAGCTCCAGTAGCTCAGCGCGCCAGGCGCTGGCCTTGGCCCTTAGATGCCCGCCCGCCAGAGCGAGAGCCTGATCGCGCTGCGCCTGCGTGCGGGCTTCGATCAGATCAGCCAGACCTTCCGCCGAGGTCAGATCAAGCCGACCATTGAGAAAAGCGCGGCGTGCAAATTCACCGGGCTCAGCCATGCGCGCCCCCGCACACTGGCCCAAAGCCTCCAGCACGCCCTCAATCACCGCCAGCCCGCCATGGGTCTGCAGCTCAAAACTTGGCTCGCCCGTGAAACTCGCTCCGGCCCCGAATCGAAGCACAAGCGCCTCATCGAGCAGTTGGCCTGAGACCGGGTGGCGTAATTTGCGCAGCGAGGCGCGCCGGGCTTCCGGCAAATCTCCGCACAGCTTCGCCAACACCTCATCGGCCTGTGGGCCGGAGGCGCGAATAACGGCAATGGCACTCAGGCCAGCACCGCTCGCAAGGGCGAAGATGGTCTCGGACAAGAGGTGATCCCGGAGGCTGAAGTTGCGCCCTGATACACCTGTTACGCGGCTGAATCGAGTCGATCCTGCGCATAGGGTTGATTCACGTGAAACAGGGCGAGCCCGTGAGAGCCCGCCCCGATCAATCCGCTTGCGATTCGTTCAACCGAACTCGTGATTCGGTCAGGTATTCATGGAATCGAAGAAGGTCTGATTGCCCTTCGGCGTTTCACGCAACTTGCCCATGAGGAATTCGATGGCGTCCACCGTACCCATCGGATTGAGGATGCGGCGCAGCACATACATCTTCTTGAGAATGTCTGGCGGCACGAGCAGCTCTTCCTTACGGGTGCCCGAACGCGTGATGTCGATCGCGGGGAACACGCGCTTATCAGCGACCTTGCGGTCAAGAATGATTTCCGAATTGCCGGTGCCTTTGAACTCTTCGAAGATCACTTCGTCCATACGCGAGCCCGTGTCGATGAGCGCGGTCGCGATGATGGTGAGCGAACCACCTTCTTCAATGTTACGCGCTGCACCGAAGAAGCGCTTGGGACGCTGCAAGGCATTGGCATCGACACCACCGGTAAGCACCTTGCCCGATGACGGCACAACCGTGTTGTAGGCACGACCGAGACGTGTAATCGAGTCGAGCAGGATCACCACATCACGCCCATGTTCGACAAGACGCTTGGCCTTTTCGCTCACCATTTCGGCAACCTGCACGTGACGCACGGCCGGTTCGTCAAAGGTCGAGGACACAACCTCACCCTTCACGGAACGCTGCATATCCGTCACTTCTTCAGGCCGCTCATCAATCAGCAAAACGATCAAATAGCATTCGGGATGATTGGTGGTGATCGACTGCGCGATATTTTGCAGCAGCACAGTCTTACCCGTGCGTGGCGGTGCAACGATCAAAGCGCGCTGGCCTTTGCCAATCGGCGAAACCACGTCGATCACACGCGATGAGAAATCCTTGCGCGTCGGGTCTTCGATCTCCAGCTTCAAACGCTCATTTGGATAGAGCGGTGTGAGATTATCGAAGTGAACCTTATGGCGCACTTTTTCTGGATCTTCGAAATTGATCGTATTGACCTTCAGCAGCGCGAAATAGCGTTCGCCTTCCTTCGGGCTGCGGATCAAACCTTCCACCGTATCGCCGGTGCGCAGGCCAAAACGACGGATCTGTGAGGGTGAAACATAAATGTCATCGGGCCCGGCGAGATAATTCGCATCGGGTGACCGCAAGAAGCCGAAGCCGTCCTGCAAAACTTCCACAACGCCTTCACCGATAATCTCGATGTCGCGGCTGGCCAGCTGCTTCAAGATCGCAAACATCAATTCCTGTTTGCGCATGATCGAAGCATTTTCGACCTCATGC
>CAZLBA010000071.1:0-15567 GCA_964557555.1 uncultured Beijerinckia sp.
AGATAATGAAGCCCGCGATGCACATTGGCATATTCATGCTCATAGGCATGAACCATGCGATCAATCACCTGACGCGGCTTTTGCGCCGACGCGCCATTGTCGAGATAGACAAGCGGCTTGCCATAGGGCTTTTCCGACAGGATCGGAAAGTCAGCGCGGATCTTGTGGACGTCGTAAGGCGCGCTCATGGCTTCGCCCTCCGCGCCAGCCATGCTGACAATTGCTGACCAAGCTGCTCGCGCAGAGCCTCGTTCTCGACAAATTCCAGCGCCTCACGTGCGAAACCTTCGATCATCAAAGCTTCGGCCTCGATACGCGGAATGCCGCGTGCCATGAGATAGAAGAGCTGATCCTCATCGAGCTGACCAACCGTTGCGCCGTGACCGCAGACAACATCATCCGCGAAGATTTCAAGCTCGGGCTTGTTATACATGGCCGAGTCATCGCTGAGCAGAAGCGCCTGGCTCTTCATGCCGCCATCGGTCTTTTGCGCAAACTGACGCACAACGACCTTGCCCTGATAAACGCCGCTCGCCTCGCCATCAATGATATGCTTGAAAAGTTCGCGGCTCTCGCCATGCGGCACAGCATGGTCAACGACAAGCGTCGTATCTGCATGTTGCTTGCCCTTGAGCAAGCTCACACCGCGCAATCCGATCTTGGCATATTCACCTGCACCGCGCACAAAGAGCTGACGGCGCAGCACATCACCGCCATCAACATAAGCGAAGGACTGGAAGCTGCCCTCTTTCGCAATATCGACGATCAAGCTCGACACATGCACTTCTGGCTGCGCCTCACGCGTCTCGAACACATGCTGCAATTCAGCGCCTTCATCCACATGCGCCACGACAGCGCTATTACGCTGCACCTTGCCATTGGCAGCGTGAACTTCATGCAGCGTCGCACGCGCACCCGCACCAACACGCACCAGCACACGCGACACATCACCATGCGGCGCATCACCTGTCGAGGTGAAGTGAACTTCAATCGCGCTTTCGATGACAGCGCCTTCAGCGATGTCGATCACCACACCATCACGCGCCATGGCAGCGTTAAAAGCGACCATCGCATCATCCGCGCCCTGCTCCGGGAAAAGCGCACGCACAAATGCATCAGAGGCATTCGCGAGACAATCGCGCAGAGTGCTCAGCGTCACACCCTTCGGAAGCGCGCCATTCGGCAAAGAGGCTGCACCATCGCAAATCAACACACGCAAACCATCTGCCGCCGCGACAGGCGATCCTGCAACGACCGGATAGGCATCACGCATGAGATTGCGCAGATCTGTATAGTGCCAAGATTCAATGCGACGATGCGGCAATCCCTTTTCATGGAAGCGATCATAAGCGCGCGCGCGTTCGCCACGCACGAGATCACTACCGGGCAAAGAACTGCTCGCCTTCACATAGGCATCTGCCAGCGCCATTTCGGCTGGCGTACGCAGAGGAACGGGTTGAGTTGCCATTATCGCCTCACGCCGCCTCTTCCGCGACATAGTCGCGATAGCCGTTCTTTTCGAGTTCCAGCGCCAGCTCCTTGCCACCACTCGTGACAATCCGGCCCTTCGACAGAACATGCACGCTATCAGGCACGATATAATCGAGCAGACGCTGATAATGGGTGATGACGAGGAAGGAGCGCTCAGGCGAGCGCAACGCATTCACGCCCTCAGCCACGATGCGCAGCGCGTCAATGTCGAGACCGGAGTCAGTTTCGTCAAGGATGGCGATCTTCGGTTCCAGAAGCACCATCTGCAAAACTTCCATGCGCTTCTTCTCACCACCGGAGAAGCCGACATTGAGCGGACGACGCAGCATTTCCTGATTGACGCCGAGCTTGTCAGCTGCAGCGCGCACCTTCTTCATGAACTCAGCCGTCGGCAGCTCTTCCTCGCCCCGCTGCTTGCGCTGCGCATTCATCGCAGCCTTCAGGAAGGTCATCGTCGTGACACCGGGAATTTCGAGCGGATATTGGAAGGCGAGGAAAATGCCCTTGGCCGCGCGCTCATGCGGCTCCATGGCGAGAATGTCTTCGCCATTGAGCATGATCGAGCCTGCTGTCACCTCATAGCCCTCGCGGCCTGAGATCACATAAGACAAAGTCGATTTGCCTGACCCGTTCGGACCCATGATGGCGGCGACTTCGCCGGCCTTCACTTCCAGCGAAAGGCCCTTGAGGATTTCCTTGTCATCAATGCTGGCGCGGAGATCATTGATCTTCAACACGGGTTAGCTTCCTTATGAAAGAGAGATGAGGGACAGAGCGGCGGCTTAGCCGACGCTGCCTTCAAGGCTGACTGCGATGAGCTTTTGCGCTTCGACGGCAAATTCCATCGGAAGCTGTTGCAGCACATCCCGCACAAAGCCATTGACGATGAGAGCTGTCGCCTCTTCTTCCGAAAGACCTCGCTGCATACAGTAGAACAGCTGGTCCTCGGAAATTTTCGAGGTCGTGGCCTCATGTTCGAAAACCGCGCTGGCATTGCGGCTTTCGATATAGGGCACCGTATGCGCACCACAGTTCTCACCAATCAGCAGTGAGTCACAATTGGTGAAGTTGCGCGCACCCTTGGCCTTGCGGTGAGCAAAGACCTGACCACGATAGGTGTTGTCAGACTTACCTGCAGCAATGCCTTTGGAGATGATGCGGCTCGTGGTGTTCTTGCCCAGATGCAGCATTTTCGTGCCGCTATCGACCTGCTGGTGCCCATTCGAAATCGCAATCGAATAGAACTCCCCGCGCGAATTGTCGCCGCGCAGAATGCAGGAGGGATATTTCCACGTAATTGCAGAGCCGGTCTCAACCTGCGTCCATGAAATCTTCGAGCGTGCACCACGGCAGTCACCGCGCTTCGTCACGAAGTTGTAGATACCGCCCTTGCCCTCGCTGTCGCCGGGATACCAATTCTGGACGGTGGAATATTTGATCTCGGCATCGTCAAGCGCGACGAGTTCAACCACCGCAGCATGCAACTGGTTCTCATCGCGCTTGGGCGCGGTGCAACCTTCGAGATAGCTCACATAAGAGCCCGCATCCGCGATGATGAGCGTACGCTCGAACTGGCCTGTATTCTTCTCATTGATGCGGAAGTAAGTCGAAAGCTCCATCGGGCAGCGCACGCCGGGCGGCACATACACAAAGGAACCATCAGAGAAGACGGCGCTGTTGAGCGTTGCGTAATAGTTATCAGTGACCGGCACGACAGAGCCGAGATATTTCTTCACCAGCTCCGGATGCGTCTGAACCGCTTCCGAGATCGGGCAGAAGATGACGCCTGCTTTGGCCAGCTCTTCCTTGAAGGTCGTCGCCACGGAGACTGAGTCGAACACCGCATCAACGGCAACGCGCGTGCCCGCACCCTCTACGCCCGCGAGGATTTCGCGTTCACGCAGCGGAATGCCGAGCTTCTCATAAGTGCGCAGCAGTTCGGGATCGACCTCGTCCAGCGACTTGGGGCCGGGCGTCTTTTTCGGCGCTGCGTAATAATGAAGATCCTGAAAATCAATCTTCGGATAGTTCACGCGCGCCCAGACAGGCTCCTGCATGGTCTGCCAGCGCTCAAAGGCTTCCAGACGCCATTGCGTCATCCATTCCGGCTCATTTTTCTTGGCCGAGATGAAACGAATGATGTCTTCGTTGAGGCCCTTGGGGGCGAGTTCGGATTCGATATCGGTTACGAAGCCATACTTGTAGGCATCGACATCGACAGACTTAACCTTTTCGACAGTCTCCTGGACGGCCGCCATGATGTTCTCCTCACCCAACCGGGTTCAAGGTCCGGTGGTTCAGGCTATGTTTACGCAGTCTGGATTGGCTCAGGCCAGTCCGCGCCGCGCGCGAATAGTGCTTACCGTTTTTTGGAACGTTTCGCAAAAGCTCTCGACGTCACTTTCCCGCGTGCTGTAGCCGAGGCTGATCCGCAGCGCCCCTTTGGCGAGATCGGCCCCCACCCCCATGGCAGCAAGGACATGGGAGGGGCGCACCTTGCCCGACGAACAGGCAGAGCCAGACGAAATAGCAAGCCCCGCCAGATCCAGGGCGATCAGGAGGGTCTCAGCCGTCAGACCCGGCACTGCGAGACAAGACGTATTGGGCAGCCGCTCCGCCCCCTCACCGAAAATCACGCCATCGGGGAAGGCTCCACGAATAGCTGCTTCGATCCGGTCCCGCAGCCCCGCCAATCGGGCAAGCTCAGCAGGGCGGGTGGCTGACGCCTCAGCCGCCGCTGCAAAGCCTGCGATGGCGACAGGGTTTTCGGTGCCAGAGCGAAGCCCCCGCTCCTGCCCGCCACCACGGATCAGCGCCTCCTCGATATGGAGAGCGCCGCGCGCAAATGCCAGCGCGCCGACCCCTTTAGGGCCACCTAATTTATGGGCCGAGACAAAGACGCCATCAGCCCCCTCGGCCAAGGCTGTCTTGGCAAGGCGACCTGCCGCCTGAACCGCGTCGCAGATAAGAAGCCCGCCCGCCTCATGGACCAGCGCCGCCGCCTCCGCGAGCGGCTGGACCACGCCTGTCTCATTATTGGCATGTTGCAAGGCAAGCAGCGGACGACCCTGCCCCTGCGCCAGCGCGGCCTTCAGCGCCTCAAGATCAAGCCTGCCTTCGGCATCTAGCGGCAGCACAGTCAGCCGATCCGCCGGAAAGCGATGGCCCTCCAACACGCAAGGATGCTCGCCAGCACTGACCAGCAAGCGCTCCACCCGCCCTGCATTATCCTTGAGACTGGGGCTCAGGACCAGATTGGCCGCTTCCGTCCCGCCGGAGGTGAAGGTCACATAACGAATGTCGGCATCAAGAAACTGCGCGACCTTGGCGCGGCACTCATCAAGCAAGCCCCGCGCCGCACGCCCTTCGCTATGGACAGAGGATGGATTACCCACCACATCCATCGCGGAGACCATGGCCGCGCGCGCCTGCTCGCGCAGCGGGGCTGTGGCATTGAAATCGAAATAGAGGCGCGGCGCTGGCATGGGCCGTTCCTAGCACCCAGATAGAAGAACAAGAAGAGCCCGCTGCCATATGCTCTCAAAGTTCTTGCAATTGGCCACCGTGACCGTGTTAGAAGGCGCGGCCCACTGATATTGGAGTCAAGATGCCTGAAGTCATCTTTACCGGCCCTGCCGGACGCCTCGAAGGCCGCTTTCATCCCTCCAAACAACGTGGCGCTCCCATCGCCGTCATTCTTCATCCGCATCCGCAATTCGGCGGAACGATGAACAACCAGATTGTCTACAATCTCTACTATGCCTTTGCAGAAAGAGGATTTTCTGTTCTGCGCTTCAACTTCCGCGGGGTGGGCCGCAGCCAGGGTGCTTTCGATCACGGCCAAGGCGAATTGTCCGATGCTGCCGCCGCGCTCGACTGGGTGCAGGGCATCAATCCCGAAGCACGCGCCTGCTGGATTGCCGGCGTCTCTTTCGGTTCCTGGATCGGTATGCAGCTTTTGATGCGCCGCCCGGAGATTGAGGGCTTTATCTCGATTGCCCCACCGGCCAACCGGTTCGACTTCAGCTTCCTTGCGCCCTGTCCCTCATCAGGTCTCTTCGTGCATGGCGATCAGGACCGGGTGGCCCCCCTGAAAGAGGTCATGGGCCTGATTGAAAAGCTCAAGACGCAGAAGGGCATTCTGATTGAACATGCTGTGGTGGAAGGCGCCAACCACTTCTTCGAGGACCGCGTCGAGCCCCTGATCGAGGAAGTCGGCAGATATCTCGACCGCCGCCTCGACAATCCTCCGCGCTTGCCAACGCCTGCACGGGCGAAGTAAGGGCGCCACCCTAGACCGTGCACCCCTTCTCCCATTGGGAGAAGGTGCCCGTGGATACGGGCGGATGAGGGGATCGGGACTCTCAGAATAAAGACCGAAACCCCTCATCAGTCAGCTCCGCTGACAGCTTCTCCCACTGGGAGAAGCGGGGCGCGTCCCCTATGCTCCCGGCTTTACCACGACGCCCCCGCAGAGGGGCTCTTTCACCCCTGTCGTGGTCGGGAACGTAATCGGCAGGCCCTTCAGGCTTCGCACTGCCAGATAGGCGAAAGCCTGAGCCTCCATCGCATCGACAGACCAGCCCCGCGCTTCGGCAGTGGTGACCCGCAGCCGCGTGCGGTTCTCCAGCTCCATGAGCATCACCGGATTACGCGCACCGCCGCCACACACAATCAGGCATTTCGGCTGTTTCGGCATCAGGTCCAAAGCTCTGGAAACCGCCGCAGCGGTGAAGGCAGTCAAGGTCGCCGCTTGATTTGGGATCGAAAGATGGGCGAATGGTTCCCGTGTAAAATCATTTCTATCCAATGATTTAGGTAGGTTCTTTTCAAAAAATGGATGAAACATCAGCTTGCGGATCAAGGCTTCATCCACCCAGCCCTTGGCAGCGGTTGCGCCACCCTCATCCATAGCCTTGCCGGTGGCCTCCAGCATCAGGTCGTCAATCAGCGCATTGCCCGGACCGGTATCACAAGCAATCGGATCCTGTCCGTCGTCGATATAAGTGAGATTGGCAACGCCCCCAATATTAAGAAGCGCTACCGGGCCTTCCATACCAGCACCCTCAACGAGTGCGCGATGGAAAACGGGCACAAGCGGTGCGCCCTGCCCGCCAGCCGCAACATCGGCAGCGCGGAAATCATAGGCGACCGGGATGCCAACCTGCTCGGCCAACTCCTGCCCATCACCGATCTGGACCGTCAGCCGCTCATCCGGCCGATGCAGGATTGTCTGGCCGTGAAACCCGATGACATCAATGCTGTCGCGATTAAAGCGCCGGTTCTCCAGAAAGCGTTCCACCGCCTCAGCATGGCGGCGCGTGATCATGCGCTCACATTCAGCGATGGTGCCGGGTCGCGCGGTCCGATCCTTGAGCCCGACCGCCTCCGCCATGGCCGCCCGCAACAGGCGCCGGTCGCCAATACCATAGGGGCGGAACAGGCTTGGACCCTGCCGCACGATTTCGCGTCCATCCGTTTCAAGCAGGGCCACATCCACCCCATCCATGGAGGTGCCGGACATCAAACCAATCGCGCGCAAGAGACTCATGGAGCGCAGCCTAACAGGCCGGAGCTTTCCAAACTGCGACCATTGCGCCACGGCTTTGCAAATTCAACACAAGCCCTAGATAGTCAGGCGACTACAGGGGGGAGGAAAACCATGCGACTCATTCACATCGCTGCAGCACTGATCCTGACCGTGACAACAGCCAACGCGCAGCAGACGTCCCGCATCCGTGGCACCGTCGAGACCCTCAATGCCGAAGGCGCCATGATCAAGACGATGGACGGTCAATCCGTTTCGCTCAAATTCGGCTCCAATCTCGCTGTGGCCGTGGTCGTGAAGGCGCAGCCAAGCGACATCAAGCCGGGAGCCTTCATCGGCGCTGGCGCACGTCCTCAGGCCGATGGCACATTGAAGGCCATCCAGATCCTCATCTTCCCGGAGGCGCAGCGCGGCACAGGCGAAGGTCATCGTGACTGGTCGGCCATGCCGCAAACCACCATGACCAATGCAACAGTTGCGGAAACTGTGAGCAATGTCAGCGGCCCGGAATTGACGTTGAAATACAAGGATGGCGAGAAGAAACTCGTTATTGGCCCTGATGCCAATATCATCACCACCAAACCCGGCGAGCGCGCGGATCTGAAGGTCGGCACGGAATTGGTGACAACCGCGGTGAAGAATGCCGATGGCACTTTCACCACGTCGCGCGTGACGGTTGGCAAGGATGGCGTGGCGCCGCCCTTGTGAGCGCCATGCAAATCCCTCAGCGCAAGGCGGGCGACCGAGCCATCAAACTGGCCCATCCTGCCCCAACTCGCCCCATTGCACTCAGGCGCCGGCTCCCCTAAACCTCGCGGCGACTGCGAGGCCACATATGTCCACTGATTTCCAGCCAAAGTCCGACTTCCTGCGCATCCTGATTGAGCGCGGCTATATTCACCAATGCTCGGATCTGGAGGGCATTGATGCCAAGGCCAAGGCGGGGGAGCTTTCGGCCTATATCGGCTTTGATTGCACGGCAAAGTCGCTGCATGTGGGTGGGCTGGTGCAGATCATGATGCTGCACTGGTTGCAGAAGACCGGGGGAAAGCCCTACCCGCTGATGGGCGGCGGCACCACGCGGGTCGGTGATCCTTCGGGTCGTGATGAGAGTCGTAAACTTCTCTCAGTTGAAGATATCGAGGCCAACAAGGCCGGCATCAAACAGGTCTTTGCAAAATTCCTCACCTTCGGATCGGGCAAGAGCGATGCCCAGATGGTCGATAATGCCGAATGGTTGACCACGCTGAACTATATCGACTTCCTGCGCGATGTTGGCCGACACTTCTCGGTCAACCGGATGCTCTCGATGGACAGCGTCAAGCTGCGGCTTGATCGCGATCAGGAGCTCTCCTTCATTGAGTTCAATTATATGTGCTTGCAGGCCTATGACTTTGTGGAGCTGAACAAGCGCTATGGCATCATGCTGCAAATGGGCGGGTCGGATCAGTGGGGCAATATTGTCACCGGCATTGATCTGGGCCGTCGCATGGGCACGCCGCAACTTTATGCGCTCACCTCGCCTTTGCTGACAACGGCGTCAGGCGCCAAGATGGGCAAGACGGCTGCAGGCGCAGTCTGGCTGAATGAAGACATGCTGTCCGTCTATGATTACTGGCAGTACTGGCGCAACACGGAAGATGCTGATGTCGGCCGTTTCCTGCGTCTCTTCACCCTGCTGCCCATGGATGAGATCGCTCGTCTGGAGGCCCTGCAAGGAGCCGAGATCAACGAAGCGAAGAAGATCCTCGCGACAGAAGCCACCGCTCTCATGCATGGCAGGGACAAGGCCGAGGCGGCAGCAGAGACGGCGCGCAAGACTTTTGAAGAAGGCGCTCTGGCGACATCGCTCCCCACAATTGAAATCGCAGCAAGCGAATTATCTGCGGGCATCGGCGTGCTGAGCGCTTTCGTAAAGGCCGGGCTTGTGGCCTCCACCGGCGAAGCGCGCCGTCAAGTCAAGGGCGGTGGCTTGCGTGTGAATGATGCAGCCATCAGCGATGAGCGCGGCATGCTCTCCACAAGCAACCTCACGAGCGAAGGCGTGATCAAGCTTTCACTCGGCAAAAAGAAGCATGTCTTGCTGAAACCTGTGTGATCAACGCGGGCGCGGAGAGAGCTGCAAGGGCTCATCTTCACCGGGGGCTGTGAAGCCTTCTGAGGGAGCCGCGCCCGGTCCGAACAATTTGCGCAAGAAACCGGGCGCAATCACCGACAGCGGATTGATGGTCAATTGCGGAGAAGCCGCTGACCCATCCACGCGGAAATTGACAGCAATCAGACCTTCATTGCTGCCACCGCCCAGAAGCGGACCAAACACGGGCACCTGAGAGAACAGATTGTTCACGCCATAGGCTGGCACAAAAGTGCCGGTCATATTGATGCGGTCGCGCTCGAAATCGACCGCGCCCTCCATCTTGATGCCAATCTGCGTGCCATAGATCAAACCGTCCCGGACATTGATCTGGGTGCCCTGACGCTGAAAGTTCGCCTGCAAGCGCGTGAACGCAGCCGCGTTCAAATCAATCTTGATACCACCACGCTCATCGCGTGAAGTCACACCTTCGGCCACGAGACGGCGCAGATTAGGCTCATCACGCAAGATGAAATTGCTGACGCGGAAAGCTCCATCCATACCTTCAGGAGTCATCCGCGCCGCCAATTCCAAACGTCCCCCTTCCATCCTGCGATAAATGTCGAGGAAAGAAAGGAAGGCTCCGCCTTCATTGGCTGTAATGGACAAAACAGCATCACCCTCGCGCCCGCGCGTTGTCACGCCAATCACAGGCGCTCGTGCAGTACGCGCCTGCAATTGGAAATTGCGCAACGAACCCGCCTGTCGCGCATATTTCAACTCGACGCCAGACAAGGCTTGCTTGTTGTGACCAACGACCAGCGGTGAGCGAAGATCAAGCTCGATATCGCGTGAGGCAGTGATGTCCTTGCCGGAGCTGTCAGCAAAGAATGTTTTCAAAAATGGCTTCGCATCAACATTATTGGCGCGAACATTGATCCTCAAAACATCTCGCTGCTGATCCGCTTCCACGCGCATGTCATCGCTGGGGGACATCCGGAATTGTGAAAAGCGGGCCGATCTGAAGCCCCCATTATTGTCGAACTCCATCGAGCCGCGGGCCAGCACGCCACCTGCTGCCTCGAATACAAGCTGCTCAACCTGTGTCCCGCGACCCGTCGTCTCGACCTGGAATGTTGCCTTGCCGCTGCGCCCTGCCGGCTTCAACAGGCCCGGCAACACGCCATCAAGCGATGTGCGTGTGAGATCAAGCTCAACCTGTGCTGGTGGAGTGCTGCGCGCGCCGAAGGTGGAGACAAGCCGCACACCCATCGGGCCGGTCACGCCGGACCCAAGCGCCAGACCCAGCTTGTTGCGACCAGCATCATCCAGCGTGAAGCCGATGACTGCTTCCGTGTCACCGCTCTTGCCCTTGCGCAATTCGATACTGGCAGGGCTGCCAAACAATCGGCCTTGCCCAGTACCCGTCAACCCATCGGGCGTGGCATTCACCTGCAAGGTGCCCTGCTCCAATCTCTCCTTGCCGACAAGCTGATCAATGACGAGAGAGCTGATCGTAGCTTGCATCCGCAATTTGGTGTCGCTAGGCAATGCGCCTTCACCTAGTTTCAATTGCAGCGCCACATTCGCATCAATGCGACCCTTGATGAAGGCGGGATCAAGTTGCATTCCCCCATAAGGTTTCATGCTCTCCTGGGAGAGAAATTCGGCAACAGCCTCCATGGGACCTGACAGACGCAGGGCGACCTGTGCGGGCGATGGATGTTTGTCATTCTCGCCTGCAAAAAAAGAACTCTCGCCAACAGAAAAGCGACGACCGCTGGGCAACTCGACATGGGCTTGCGACACATCAAGCCGCGCCGTGCGACCTGTGATCGAGCCTCTCGCTTCAACGCCGCGCAAAGGTGTCACACCCGGCAAGACGACCAATGTTCCACCGGCAATCTGGAAATCCATGCGCACCGACGGATCGGGTGGCGCGGTCTGCTGCGCGATTAGATCAAAAGCGGCCTTGTTATAATCAATCGAGAGTTGTCCTGAGACAACGCCAGCAAGCAAGCGATCCGTCAGATAGGTGCGAACCCCAGTTGCCACGAAACTCGGCCACAAACGGATGACTGTGCGCACCGGCATACGACCAAGCGTCGCCCCAAGCCGCAGACGCGGCCCATCTACATCCTGAAACGACTCCAGCGAAACGGCCACACTGATCTGCGGCCCCGTCAGTTCCATGCGCGAAACAGTCAACCGCTTCTCTGCAACATCCAGAGTTGCCGAAACCATGCCCCGTTCGATGACGATGGGACCTTCGCCGGGTCTCTCTGCACCGAAGGCACTTCCGGGAAGCGTCACACCGTCAATCTTCCAGCTCTCGCCCACAGCATGTGGCGGCTCAATACTCAACCGGCCCATGACCCGCGTGGAAGCACTGCGAAAATCCACCTCGTCAATCTGGAAGAGCTGGGCCTGTGCATCCCAGCGCGCTCGCGCCGTCAGTTGGTCAATGCGCATGGGCTCATGATCGGGATCATGAAAATAGGCATAGCCACGCCCCACCGAGATCTGCGCGGAAGAGTCCGCCAGACGCCCATCTGCGCCAACCGCCAGACGCATCTTCAGCGAGAGCGGCGTATCAATGTCAAAAGGCATATCGCGCAAACCAGCGATCAGCTGAAGCTCATCAATCGTCAGATCGCTGACCTCAACCTCAACGGCCTCATCGCGCCGCAAGGCGCGGGCGGACATTTGCCAGCGGCTATTTGGCCCCTCTGCACTCAGACTGGCTGTCGCCTGTGACGCGCTCCGCGCAAAGGCCAGCTCGACATTGTTGAAACGCGTTGATTGGCCGGAAGAACGATCCTCAACCGTCAGCCTTGTGCGCGTGATTGCCACTTCCTTCAAGGGACCGAGCAAAGGATCATGACCGGTCGCGATGTCGATCAAACCTTTCACGGCCTGCGCCGCACGCGCCATAACGGCAGCCGAGCGAGGAACAGACGGCGCGGGCGGTGAGGCTGCATCTGTCGGCAGATCCTTCACGATGACCTCGGCCTCACCGGCATAAACAGTCATCGTTCCATCGGGCAACACAGAGAGCCGCAAATCGACATCGCTCAATTGCAATCGCTTCGGCGTGACGCGCCCCACCATCAGTGAGGACAGATGCACTGTCATCTGCGCATGTGGCGCGGAAATGATGGAACGGCCATCGGGACTGCGGATGACAAGCCCATCAACCGAAAGACCCGGCCCATGTTCGCCATTCTCGATGCGCGCATCATCGAAGCGAACGGAATAACCCGGCCCGATGCGCTGATCGAGTTCAGCCTCAATACGGCTACGAAAATCCGCCAATGAGATCGGCCCAGCCGCGAGCCGTAACAGCAGGGTGCCGACGCCAAGACCGACCAGCAAACCTAGCAAGGTGCAAAGGATCAGCGTGCGGCGCAGCCAGCGGCGACGGCGGGGCACGCGGGCGCGCAGACGCAGCGCTGCGTCCCCCTCCCCCGACATCTGATCTCGCGCCTCAACCACCTGATCCTGACCTTCCACTCGCCGGGACAATATCGCAGCGAGTCGCTATTCTACAGCTTAACTGCCGCGCATTCATCCGAAGACGCAAGCCAAGCGTAGGATTTGCCGGTCCATTCGAGCAAAAGGAAGGCATTGCCCATGGCTGGAACACCCGCAGAAGGCGACCGCGCCCCCGCATTCAACCTGCCCTGCGATGGCGGCACCAAGCTAAGCCTCTCCTCCCTCAAGGGGCAGAAGGTCGTCCTGTATTTTTACCCCAAGGACAACACGTCGGGTTGCACCAAGGAGGCGATCGACTTTAATGCGCTCAAGGCGAAATTCGCCAAGGTGGAAACAGCGGTCATCGGTGTCTCGCCTGATTCGGTAGACAGCCACGACAAATTCAAGAAGAAGTTCAAACTTGGCTTTCCCCTCATCAGCGACGAGGACAAGACCATGCTCTCCGCCTATGGAGTATGGGTGGAGAAGAGCATGTATGGCCGTAAATATATGGGCGTTGAGCGCACCACCTTCCTGATTGATCGCAAGGGCAAGATTGCGCGCGTCTGGAACAAGGTGAAGGTGCCCGGACATGCGGAGGAGGTGCTCGAAGCTGCCAAAGCGCTCGACTGAGCTTTAGCCTTCATTAACCATTCTTCAGCGAGATGGGCATGTTTCTTTGGAGCATTGCCCATCATGCCGCCCCATTCAGGGTCTGACGCTGCGCTTTGTTTATTGCGCCTGTCTCACGACGGAAAGACGTATCAGTTTCGCCTGCAAAGCCCTTTGCTGCTGAGTATTGCGGTCATTCTGCCCATTCTCCTCACCATGACCGCGGCTGGTGCTTGCTGGATGATCTGGCGTGACGAGGCTTTGCACTATCTGCTCGCCCGGCAAGCACATCAGCAACTCGACTTTGAGGACCGCATCGCAACACTGCGCCGGCAGGTGGATCGTGTCATGAGCCGCCAGCTGCTTGATCAAAACACGATCGAGGGGCGCGTGCATGACTTGCTTTCCCGACAGGCGCGACTTGAATCGCGCGCCACCATGATCGCCTCTCTGGCCGATCAGGTTGGCTCCATTCCCGCGCCTGTGTCGGCAATTCCCACGCCACCTCCCGTAATGGCGCCGCTTCCACCCGCTCGCAAAGGCGCAAGCCCACGTCAGGCCCCCGTGACGCAAGTGCCTGCTCCGCAGCAAGATGATGTCACATCCAATGAGCCTTCTCCCTCCAACAAACCGCGGCCTGATGGTGTGGAACTGCGCACAAAGCTTGACCGGGACGGCGATCTGCCGCGCTCCATGTTGCAAGATGACAGCGCACCCATGAGCGAGCGCCTGAGTCTGCTCGCGCGCAGCCTCGACAAGATCGAACGCGAGCAGGTGGACGCCGTCGGCCGCGTTGCAACTGTTGCGCGAGTACAGGCGCAGCGCCTGCGCACCGTATTGAGCGAGACAGGGCTGCCAGCTGACAGGCTAGAGCAAGCTCCCACCGGGATTGGCGGCCCCTTTGTGCCCCTCAGGACAGACCCGAATGGCTCCTCCTTCGAACGCGCGCTTCACCGGGCATCCGGAGATTTTCTCATGATTGCGCGGCTCACTCATGCGATGCGGTCTCTGCCTTTGGAGCGGCCTTTGCAAGGCGGCGATCTGTCATCCAATTTCGGCACGCGCATTGACCCGTTTTTTGGTCGCCCGGCCTTTCATGCAGGCGTTGATCTGCGCGATGAAGCAGGCGCGCCAGTGAAGGCCACAGCGCAGGGCAAGGTTGTCACGGCGGGTTGGGCGGGAGGCTATGGCAATCTGGTTGAAATCGAACATGCCAATGGCATTTCGACCCGTTATGGCCATTTGTCTGCGATTAATGTGACTGAAGGCCAGAGCGTGCAACGTGGCAGCATGATTGGGCGGGTGGGTTCAACGGGACGCTCCACCGGCCCCCATCTCCACTATGAAGTTCGGATCGACGGCGAGGCCACCGATCCGATGCGTTTCTTGCGTGCTGGCGCAAAACTTCAGCGTTAGTCCACGTCCTCGACGCTTTCCGGCCCACCACCATAGACGCGCTGGGCAAGTGAGGCTTCCATGAACTGATCAAGATCCCCATCGAGCACATCGTCAGGCGTGCCCGACACGACACCGGTGCGCAGATCCTTCACCATCTGATAAGGCTGCAACACATAGCTGCGAATTTGATGACCCCACCCAATATCAGTTTTGGATTCAGCTGCCTTATTGGCGGCCGCCTCGCGGATCTCAAGCTCACGCTCATACAAGCGCGCACGCAACATGTTCCATGCAGTCGCGCGGTTCTTGTGCTGGGAACGCTCAGATTGACATGCGACAACGATGCCGGTCGGAATATGCGTGATACGCACTGCCGAGTCTGTCTTGTTGACGTGCTGACCGCCTGCACCTGAGGCGCGATAGGTATCAACGCGGCAATCGCTTTCATTGATGTCGATATTGATGCGCTCATCAACGACAGGATAGACCCACACAGAGGCAAAGCTCGTATGGCGACGCGCATTGGAGTCGAAGGGTGAGATGCGCACGAGACGATGCACCCCAGACTCCGTCTTCAGCCAGCCATGCGCATTGTGGCCCTTGATGAGCAGCGTGAGCGACTTGATCCCCGCTTCTTCGCCCGGCGTCTCTTCGATCACCTCGACCGAAAATTTGCGGCGCTCCGCCCAGCGCGCATACATGCGCGACAACATCCGTGCCCAGTCGCAGCTTTCTGTGCCGCCCGCACCCGAATGCACTTCGACATAGGTGTCGTTGGCATCAGCTTCGCCAGACAGAAGCGTTTCAATCTGACGACGCTCGGCCTCGCTTTTCAGGCTTTTGAGAATGGAGACGCCTTCCTGCTCGGTCTGCGTGTCATTCTCAGCCTCGCCCAATTCAACGAGCGTGATCGCATCATCAAGCTCGCGCTCGAAACGCGACAATGCGCCCAGCCGATCCTCAAGCTCGG
>CAZLBA010000072.1:0-1416 GCA_964557555.1 uncultured Beijerinckia sp.
ATTGAGATTAAAGCCCCGCGAATGGGTTGCAATCAGCTCCGCGGTTACTGGCACATTGTTGACCACAGGCAGAATGTTATTGGCAACAGCATCCGGAAAGCCAAATGTCTTAAACTCAATTGCATTGTAAGCTTGAAGCCCGACGCCATTGCGAAATAGCGTCGAGGAGTCATATTCTTTGGTGTACCAAGACGTGGCTGAGGCGCCTATATCAAGGTCCTTCACACCGGGGTCATTTTGTCTAAGCGTGCGAATAACAAACCCGCCCAGCTTATCTCCGCTGCGGGGCATGGCGGCTATATAATTATTCGCAGTCGCTACATTTTCGAGCATGAAATAATAAAAGCCATTCGCACCACTCGTGACGCGACTGAGATATTCGTTCAAACGCGAAAGATGGATGTCTCGGCCAGGAGCTTCCCGATCCTGCCAGGTTTCGAAGGCGCGGCCGCTGATTGCGATCATCCCGGTGGGAAACAGAGCCGTCTGGAAATTGAACCCAACAGCGTTGGAGCTCCAGACCGAAGCGTCAAATCCCGGCAGAAGCCGGTTCATCATATGATTGGATGTCATTCCGATGTTTGACTGACCCGATCCCGTCTCGAAATCAGTCTCAGCACCGGTTGACTCTTTATTGTAGTAAACATTTCGGAAAGTCGATGTCGCAGGATTGGAACGGTTCGCGAAGCCCCGAAATGCCAAAAGCCGCAGCTACACGCGCTGTGAGCAGGGCTTTGGGCTGCTCTCGCCAGCTGGTTTCGAGGCTGGGCCGCAACACGCGCAGGCGATCTTCAGAACCCAGCCTCGCTGAATAAAGGAAATCGGAAACTTCATTTTGAACATCGAAGGCCAATTCGCCTGTCGCTGATAATCCCCGCGACCGAATAAAGCCATAGCGCAATCGGGTCGAGTAGCGATCAAAGGAAGATGTTGTCGCCAGCGCCTTGGTTGGCGTGTGCGGCGTCGTTGCAGAATTGGACGCTTCCAGATTGATCGACCAGCCATCATCACCGATGGGCAAAACAAAACCCGCAGCCACCATGCGATTGCGAGGATTTTGACCGGTAACGCCCCCCTCGTTGAAGGGCGCACCATTCACGCGCAGATAAATCGACTCCGATGAAAAGAGCAAAGCATTAAGGTCGAGGCCAAAGCCAACAGCGGGAACGCCAAGTGACTTCCCACCGGTATTATCGACACTGTACTGGCCTGTAACCGCCTTGTAACGCGCTTCAAGCACAAGCACGCTCGCACCCTGAACGGAACCCGGCGCCAATGTTGAGCGCAATGAAGTGCCGGGGATATCTCCTGCCAGAACGAGACGACGCTCAAGTTCTGACATCAGCAATCCGCGTCGATTGAGGACGGGATCCATGATTTCCCTGACGCGTGACTCAATCGCCTTGGGTAGATTTG
>CAZLBA010000072.1:1426-15436 GCA_964557555.1 uncultured Beijerinckia sp.
GATCAACACAAAACGCAGCACGCCAAGATGTTTCAAACGTTGCGCGGGCAAGACAACGCGAACCAATCCATAGCCAGCTTTGATATAGGCATTTTCGAGCTTGCGCGCGGCTTCGAAAAGCTCGGCTGTCGTGGCAATGCGCTTGGAGAGGGACGCCGCAATCTCCTGATGCACGGCGTCGGGTTCCGGACGCCCACCAGAATATTCAACGCGCCCAATCCACACACGCAGCTTTTCAGCGCCTGGTGGAATCTGGATGCTTGAACTGTCAGGGATCATCAGACCGCCCGTGGGCAGCCGATCGCTTGGGCGGAAGTTAGGCGGCGTGATCTGCGAGGCAGATTGGGCAAAAGCAACGCTTCCGCCCAGACCCATAACGAGGGCCGACGCACCAAAAAGGAGTCTTAAAACAGCCCTAATCAACATACGCGAAATCGCCACTAATTACCCATTATGAATCATACGTTACTTCTACCGTTACGCTCTAGCAAGGGGGTTCTGCGAGTCGATTCAGCGACTTTTGCAATATGGTTTCCAAAGATTCTCAATATGTCCGCTTGCGGAACACAGAGAGAACATATAGCGTATGTTCACGCTTTGTTTAAGCGATTCCCGTAGTCTGCTCCTGCGACTGATTCCGCAGGACTTACTGCGCGCCGGCCAAAGGGACGGTACCTGAGAGAGGATGCCATGCTGACCAAGAAGCAGAGTGAGCTGCTGCGCTTTATCAATGAGCGGCTCAAGGAAACCGGGGTCCCCCCCTCCTTCGACGAGATGAAGGACGCGCTCGACCTGCGCTCCAAGTCTGGCATCCACCGGCTCATCATGGCGCTTGAGGAGCGTGGCTTCATTCGCCGCCTGCCCAACCGCGCCCGTGCGCTTGAGGTCTTGCGCCTGCCCGAATCCGCCACACCTGCTCCCGGTGCCCGCAGCAACCGTTTTGCGCCATCCGTGATCGAAGGCAATCTGGGCAAGGTACGCGCCCCTGCCCCCACGACATCTGCCAATGACGAGGATGGCAGTGCAGTCGCCATCCCCGTCATGGGCCGCATTGCTGCTGGCACGCCCATCAGCGCGATTCAGAGCCGCAGTCACACCATTGGTATGCCCGCCGACATGCTGGGCATTGGGGACCATTATGCGCTTGAAGTGCGCGGCGACTCGATGATCGAAGCGGGCATCCTGGATCAGGATGTTGTCATCATCCGCAAGCAGGAGACCGCCGATACAGGCGACATCGTTGTGGCGTTGATTGATGATGAAGAAGCAACGCTGAAGAGATTGCGCAAGCGGGGCGCATCCATTGCGCTTGAAGCGGCCAATCCGGCTTATGAAACCCGCATCTTCGGGCCTGATCGCGTGCGCATTCAGGGCAAACTGGTCAGCCTCTTACGGAAATATTGATCAGCGAAATGGCGGCGCTTCATAGCTGCTGTCGATCTCCTGTCTGATCGTGGCGCGCCCCAGTGGCGCGCCATTTTCGCTTCGAGCGATCAGGCGACGTGGCGCCGGTGACCATGGCCGATCTTCCTGCACGCTGCGATGGCTGCGCATGACCAGCTGCTCGGCACTAAACCTCAAACTTACGGCACCCAATTCGTAGAGCCGCTCACGATCAATGATGAAGCCCGCCTTGCAACCAGCCGGAACACTCACAGACGCAATAAGGATATCTGCGTGGGCGCAATCATGCGCGAGGGCCTGACGCTCATAAACAAGTGCAACCACCCGTCCATCAGCGAGGCGCGCGACGCAACCAAGCTTGTCGCATCTTCGATCCTCCGGCTGATCTGCGCGGCTTGGCATGGCAACAATTGCCTTGGCAGCCGCGCGTCCATCGCCATCAGCGCGCAGCCATTGTTCCGTCATGAATGAGCCCGGCCTGCGACCGATCACCTCCAGCGATCCTGCGCTGTTGCGCAGGGCAATCGCGTCTCCCTGTGGTGAAATCACAAGATCGAAAGGATCTCCGATCCATGCTCCATAAAGGCCAATAAGGAGCAGCGGAACTGCTGTCATTTTTAGTATTGCGCTGCGCCACAGCACCGCGCTCAACATGGCAAGCGCCAGAAAGTTGAGCGACCACGGCGCAAAAGCCTTCAGGTGAATAGTCGCACCGGGCCAAGTTGCAATCCAGCGTGCAATCCACATGATGAAATCAATTCCCCAGCCAAGATAAATCCAGACCCAGCCATCAAGGCCCAAGGGATAGAGGAAGCTTCCCAGCAACGCGGCCGGTACAGCGAAAAACTCGATGATGCTGAGCGTGAGCGGATTGCCGATCAGCACATAGGGACTGAGTTCATGAAAGTCGTAAGCCATGAAAGAGGTCGTCGCAGCGGTTGCGCAAATGGTGGAGAGCAACATGGCGAGTGGACCGTGACGCAAACGGTCCAGCGCGAGAAGCAACCGATCATTTCGATTGACCCTCGCTGTTGCAAGCTTTGTCCGCAATTCAAACGCGCGACTGCGCGCTGACAAACGCAATTCCCAGACTGCAATCAATCCAGCCACAGCTGCAAAAGAAAGCTGGAAACTCGCACCCAGCAGGGCTTCAGGCTCGACCAAAACGACAATGCCCGCAGCAAGGGCGAGATTGCGCATTGAGAATGCCTGCCGATCAAACAACACCGCGCCCAACATGATCAGCGTCATGTAAAGTGCGCGATCAGTCCCAACTCTGGAGCCGGTACCGATATCGTAAATCACAGCGGCCAAGATGGCCAAAGCTGCCGCCCATTTCTTGATCGGATAATGCAGCGCCAGCTTCGGAGACAAGGCCAAAAGCCGACGAAGGCCCCAGAAGAAAATCCCCGCCACCAGGGTCATTTGCACGCCAGCGATGGTGATGATGTGAAAGATCCCAGCCTCTCTGATGATCTCGCGCGTGGGGTCATCGAGATAGTCGCGCTTGCCTGTGACCATGGCCGCACCAATGGCCCCTGCCGGGCCGCCGATGCTTTGCTCAACCCGCTTCGCCAAAGCATTGCGTGCCTGATCAACGACTGCATAAAAACGCAGCTTCAAATCGGCAGCATGTGGTGCGGCTGTCATTTCAAGCCCGCCAATGACACTGCCAACCGCCCCCAACCGGGCGTAAAATGCATCGCGCGCGAAATCATAGCCGCCGGGAATACTGGCGCGGGCGGGCGGAACCAGACGCGCCCGCAAGCTGACATGATCACCCGCCTGATGTTGAACATCTCGCTTCGTGGTGAGACGGACGCGATAGGGCGTGGCAGCTTCATCAAGCCCTTCAATCCGCGTCACCCTCAGGATAAAGCGTGCACCTTCACGCCGATGATCCACCTCCTCCAGAAAGCCGCTCACTTGCGCCACCATCGGGCGCTGGATGATCGGGGCTGCGACGAAAATATTGCGCAAGCCTGCGCTGCTCATGCCGGCACAGAACGCGCAGATTGCAACAAGGCAGCGATAAGCAACGACATTGGACCGAAGACAGATGGCGCCGATGCATAGCATTAGTGTCAGAAAAAGACAGAACCCCAAATGAGCTTCCTGCTCGGCGAGCAAATGCGTGATAGCCCCTGCACCGGCACAAACCGGGACCCAAAGAAAAAGCCGCCTTTCCTCAATTTCGAGACGGATGGCGCGCACACAAGCAGCCCGCCACTGCGCCAAAAACGTGGCTTCAGACGGCGCGGGCGGACTTTGCCCGAAAGGTCGCAGCGGGCGCGCAATTTCCGCAACCGAATTCATGAATGACTGATCCAAAACCGCACAACAATGTCCGAAGCCTATCAGTCAAAGGGCAACCTGTGGAGCCTCTCTCAGGATCAATCGAAGGTCGGAGACGAAGCGACGAAATTCGAGCGCACGGGCCGTCTCGTCTGGAACACGAAGCAGGAAAGACGGATGCACGGTAATGATCGCACGGCGGTTGCCGCCCAGAAACAAGACATGGCCGCGCGAGGCGCCCACTGGAACGGACTTGCCTGTCAAAGCGCGTGCAGCTGTTGCACCCATCGCAACAAGCAATTTCGGATCAAGGGCTTCGATCTCGCGCTCCAGCCAAGCAGAACAGATCTTCACCTCCCGCATATCGGGCGTCTTGTGCAGGCGCCTCTTGCCGCGCGGCTCATTCTTGAAATGTTTGACGGCATTGGTGAGATAGAGCCGCTCCCGATTGATGCCCGCCTCGCGCAAGGCGCGGTCCAGCATCCGCCCTGCGGGACCAATGAAAGGACGCCCCTCCAGATCTTCTTTGTCGCCCGGTTGCTCACCGATCAATATCACAGGCGCATTGCGAGGGCCCTCCCCAAAGACCGTCTGCGTTGCATGAGCAAAGAGCGGGCAACGCTGACAGTGGCGGGCGGCTTCCACCAGCTCGCTCAGGGAGGCACCGGGCGCAGGCATCTCATCCACAAGCCGGTGATCCATCCAGAACTCCTGAGCAATCCGCCTCCTTGCCAATAACGTAGAACCAACAAATTGGTGGCTGAACGGGACAGAGCTTGACGATGGCAGTGGCGAAAGATGCTCCGGTTGTGATGTGGTTTCGGGAGGATCTGCGGCTGTCAGACCAGCCTGCGCTGGCCGCAGCAATCGCCCTGAAGGTCCCCCTGATCTGTCTCTATATCCTCGATGAGGAAAGCCCCGGCCTGCGTCCTCTAGGAGGTGCGTCGCGCTGGTGGCTGCATCACAGTCTCGATGCTTTGTCGAAATCAATTGAGGCGCTGGGCGGTCGGCTGGATATTCTGCGCGGCCCTGCCCGCAAGCTCATTGTTGAGGTGACACGCGCCACTGGCGCGCAAGCTGTGATGTGGACGCGCCGTTATGATGCAGCGGCCATCGAGATCGACAAGCAGATCAAGTCTGATCTTCAACAAGATGAGGTCAAGGCCGAGAGCTTCAATGGTCAATTGATCCATGAACCATGGACCATTCAGAACAAATCAGGTGAATTCTTCCGCGTCTTCACCCCTTTCTGGAAGACCTGCCTTGCCAAGGGTGGCCCTGAGGCTCCGCTCGCCGCTCCCCGCAAGCTCAGTCAGACCGATTGGCCGAGCAAGGCCCCAAAGCGCTCGAAGCTGAAGGAACTGCAACTCCTGCCGACAAAGCCGGACTGGGCCGGCGGCTTGCGCAAAAGCTGGGTACCCGGCGAGGCCGGCGCGAAGGCATTGCTCAAGACCTTCCTTGATGAAGGTCTGTCCCATTATGCAGCGGAGCGAGATCGGCCGGACCGGCCAGCAACTTCACGCCTGTCACCGCATCTGCGTTTTGGTGAGATCAGCCCCCGCCAGGTCGTCGTGGCTGCGCGCCACGCAGGAGATGCTGGCAAGGCCTCTGGAAAAGATGTCGAAAAATTCGTCTCCGAGATCGGCTGGCGCGAATTCGCGCATCATCTACTTTTCCATTTTCCCAAGTTGCGCAGCGAGAACTTTCAACACCGCTTCGATCATTTCCCATGGCGCAAGCCCAAGCCTTCTGAACTGACGGCTTGGCAGAAGGGCATGACGGGCTATCCCATCGTCGATGCCGGTATGCGCGAATTGTGGATCACAGGCACGATGCATAATCGCGTGCGCATGATCGTCGCCTCCTTCCTCGTCAAGGATCTCATGATCGACTGGCGAGAAGGGGAGGAATGGTTCTGGGACACACTGTGCGATGCCTGCCCGGCGAATAACACCGCCAGCTGGCAGTGGGTCGCAGGATCGGGCGCCGATGCCGCTCCCTATTTCCGCGTTTTCAACCCCATCCTGCAGGGGGAGAAATTTGATCCGCAGGGAGACTATGTCCGTAAATTTGTGCCAGAACTTGCCAAATTGCCCGACGCCTGGATCCACCGCCCTTGGGAAGCTCCCTCCCCCGTCCTGAAAGCCGCAGGCATTGCTCTGCCCAAGGACTATCCCCTTCCCATGGTGGATCATTCAAAGGCGAGGGACCGCGCTTTGGCCGCCTTCTCCTCCCTCAAAGCCGCAGGCTGAAACGGATTTTACTCGCGAAGCGCGGCCTAAGCCGTTATGACTGTTGTCAACGGCCCTTGACACATGCCGATCCTGACACCTCCCAAGCCTAGGCCGACCCCATGACCTTCCCCCAGCGCATCGCCATCATCGGCACAGGCATATCCGGTATTGGAGCTGGGCTGGCACTGTCCCATGCCGGGCATGAGGTCGTGTTCTATGAGAAAGACCGTCGCCCCGGCGGGCATTCTGCAACAGTCGATATCGTCCATGAGGGCGAGGAGATCTCCGTCGATACGGGCTTCATCGTCTATAATGAGCTGAACTATCCAAACCTCACGGCCATGTTCGACTGGCTGCAGGTTGAGACCATGGTGGGCGCTTTGAATGGTGCGGGCGTGATGGTCAGGATGTTGTCCGAGGCCTGTTTGCACAGCGCAGCAATCTCTTCTCACCCAGCTATCTCAGGATGCTGATGGAGATCCTGAAATTTCAGGATCAGGCACGCGCCGACCGCGCCAATGGCACGATTGGCAGCGGCACGCTGGGGGACTATCTCGCACAACACCAGTTCTCGCAGCGCTTGCGCGATGATTATCTTGTGCCGATGGGTGCAGCTATCTGGTCCACGTCACCAGCGAAGATGCTGGAATTCCCGGCCCAGAGTTTCATCGACTTCTGGGACAATCACTGCCTGTTGCAGTGGAAGCGTCCGCAATGGCGCACCGTCAAAGGCGGCAGCCGCAACTATGTCCGTCGCGCGTTGCGGCCCTTTGGGGACCATGTGCGCCTGAATGCCGCCGTCACTCAGGTGACCCGCGATGCGACCGGTGTGACAATCATTGACCATCAGGGGCATCGTGATCGTTTCGATCAGGTGGTAATCGCCGCACATTCGCCCGATGCGCTGGCCATGCTTGAGATGCCCAGCCGTCTTGAACAGCATGTGCTCGGCAACTGCAGCTATTCACCCAACACAGTCATCCTGCATCGCGATGCGCGACTGATGCCAAAGCGCAAGGATGCCTGGGCTGCTTGGAATTTCTTGCGTGAAGGAAAAGACGACACGCGCAAGGTCGCGGTGACATACTGGATGAACACGTTACAGTCGATTGATAACAACCATCCAACATTTGTCACGCTCAACCCGCCTTTCGATCCTGATCCGGCACTGACCTTCGCGCGCTTCTCCTATGACCATCCGCTGTTTGATAAAGCAGCGCTGGAGGCGCGCCATCATCTCGACTCCATTCAGGGTCAAAGTCACACTTGGTTCTGTGGCGCATGGACTGGTCATGGCTTCCATGAAGATGGACTGCGCTCAGGATTGGGGGTCGCGTTGCGCATGGGCGCAGATGCGCCCTGGATGGCACCGCCGACACGGCAGGAAGTGGCTGCGGAGTAAGCATGGCAAAGGGCCTGTTTCAGCCGCCGAGTGATGCGCTCTCGCTTTACGAGGGCGAGGTCATGCATGCGCGCATGAAGCCTTTTTCACATCGCTTCACCTATCGCGTCTTTTCCATCCTGATTGATCTGGACCGGCTGAACGAGGTCCATGCGCTGTCACCGATGTTCTCGGTCAACAGATTCAATCTTATGTCTTTCCATGCACGTGACCATGGCGCGCGGGACGGGTCCACGCCGCGTGTGCATGTGGAACGCCTGCTATCGGACAAAGGCATCGCGGCACCTGCGCGGATTTTGCTTCTGTGCTATCCACGCATTCTGGGCTTCACCTTCAACCCGCTTGCTGTCTATTACTGCTACGATGCCGCTGGAGAGTTATCAGCACTCATCTATGAAGTGCGCAACACTTTTGGCGGTATGCATCCTTATGTGCTCAGCACGCGCGATGGCACGATGGATGAGCGCGGTGTGCGGCAGGAACAGTCAAAGCTGTTTTATGTCTCACCCTTTCTGAATATGAACCTGCATTATCGCTTCCGCATGGTACCACCCTGCGAGCGGGTTGCGATCCGTATCATCGAGAATGATCCGCAAGGGCCGATCCTGTCCGCGACCTTCAATGGTCAGCATGTGACGGCAACGACATTCGCTCTGGCAAAAGCCTGGGCGAAAATCCCCTTCCTCACATTCAAAGTCATCGGCGCCATTCACTGGCAGGCGTTGAAGCTTTGGCTCAAGGGCGCAAAATATGTGCCCGAAGAGCCGATCACGCCAGCCAATCCCGCCATTAGCAACAGGGGCAAGTGACATGTCCGTGCTCGAATTCCGCACCACTGACCTCACCGCGTCCAATGTCGCGTCGAAGAGCGCGCCCTATTCCATGGGTATGCGCAAGGTCATGGAGCTTGCCACCAAAATCGAAGTTGGCGTGCTGGAATTGCGTTTGCCCGATGGCAATGCCTTCCGCGTAACAGGTGCGACCGAAGGCCCGGTTGCGGTCATGATCATTCACGACTTCGGCTTTACGCGCTCGCTCTCCCAGGGCGAGATCGGCATTGCGGAATCATACATCAAGGGCGAATGGGAAACACCCGACCTGACGGCGTTTCTGCAACTCTTCTGCGTAAACCAGCCTGTCATTGAGCGCCTGATGAAAGACAAGCCCATCATGCGTTTCATTCAGATGATTCATCACTGGATGAACCGCAACACGAAGTCTGGCTCCAAGCGCAACATTCATGCGCATTATGATCTCGGCAATAAATTCTATTCTGCCTGGCTCGATCAGAGCATGACCTATTCGTCAGCGCTCTTTGATGGCACGCGCGATTTGCTCAATGCGCAGCAGCGCAAATATGCAGCGCTTGCCAGCGATACGCAGGTTGGCCCCAACGATCATGTGCTGGAGATTGGTTGCGGCTGGGGTGGCTTTGCAGAATATGCAGCAAAGGAAATTGGTTGCCGCGTGACAGGCCTCACCATTTCGCGCGAACAATTCGACTTCGCGCAAGAGCGCATCTTCAAGGCCGGCCTCAATGAGAAAGTTGAGCTGAAGCTGCAAGACTATCGCGATGAACGCGGCACCTATGACCGCATCGCTTCAATTGAAATGTTTGAAGCGGTTGGCGAGGAATATTGGCAGACTTATTTCCGCCAATTGCGTGATCGTTTGAAGCAAGGCGGCATGGCGGGTTTGCAGGTCATCACGATTGATGAGCAAATCTTCCCGCGCTATCGCAAGGAACTCGACTTCATCCGCCGCTATGTGTTCCCCGGCGGCATGTTGCCGACTGGCCGCATCATGCACGAGCTTGGCACGAAGAACGGTCTTTCACTCGCAGCTGAGCGCATCTTCGGACATGACTATGCCGACACGCTTGTGCAGTGGCGCGACAGTTTCCGCAGCGCATGGCCGCAACTCACCGAACTTGGTTTCGATGAACGTTTTCGCCGCTTGTGGGAATATTACTTGTCTTACTGCGAAGCAGGTTTCCGCGCCGAGACCATCGACGTCAGACAGATGGTCTTTGCCCGCGGCTAACCAATGCCGGTCGCGCGACGCACGAGCCAGAAGTAAGCGCGATAGGGCAATAGATTGATCGCTTTCAACATCCACGCCATTCGGCGCGGGAAAGCGATCTCGAAGCGATCACTTGCCAGACCTTCACAGATGCGCATGGCAGCCTCATCCACCTTGATGAGGAACGGCATGGGAAAATCATTCTTGTCCGTGAGCGGCGTTTCAACAAAGCCGGGGCAAATGACTTGAACGCCAACGCCCTTCGGCTCCAGCATAAACCGCATCGCCTGCGCCATCACGATCAAGGCTGACTTCGAAGCTGAATAGGCAATCGAGCGCGGCAGGCCACCGTAACCGGCGACAGATGCCATGATCGCGATCTGCCCGCGACCACGTGCAATCATCTTCGGTACAAGCGGCTCAAGACCATTCAAAGCACCGTCGAGATTGACATCAAAGGTCTTGCGGAAGGCATCGCCAAACCATACGCCTTCATCATCTGGGAAGAAGGTGCCGACATTCATCACGCAAAGCGCAATCGGCGCGATGGCTTCGATCTCTTCCACGAGACGATGCATATGCGCGCGATCAGTCACATCGCCGGGGAATGAATAGAGTGTGAGACCTTCGCTCGCAGCTTGCGTGACAAGCTTCTCAAGCTCGTCAGCGCGGCGTGCGGTGACAGCGACTTTCCAACCACCGCGTGCGAGATGAAGGGAGAGTTCACGGCCAATGCCGGAACTGGCACCCGTGACCCAAGCCAGACCATCCACAGGACGTGTGCGGGTCAAAGTCATGCGCGAAGCCCCTGAAAGAGGGCGCCGCTTAATGACGCCCGAAGAAACGGTCCAGAATACGACCGACCGGCCCGGTCAGATGCAAGGGCGCATCAGTGACGATGAAGCAAAGGCAGTCTTCGCGGTCATCAGTCATAGGCTTGTGATCAAGATCATCTTCCGCAATCGCAATGTCACCACGGCAATAGTGACCCGTCGTGTCGCTGAAACCGCCCTTGAGAACGAGCGTCAGCTCCGATCCCTCATGGGTATGGGCAGGCATACGCCGACCGCCGCGCACCCACAGAAGCGAGGCTTCACCGCGGCCACTTTCGGCCACGCGATATTCACGCACGCCCGGAATCTTGCTGCGCCACTTCAGATCGCCCACATCAGAGCCAATCAGACGCATCAAGGGGGCGGGCAAGGTCGAAGAGGCGGGCGCGACACGCATCGTATCGGCGCTCCCGAAGATGGCGGCGAGCTTCTCATCACGCGATGAGAGCGGCACAGGCGCCAGATGCTCAACCTCCTGAGCAGCCAAACCCTCAAGCGCAGCCACAAAGGCGCGATTATCTGGCTTCAACAAGAGATGGGAAGCAACGAGCGAGTGGGTCGGCCGATCCAGCGCACCAGCGCAGTAGCCCGCAAGAAGGGCGTCAATCGGGCGATAGGTAGCGTCTGTCTCAGTCTTCATTTGGCCAACCAGTGGAGCCTCAGTGTCGGGAATACGACCGACTCCACGTAACGGATCATAGAATGCACGGCTGGGCGCAGGAAAACAATCCCGATACAATGCCGCAGCCCTTTTACGGAGCAAAAAGAGATGGATCTGATCGTTTCAACCCAATGGCTGGCGGATCATCTGGCGGACCCCGATCTCGTCTTAATCGACGCCTCCTGGCACATGCCCGCAACCGGTCGCAATGGCGCAGTCGAGTTTGAGGCGGGCCATATTCCCGGAGCCGGTTTCTTTGATCTTGATGGTGTCAGCGACCATTCGACCTCCCTGCCCCATATGCTGCCGAGCTCAGAGGATTTCGCAGCCGCCATGTCGGCGCTCGGCCTTTCCAATGACAGCAAGGCCGTCATTTATGATGGTGCGGGCCTCTTTTCCGCCCCGCGCCTGTGGTGGATGCTGCGCGTGTTTGGCTTCGAGCGGGCCGCAATCCTCGATGGAGGTTTTCCGGCCTGGAAGGCTGAAGGGCGCCCGATCGAAACCGGCCCCGCCCGCCAGCGTCAGGCCCCCTTCAGCGCCCGGCTCAACAAGGCCCTTGTGGCGGATCTCGATCAGGTGCGTCAGGCGCTTGCAGCCCGCAGCCATAAGGTCCTGGATGCCCGCTCGGCCGACCGCTTTCATGGGCGAGCGCCGGAGCCGCGTCCGGGTCTTGCCTGTGGCCATATGCCCGGCGCCAGCAACCTCCCCTCAACAGATCTCGTGGCCCAGGGGCGGCTGAAAGACCCCGCCTCCCTAAAACAGGCTTTGAACGCCCTTGGCATTGATGGCGAAACCCCGGTCATCACCTCATGTGGATCCGGCGTTTCCGCCGCCATCATCACGCTGGCCATGGTGCGCGTCGGACTTCCCATCGGGGCGCTTTATGATGGCTCCTGGACCGAATGGGGCGGCAATCCCGCCCTCCCGGTTGCCACGAGCTGAGAGCACCAGCTTATCCACAACTTGAAGAAGACTGATGCGGCCGGGCAACCACTGCCCGGCCTTCGTCGTTTCGCACCCATGCGGGCTCGTAGATTTCGGCCGGGGGAACTGACCGGATCAGCCGCGCAACGAAGGGTTGGGGCGTCTTGAGACACGGAGCATCGGCATGTGCGACTACTCCCTAGAAATGTACGGATCTCGCCCGGCGCGGGAGTTCGAGCGATATGAAACGACCCGCTTCCCGTCTGGTAGCATTGGGCTCGCTGCTCCCGGTGACTGCACGACGGCAGTCTGCGTGCAATATGATACGCGCCTCCGACTAGAGAATATTCCGGCGCATTTGCAGGCTGCGCTGCATATTTCTGCCAGCGAAGATGTCGTCTTCATGCGCCTTGATCATGGTGCCTATCGGGACGGCGTGCGCTTTTCCAATGGCAAGGAGATCTCCCTCCAGCAGCTGAACTCCGGCGTCAGCGCCGTGGTGACCGAGCTTTTGGAGGCGACACCGGCCGCCAAGGCTCCGCTGTTCGAGCGCCTGTAAGGAGGCTGGCCGCCCGTGACTGCGGGCGGCCCCTGCTGCCGCAAGAGGCGGCACTGCTGCCGTTTTTTTGTGCATATTGATGAAAGATTGACCGGGCGTCTGGCGCGCCCGTGATCGGCCTTGCGCAAAACCGCGTCATTTCGCGACTTTTAACGACCAAATCCCCATGGCAGTTTGGCATGGTCGGTGCTAAGCACCCCCCGTTTCCTGACTGATGTGCCTCGACTCGGGGCATGATCAAGCGGGGATCTTTCGAAAGGGCTGAGCCGTGAAAAAGATCGAGGCGATCATCAAGCCGTTCAAGCTCGATGAGGTCAAGGAAGCTCTGCAAGAAGCTGGGCTTCAAGGCATCACCGTGACTGAGGCGAAGGGATTTGGCCGCCAGAAGGGCCATACCGAGCTGTACCGTGGCGCGGAATATGTCGTCGATTTTCTCCCCAAGGTGAAAATCGAGATCGTTTTGGCGGATGACATGGTGGAGCGCGCGATCGAGGCGATCCGCAAGGCTGCCCAGACCGGTCGCATCGGGGATGGCAAGATATTTGTATCGAATATCGAAGGCGCGATCCGCATCCGTACCGGCGAAACCGGGTCGGACGCGATCTAACGCTTCCCACCAACGCCCGCCAGCTTTGAACTTCAACGCATACCCACTCAAAGAGAGGCTTTGACATGAAGACCGCCAAGGACGTCCTGAAGGCGATCAAGGACAATGACGTTAAGTACGTCGATCTCCGCTTCACCGACCCGCGTGGCAAGTGGCAGCACGTCACCTTTGACGTCTCGCTCGTCGATGAGGAAATGTTCGCCGAAGGCACCATGTTCGACGGTTCGTCGATTGCCGGCTGGAAGGCGATCAATGAGTCTGACATGACCCTCATGCCCGACCCGACAACGGCATGCATGGACCCCTTCTTCGCGGCGTCCACCATGGTCATCAATTGCGATGTTCTTGAGCCCTCAACCGGCGAGTCCTATAGCCGTGATCCGCGCTCCATCGCCAAGAAGGCAGAGGCCTTCCTGAAGTCCACTGGCATTGGCGACACCTGCTATGTTGGTCCCGAAGCCGAATTCTTCGTGTTCGACGATGTGCGCTTCAAGGCCGACCCCTATAATACGGGCTTCGTCCTCGATAATATCGAACTGCCCACCAACATGGACACGCAGTATGAAGGCGGCAATCTCGGCCACCGCGTGCGCACCAAGGGCGGTTACTTCCCTGTTCCCCCGATCGACTCGGCGCAGGACATGCGCGGCGAAATGCTCGCTGCCATGCAGTCGATGGGCGCAGTTGTTGAGAAGCACCATCACGAAGTCGCTTCCGCTCAGCATGAACTCGGTTTGAAGTTCGGCTCGCTGACGAAGATGGCGGACCACATGCAGGTCTATAAGTACTGCATCCATCAGGTCGCCAATAGCTACGGCAAGACGGCGACCTTCATGCCGAAGCCGATCTTCGGTGACAACGGCTCAGGTATGCATGTCCACATGTCGATCTGGAAGGACGGCAAGCCGGTCATGGCTGGCAACAAATATGCGGACCTGTCGCAGGAATGCCTGTGGTATATTGGCGGCATCATCAAGCATGCCAAGGCACTGAACGCCTTCACCAATCCCTCGACCAACTCCTACAAGCGTCTGGTGCCGGGCTATGAAGCCCCCGTGCTGCTCGCCTA
>CAZLBA010000073.1:0-15246 GCA_964557555.1 uncultured Beijerinckia sp.
TGACGCAGACCGTCAAACTCATCGCCTTCCCCGGAGCGCCCAATCTGCCGATCTTCGTCGCGCAGGAAAAGGGCTGGTTCACGAAGCATGGCATTGACCTGCAGATCACCATGACGCCCTCGTCCGGCTATCAGGCCGAAGCACTCGCCAAGGGCGAGTTCGACATGGCGGGTACCGCGTTCGACAATGTGGTCGCTTACACCGAAGGTCAGGGCGCGGTTGCGCTGCCTGAGACGCCGGACTTCTTCGCCTTTATTGGTGCGACGCAGATTGAATTGTCGATCATCGCGCAGCCGCAATTCAAAAGCGTGAGCGATCTTGCTGGCAAAGAACTCGCGCTTGATGCGCCGGGCACCGGCTTTGCGTTCGTCTTCTATCACATGCTTGAGCAAGGCGGCGTGAAGCCGGGCTCCTATGAGCGTGCAGCCGTTGGCGCAACACCTTCGCGTTGGGAATCGGTGAAGGCTGGCACCCATGCCGCCACCATGACGATTGAGCCCTTTACCTCGATTGCGGCCGCGCAAGGTTTCAATGTCCTTGCCAAGAGCACGGATACGATCAAAGCCTATCAGGGTGGCTGCTTTGCATCGCGCCGGTCTTGGGCAAAGCAGAACCCGGAAGCGATTAAGGGCTTCATCAAGGCCTATCTTGATGGGCTTGCTTGGGTGCTTGACCCTGCGAACCGGGAAGAAGCATCGCAAGTGCTGTTACGCAACATGCAGGACATCAAGCCGGGCGTCGTGGGTTCTGTGATGAACAGCCTCCTGTCACCGAAGTCCGGCCTGACACCGAAGGGTGAAGTGCTGATTGATGGCATTCGCACCGTGCTTGACCTGCGCAGCCGCTATGGCAAGCCGGGCACCGCGCTCAGCGATCCGTATAAGTATATTGATCTGAGCTATTACGACGCGGTGGTGAAATAGGCAGTCGGCAGTCGGCAGTCGGCAGTCGGTAAGTGGTTGGGTCGTAGCGCGCTGTAAAGCGTTTCTACGACTCATGACACCACGCCCTACGACTGCCGACTGCCGATCTGCCGACTGCCCTTTTACCTCACATGCAATTCCAACCCGCCGTCATTGTCACGACGGCGTTCGCCGCGCCATTCTTCGCGTGTACCACGGCGGTCGCGATCAAAATCACGGCGGTCGAAGTCACGGCGGCGGTCCCAATCGCGATCATCTCGCCATTCGCGTCGGAACTCGCGACGTTCCCAGCGATCATCATCGCGGAAGCGCCAATTGTTCCAACCCCAGGCACCGCCCCAACCATAGCCGCGCCGCCACGCATAGCCACACCAGTACCAGCCCGGCCCCTGCCAGCCATCGTCGTACCAGCAATATTCGCGGCCATTCCAATAATATTGCGCCTGCTGCGTCAGCGAAGGCGTCGCGGGCGTTTGCCCGATCGGCGCCGCTGAGGCAGACACAGCACCGCCCGCTGCCAGCATGAGCGATGCGGAAACCAGCTTGAACGCAAGACGCATGGACACCTCCGAGAGCAAAGGACTCCCCTTCCCGTGTCTCAATGCGAGCAACAGTGAATGGTTCGCTTGAACGCCATTGGGCTTAACTTGACTTTGGCCTGTTTCTGCAAACAACTGAACGTCGAAACGGTCAAGATTCCCGGAGGAAACCATGAGCACCGTCACAAGGCGTGCTATGCTTGCATCTGGCAGCAGCGTGATCGCAGCGCTTGCGCTTTCAACACATGCACGTGCAAACTCTTTCTTTGAAGGAAAGACTCTGCGTTTTTACGTCGGGATTCCGCCCGGTGGCGCTTATGATCTCGCCCCACGCATATTGGCAGCGCATATCGGCAAATATATTCCCGGCAATCCCAAAATTGTTGTTGAGAACATGCCGGGCGCTGGCAGCCTGACAATGATGAACTTCCTCTATAACCGCGCCTCACGCGATGGAACAGCCATCGGCTTTCCGATGAACACGATGCTGCTTGAGCCTTCGCTCAAGGTGGTGTCAGGCGCGGGCGGCCATGCTCAATTCGATCTCTCACGCATGGCATGGATCGGTACGCCCGGACAAGATCCTGCTGTTGCATGGGTGGGCGCGAATGTCCCGGTGAAAACCTTCGATGATCTGCGCAGCAGAGGCGCGACCTTTGGTTCAACCGGCGCGGGCGCTGACAGCACACTTCTTGCCAATCTCTCCAACCGCCTGCTCGGCACCAAGATCAAGGTGATCTCCGGCTACAAGGGCGTTGCCGATTATCTGCTCGCCTTTGAAGGGGGAGAGATTGAAGGCGCAGTGACAACCTATGCAGCCTTGATGGCAGCGCGCCCTGACTGGATCAAGAATGGGCGCATCCGCATCATTGCGCAATATGGCACTGATCGCAGCTCCGAAATGCCAGACGTGCCCACTGCTGTTGAACTGGCTTCAACACAGCAGGCCAAAGAGATGCTCCGCCTCTACGGTGTTAAATTCACCGCAGCCTATCCGGTCGTTCTACCGCCGGACGTCCCGGCCGAACAAGTGCGCGTATTACGCGCGGCTTTTGCCCAGACGATGAAGGATCCTGAATTCCAGTCGCAAATGGCTTCCATGCGCATCTCAGGCGGCATGGTTTCGCCGGAGACAGTTGAGCGTTTCGTGAAAGAGCTTGATGGCGCGCCGAAGGATGTCGTCGATCAGTTGCGGCAGGTTCTTGAGGGGAAGTGACCGGAATGAAAACGCTTGTCATTGAACAAGACGCTTTCATGCGGATGTTCGTTCCCATTCTCGACCCATCTGCATCAGCCGAGTTCTTCAATGCTGTCGCAGATTTCTTCGCTCATGATGAACCTGATTTCGCTGGCTGGGTGGAGCGCTTGCGTCCCTGCCTGCCCGGACTGTTCCCAGCCCGTGTCCTTTTGGCGGAAGATCAGGACCATTTCCGTGATCTGTTACGCGATGCTGATGCCTGCCTCATTGAGAGCTTGAAATTCGGCGCGGAGGAATTGGCTTGTGCGCCCAGGATTGGCGTGGTGCAGAAATATGGATTCATCACCCGAAACATAGATCTTGGTGCCTGTGCTGCGCGCAATGTGGTTGTGAGCACGCAGCGCCGTCGCGTCAATGTGGCCCTGTCTGAACTCGCCTTCGCCCTGATGGCAGGTATGGGCAAACATCTCTTCGAGCTGAACCATGTGATTGACGAAAAGCGATTGAATGCGGCGGGCTTCCAGATCCGGCCCTATGACAAACGCTATACAGGTGGCAGCAATTTCGCGCGCATTCCAAAACTGCGCACGATGTTTGGCAAGACACTCGGCGTCATCGGCTTTGGTGAAGTTGGTCGCGAGATTGCCCGCAAGGCGCAGGCCTTCGAGATGAAGGTTATCTACACGCAGCGCACGCGCTTGAGCGAGGCGGAAGAAAATTTCTACAATGCGCGTTATGTACCGCTGATGGAGCTGATGGCCCAGTCAGATTACATGACAGTCAATCTGCCGGTGACCGATCAGACCAAAGGCATTTTGGGAGCAGACGAGTTGCGTGCGGCCAAAATCGGCTCCTTCCTCGTCAATGTCTCGCGCCCCGAACTCATCGACCGTGCAGCTTTGTTTGAGGCCCTCGATGCAGGGCGTCTTGCTGGCTATGGCACGGATGTCTGGTTTGAGCGCCCCGCACGTTCGGATGATCCCGTGTTCAATTACAAGAATATCATCGTGATGCCGCATACGGCTATTGCCGACCGTCACAACGCGCTTGAAGACATTGAAGAGATGTTTCTGAAAATGTCGGACGCGCTCCTCAAGCGCGACAGGTTGAAGGGCTGAGCCATGGCGCATGTCACTTTGCTGGAGGACAGCGATGATGAGAAAGCCACGGCGCTCATCGAGAGGCTGAAGGCAGGTCGCCGCGGCTCACTGCTCGGCATTTACAAAGCGCTGTTGCACAATCCCGCACTGGCAGAGAGCTGGTTCAACCATCTCAACGCTGTGCGCTGGGGCACGACCTTGAGCGGGCGCCTGCGCGAGTTGCTCATCATTCGCGTCGGTTGGCGGCTGAATAGTGCTTACATCATGAAACAGCACATCCCGAAACTTGCTGTGCCTGAAGGTGTGAGCGAGGAAGATTGTGCAGCACTGTTGCGCGAGGAGATTGATGCTCGATTTTCGGACGAGGAACGCGCAGCACTCCAATTGGCGGATGAGCTGACGGTGAAAGCCGCGCTCTCTGCTGAGACAGCTACGGCGGTGAAGCAAGCATTTGGTGAGCGCGGTTTGGTTGAGATGTCTGTGCTGGTTGGCACCTATAATATGCATGCGCGCTTTGTGGGTGGATTGGCGATTGAGCTGGAGCGGGATTGATCAGGGAACGCGGCCCGCTTCGCCCTGAGGGAGAAGCTGTCAGCGGATGCTGACTGAGGAGGGGATCGGGACTCGCAAAAAGAGGCACCGCGATGGGTGCCTCTCATAACCAACATCCGATCCCCTCATCCGCCCGTTCCACGGGCACCTTCTCCCTGTGGGAGAAGGAATGCGCTAGCTTACCTCAATAAGGCGGCTTTGCACATTCCACCGTGGTGCGCAGCATCAGGCGACGCTGATCGGCGGGGAAGTCCGTGCGTGCATGGGTCGAGCAGCGATTGTCCCACAGGAGAATGTCGCCCACCTGCCATTTATGCGCATAAACGAACTCTTCCTTCTCGGAATGGTCAAAGACTTGATCGAGAATGGGCTGCGCCTCTTCATCCGACATGCCCTCGATCCCAACCGTCATCAGGCGGTTGACATAGATCGCCTTCCTGCCGGTTTGGTCATGCGTGCGGAAGAAGGGATGCCATGACTCACCGAATGCTTCAGTGCCCTTGCCATCGCCCTTCACCACCGATCCATAGTTGTAGAAGTGGCGCGCCTTGCGGCCTTCGAGTTTGTTGCGCAAAGCGGGGTCCAGCGTGTCATAGGCCGCATAGCCGCTCGCAAACAGCGTATCGCCACCCCAGCTTGGCACTTCCACCGAATAGAGCATCGTGGCGGCATCGGGATTGGCGGAATGGATCATGTCATGATGGAACATCATCTCCCCATCCGGCAGCGCACCGATGGGCTCGCCATTCTCGCGGATATTGGTGATGAGCATAATGTTGGGCAGGATCTTGTCGAAACCCGGCGGGAAATATTTCGGCGGGCGACGCATGTGACCGACTGGACCGAAATAAGCCGTGACGCGCAACAAATCTTCCTGCGTCAGCTTTTGACCACGAAACACAATCACGATGTGTTTCAGGAAAGCTTCGTTGATCGCTTCGATATCTTCAGGCGCCAGCGGCTTGGTCATATCAAGCCCGCGCATTTCCGCCCCGATATGTTTGGTCAGCGGAACAACCTCAAGACGGCTTTTCGTGGCAGTCGTCATTCTTTCCTCCTCACGGGGTCTGTCGCCCCGCAACTCCCGACAGTTTATCCAACGCCCCCGGTCGTGCAAGGGCTAGAACAAGCCCGCTTCCCGCGCTGACCGCCACAAAAGCTCCAATGCCAGCGCGGTGAGGAAAACTTTCAAAAGCGAGCGGAAACGCTGTTCGGTCGTGCGGGCCAATGCCATTTCTCCGACCCAGTTGCCGATCGCCCCGGTGGCGATCATACAGACCATCAGGGGCAGATAGGCCCAGATCGAAAAGCCGAGAAAAGCAAAGGCCACAAGCTTGGCAATGTGAACGAAGGTCATGAGGGCGCCTTGCGTCGCCACATGGTTGCGGCGATCGGGCGAAGCAGCGGCGATAAACGGGGCAATCAATGTCCCCGTCGCGCTGACGAACACACCGAGGAAGGTCGCCAGAAATCCAAGCACCGCGAAGCGGCCTTTCTCTCCACCGATGCGCCCCAGCTTCGGCATCCAGGTGATGAAGAGAATGAAGGCTCCGATGATGAATTGCAGGGCAGATGGCGAAAGGGCGACAAATGTCTTGGCCCCTGCAAAGGCGCCAATCGCAACGCCGATGGCAAATGATGGCACCACATGTTTCATCACATAGGGCCACATGATGACCGCGCGCGAAATGCCCGATCCCAATTGCACCACCGTGTGAACCGGAATGAGCACGCTCGGCGGCATGACCAGCGCCATCAAGGCCAGCAAAATGACGCCGCCTGCGGTGCCGGTGAATACACCCACAAAGGCCGTGACCATGGAAGCAACGCAAAAGCCGAAAAAGAGCCAGGGGCCAATATCGGGTGTGCCCAGAAAATCCATCTTCTTGTTCCCTCCCCCTTTGGCCCTTCAGTCTCTTTGTCTTGTCATCCACCAGGGGATGATACCGAAGCCCATCATGATGATGGAGCTTGTTCCGCAGGTGATGATGAGCGGCCATACCGTACCATCGGCCAGCAATCCATAGGCCTGTGTGGTCAGAAAGCCGCAGAGATTTTGCAGACAAACGCCAATGCCAGATGCCGTACCCGCATATTTGGGCTCAACCGCCATGGCCCCGGCCTGTCCATAAGGCAACGCGATGCCCTGCGAAAAAGTAATCAGCAGACCCGGAATGAAGACGGACCACGGCGTTACAATGCCAATCCCCAAAAGGAGGCAGAGTGCGCCCGCCGATGCCAGCGAGAGAATAGAGCCCGCCAGCACCATCGTCTCAATCCGTGCGCGTGACCCAATCCGGCTTGAAACAAAATTGCCAATGAAAAAGCCAATCGGAAAAGCCATGAACCACAGACCATATTCACTGGCAGGCCGGTCCAGCATTTCTTTCATGATGAAAGATGCTGCTGCCGCCGTGACCATGAAGGCGCCGGTGCTGAAGCCCGTCTGGCACACATAGGAGGTGAAACGCAGATGCGAAAACAAGGCGCGGTAGCTTTCAGAGATGCTTGCACCCGCAGCCAGACCAGATCCTTCGGGCTTTGTTTCATACAGTACGAAATAAGCCCCCGCCGTAATCGCTGCACCTGCGAGCAGTGCCAGCACAAATCCGCTGCGCCAGCCGAATTGATCAACCAGCACGCCCGACACAACTGGCGCGATCATCGGACCAATCGTGTAAAACATCGTCAGATAAGCAAGCACCTTGACGAGTTGGTCGGGCCCATAAGCATCGCGTGCAATGGTGCGCACCAATGTCATGCCACAGCCAGCGCCAATCGCCTGCAACAGGCGCCCCAGCACGAGCGGCACGATAGAGGTCGCAAACAGGCTGAGCAGACTGCCTGTCAGAAACAACGCCAGCCCCGACAGCAAAACAGGACGGCGGCCGAAACGATCCGACAAAGTGCCATAAACCAGCGTTGCTGCGGCCATACCAAACAGGGCCACACTGAAACTCAGCTGCGCCAGAGCATCAGGAACGCCAAGCCCGGCTTTGACCGCCGGGATCATCGGCATATAGGCGTGAACGGCCAGCGGCCCGATCAGGGCAATGGAAGCAAGGCAAAAGGCAAACAGGCGTGTTGGGCTGGCAGACATTGAATGACGAGCCCCTGCCCGCTGCGATTCCATAGAGATCGAACCTTTCTAGCGGAAGGCTTGGCACAAGGCTATGGTAGACGACGAATTGCGTGACTTTTTCAAAGGTCTTGGGTAAGAACCGAACACTTGAGAAACCCCGGAGGAAATGATGTTTGGACATCCCGCCTCGCGCCGCGTTGCGCTGGCTGCTCTCCTGACTCTTGCCGCACCTGCGGCCTTTGCGCAGAGCAGTGACGGTCTCTTCGCCCAGAAAACCGTGACCATTTACATCGGCAATACGGCAGGCGGCAGCTATGATCTTTATGGCCGGCTGGTGTCGCGCCATCTGGGCAAACATCTGCCCGGCAATCCCAGTGTCATCGCCTCCAACATGCCGGGCGCCGGGACTTTGAAGCTCGCCAACTACATGTATGAAGTCGCCCCGAAGGACGGCACGGCAATCGGCATCGTCACCGAGACGCTCGCACTTGAGCAGGCGGTGGCCAATCCGGCGGTGCAATTTGATGCGACCAAATTCATCTGGATCGGCCGTGCGGCTTCATCGAACAACATTCATTTCCAGTGGCACACAGCCAAAGTACAATCCATCGAAGACGCGAAGAAGATGGAGAGCGCCGTTGCAGCAGCGGGCGCGGGCAATATTTCGGAAGTCGTACCGAAGCTGCTCAATGCTGTCATCGGCACCAAGTTCAAGGTGATCTCCGGCTATCCCGCATCGGCGGAGGGGATGCTGGCGATGGAGCGCGGCGAAGTTGAGGGCACGGCAAGTTCTTGGGCTTCGGTGAAGACCACCAGAAAGCAATGGCTCGCAGAGAAGAAGATCAAGATCATCCTGCAGGATGTTCCAACCCGCAGCAAGGAATTGCCTGATGTGCCTGCACTGGGTGAGCTGGGCGATACGGCAGATGACAAGGCGATCCTCGGCCTTTATGCGAGCGGAGGTGCCGTGGGCCGCGCCTTCCTTCTGCCACCGGGCACCAATGCTGCGGCGGTGAAGGCCGTGCGGGATGGTTTTGCAGCCATGATGAAGGACGCCGAATTCCTCGCAGAGGCTGAAAAGGCCAATCTCGAAATCGACTATTCGTCACCGGAAGCTTTGGCGGAAGAAACCCGCAAAACCTTGGCAACCCAGCCTCAGGTTATTGCAAGGGCCAAGGCCATTTTCGGTCGCTAAGCTGACGAAAGACCTAAATGGAAGGGCGCGCTCTGACTGGCAGGGCGCGCCCTTCGCCGTTATGTGTGGGCTTGAAGAGGATTCCTCATGAGCCTGACTGAAGCACCTGCCACGCCTCACGACATGCGCGACCTCTCTGTTCCTGTGGATGGCATGACCTGCGCCACCTGTGCATTGCGCGTCGAGAAGGCCCTCACCGCGCTGCCCGGTGTCGAGGCAAGCGTCAATCTCGCAGCCGAGCGCGCTGACATACGCTTCGACCCGAAACACATCACGCCGTTGCAACTCGCTGAAGCCATCGAAGCAGCTGGTTATGACGTGCCCACCGAAAAGATTGATCTGAAGATCGGCGGCATGACATGCGCGAGCTGTGTGTCGCGCGTCGAGGGCGCCCTTCAGCAAGTGAGCGGCGTCACGCGCGCAGTTGTCAATCTGGCAACAGAGAAAGCGCAAGTTGAAGGAAAGCGCGGCGTCATGCGCCCTGCTGATCTTGTCGCTGCCATTGAGCGTGTTGGCTATGACGCAGAAATCCTGACCGGCGATAGCGAGCGTGATGCGCAGATGCAGGCCGCGGACGAGGCACGCATGAAGAATGAGCGGCTGCGCGTCATTCTTGCTCTCGCGCTGTCATTGCCACTCACCCTGCCGATGTTTGACATCGCAGTCGCACCATGGCTGCAGCTGGCGCTCGCAACCCCGGTGCAATTCATTTTGGGCTGGCGCTTTTATGTTGCAGGATGGAAGGCGCTGCGGGCGGGCTCCGGCAATATGGATTTGCTCGTGGCACTGGGCACATCGGTCGCCTATTTCTACAGTGTGTGGCTGATGACGCAGCCCCATGCGCATCATTTCTATTTCGAAGCTGCCGCCATTGTCATTGCGCTCGTGATCCTGGGCAAATGGCTCGAAAGCCGCGCCAAACGCTCAACCACCGCCGCCATTCGCTCTCTCATGGCGCTGCGGCCTGAGAATGCGCGCGTCGAACATGGCGAGACACAGGTGGAAGTGCCCGTCTCGGCGGTGAGCCCTGGTGATGTTGTGATCGTGCGCCCCGGTGAGCGAATGCCCGTCGATGGTCGTGTACTTACAGGATCAAGCTCTGTCGATGAAAGCCTGCTCACGGGCGAGAGCCTGCCAGTTGAAAAACATCCCGGCGATCATGTGACTGGCGGCTCGATCAATGGCGAAGGTCTGTTGCGGGTCGAAACGACTGCCACGGGCGAGCGCTCCACACTCGCGCGCATCATTGCACTGGTAGAATCCGCGCAGGCCAACAAGGCACCGGTTCAGAAACTCGTCGATCAGGTCTCAGCCATTTTCGTGCCCATCGTCATCCTCATTGCGATTGTGACTTTCTTCATCTGGTGGTTTTTGGGTGATGCAGCGGGCGGCCTGCTCGCAGCTGTGTCAGTCATGGTCATCGCCTGCCCTTGTGCGCTTGGCCTTGCGACACCTACCGCCTTCATGGTGGGCACAGGTGCAGCAGCGCGGGCTGGCATTTTGATCCGCGATCAGGAAGCGCTTGAGCGCGCCCATGCATTGAACACAATTGTACTCGACAAAACCGGCACGATCACGGAGGGCAAGCCCTCCGTCACCGCCATCCATGCGCTTGGAATGAGCGAAGATGAGCTGTTACTGCTCGCAGCCGGGGCGCAGCAAGGCAGCGAACATCCACTCGCCCATGCCATTTTGAAACGCGCGGATGGGCGAGTGCTGCCAGCGCTTGCCTCCTTCCGCAATCGCACTGGCATGGGGCTTGAGGCAGATGTCGCGGGCCGCAAACTCATCATCGGAAATCGCGCCTTGATGACCGAGAAGACCATCGCGTTTGATGCGCTCAGCCTTCAGGCCGAAGCTCTGGAGACACAAGGCAATACCGTGATGTGGATTGGCGAGAGCCAGACCGCCCGCCTGCTTGGCATCATCGCCGTGCGCGATGAAGTAAAGCCCGGCGCCGCACAGGCGATCCGCGATCTCTCTGCGCTGGGCATCTCGACGATCCTTCTGACCGGCGACAATGAACGAACCGCTGCCGTGGTCGCGCGCGAAGTGGGCGTAACGCAGGTGAAGGCTGGCGTCTTGCCCGCTGGCAAGGCGGCCGAGATTGATGCCTTGCGTCAGCAGGGCCGACATGTGGCGATGGTGGGCGATGGCGTGAATGATGCCCCTGCCCTTGCGGCAGCTGATGTGGGCATGGCCATGGGCACGGGCGCAGATGTCGCGATGAACACCGCTGCCATCACCCTGATGCGAGGTGATCCGCTGCTCATCGCAGACGCCATTTCGATCAGCCGCGCGACCTATAGCACCATCCGGCAGGGGCTTTTCTGGGCCTTCATCTATAACGTCATCGGCATCCCGCTGGCGGCCATGGGGCTGCTTAGCCCCATCGTCGCGGGGGCCGCCATGGCCCTGTCTTCGGTCAGCGTGGTCACCAATGCGCTATTGTTGCGCCGCTGGCGACCCAAGGCGGGACACCACGCCAAACAAGTATGAACCGCCAGCTAAGGCGATCTTTACCTCTCCCCCTCACAGTTGCCCGCAGTGTTGCGTGAGGGTTGCGTATGAGTGTGCTTGCGGCGCGTTTTGCCGGGGCCGCAGCGGTCATTCCGTCAGAGGAGGATCTGCGCGCCCAATATGACATTTTGGTCGCCAGCGGCGGCAGCGAAGCGCTATGGCCGGACGCTGCGACCGGACGCACCCTTTCGGGCTCCCTCTACCAGCCCGCGCCCCATGAAATATGGCTCTCCAGCACCGACACCACCGCCCCCAGCCCCCATGGCCATGCACAGGCCCTCCGGGCCCTTGCGAGCCTCATGGGCGGGCAAGGCGCAGCCGCAGGCGGCTTGACCCTCTCCCGCTGGTTTGAAGGCCTGCGGGCTCGCCTGACGGAGCAATTCGGCACGCCCGACAGCACCGCCTTTCTGGCCCCCTCCATTGCCGCCGGACGTGATCTTGCGCGAGCTATTGCCTTCGCCGTGCATGGGTTCAGCCTGAGTGAAATCAGCACCGGCCTGTCCGAGAGTTCGGACTTCCCCGTACCGGATCAACTGCTCGATATCCCTCTGCGTGGTGACGATGGTTTGCCGCGCCTGACGCTTGACATTGAAGATGATGCTGCAGATGCGCTGTCACTCATGGGCCGCCCTGTCCTGTTGCATCTGCTCGACCGCTCGCGTGGTGGATTGCGCGGTGTTTCGCGTGATTGGGCGCGTGATTATGAGCAGCGCGGCGACTTGTTCACTGTGGTTGATGCGACGGCCATGCGCGCTAGTGATGATCTATTGCGGGCGGATGTGCAGGAGGGGCGCTGTGTTCTCGTCAGTGGCTCGACATTCCTGAGCGGACCTGAAGGTTGCGCGGCCTTGATCGTGCCTGATCATGTGTTATCGCAAGTCAAACACATACCACCCGCCCATCTGGTCCAGCACTTGCGCGCCTATGATGTGCCCTATCTCTGGCGCGAGCCTTTGCTGGGCGGGCTTGCTGGGCGCATCAATATCGGGCTTGGCCTGCGCTGGACCGCTGCCCTTGCGGAAGCGCAGCGCTACTACGCCATCGCTCCCGCTTTGCGCCATGCAGTGCTCGAAACCTTCACCCAGAAAGTGCGCGCAAGACTGACCCGCTGTGAACATCTGCTGCCGGATGCTTATGGCGATATGCTCGACCCGCTGCGCGATGCGATCATTCCGCTGGTGATCCCGGATGAACTGGGCGCCACCGCCCAAAACACAGCAGCGCGCTTGCGGATGCGTTTGGCCCTGCCTTTGGAGGATGCGGGTGACGCGATCTGCCACCTGGGCGCCCCGCTTGATTTTGCAGGTCAGGCTGCTCTCCCGCTCTCGGCCTCTGCCACGATGGTGAGCGATGTGGCAGGGCGCATTGAGCGAGGCATCAGCTTTGAGCGGGCGCTCGCGCCCCTGCTGCGCGACATCGACACCCTGTTTCTGAAGATCGAGAGGCTGGCCTAAAGCCAGCTCAGCTATTATCTCCGTCTCACCACAGAGGATGAGATGACATGATTGAGCTGCATTACTGGCCTACGCCCAACGGCCACAAAATCACGATTTTTCTCGAAGAGGTGGGCCTGCCCTATCGCATCCATCCGGTCAATATTGGCAAAGGCGAACAGTTCAATCCTGATTTCCTGAAAATAGCGCCCAACAATCGCATCCCGGCCATTCGCGATCTCAACCCGGCCGATGGCGGTCCGCCGCATAGTGTTTTTGAGTCAGCCGCCATCCTTGTTTATCTCGCGCAAAAAACGGGCAAGTTTTTACCGCAAGAGATGCGGGCACGCTCATGCGTGATGGAATGGCTGTTCTGGCAAATGGGTGGGCTGGGTCCCATGGCAGGCCAAAACCATCATTTCAATCAATATGCGCCTGAGAAAATTCCTTACGCGATGGAGCGTTACACGAAAGAGACCAATCGTCTTTATGGCGTGCTTGATCGTCAGTTGGCGCAGCATTCTTTCGTGGCTGGCGACTATTCGATTGCCGATATGGCCTGTTATCCATGGATTGTTCCGCATGAACGCCAAGGCCAGACGCTCGAAGACTTTCCCCATCTCAAGCGTTGGTTCGATGCCATGGCCAAGCGCCCGGCGGTCATCCGCGCCTATCAGAAGGGCGAGGGCATTCGCAATGAAGGCATGACCGATGAGGCGAAGAAAGTGCTCTTCGGCCAGACCGCCAAACGCGATTGATCAATGCGGTTGCGCGGCCTCTTCGAGCGCTTGCTCGATGCGCCGCGCACCCTCCATGGTGATCAGCGCCACGCGATCAATGAAGGCCGGCGTGGTGCTCCCCAGTGGCAGAACCAGGCTGAGACTGGCGAGCACGCCAGTGCCCTTGCGCAAGATCGGCGCTGCAATACCCACGACCTCCTTGTCGATCTCGCCACTGGAAATGCACACACCCCTGCGTCGGACCATTTGCAACTCGCTACGAAAGGCTGCTGCATTGGCCTCCGGCCAGTGTTCTGCGAGACGATTGAAACGGCGCGTTGGCAGATGCGCGAGAATGACTTTGGAGGTTGCACCCTGCGTGAGAGGCATGGGCTTGCCGCGCTCATAGCTTGAGCGAAAGGTCGCGCGCGGTGAAATCTCATCCGCGATACACATCACTTTATCATTGTAGAGACGGCAGAGCAGGCCAACACAAGCCACATCCATCTGCCCCACAACCTCACGCAGAACTTGTGAGCCAGCTTTCAGCAGCGGATCTGTCAGCCGCAACAGGCGGCCAAATTCAATAAAGACAGATCCCAGCCGATAGCGCGCATCGCTCGCTGTTTCGAGGAAGCTCTCCGCGACAAGATCATGCACTGTGCGATAGACCGTGCTTTGCGGCACGCCCAAAGCCTCCGCCATGTCAGGCACGGTCCATTCACTATGCGCCTCGGTAAACAGGCGCAGGACGGCAGTGTAGCGATCGAGCCCAGCCATGCGATTCCAATCCTCATGGCTATGTGAACACTCGCGGGACGCTCGCGTCAATGGTTCTCATTTTTTGAGAACCGCCCACTTGCCCGCGCGCCGTGCCATGTTAGGCTCAACCGGTCAGAGCCCCAAAATAGCTCGGGGCCAGGGAGGGAATTCGACATGGCATCCTGGATGCGTTCAGTCGTCGGCGCCTGTGCGGCGCTCTTCGTGGTGGAAGCTGCTCAAGCGCAAGACCTTCTCAAGCTCGCCGTGCCGCAGCGCGGCAACTGGGATACTGGCATCCCTGATGTGGGAATGCGGGCCGGTATCTTTGCCAAACATGGTTTGAGGCTGGAAATTCTCTACACAGCAGGCGCCGGCGAAACGACACAGGCTGTCATTTCGCAGAGCGTTGACATTGGCACCGGCACCGGCACCAGCGGCGTCATGGCGGGCTTCGTGAAAGGCGCGCCCTTCCGCCCCATCTCCAGCCAGATGACGGGCGCCGATGACATCTTCTGGTATGTGGATGCGAAGTCGCCCATCAAGAGCCTCAAAGAGGCTGCTGGCAAGACTGTCGCCTATTCCTCCAACGGATCGTCCTCGCATCTGGGCGCGCTGGCAGCGATCAAGCTCGCAGGCGTCGATGCCAAGCCCGTCGCAACTGGAACGGCGCAAACAACCTTCACGCAGGTCATGTCGGGCCAGATTGATATTGGCTGGGCCGCACCGCCCGCATTGGTCGATGATGTGCGCACCGGTCGCGTGCGCGTCATTGGACGACTGAGCGACGTCGAAGCGTTCAAGAACCAGACGATCCGCATGAACTTCGCGCATATCAATGTGATCAACAACAAGGCCGATCAGCTGAAGCGCTTCTTTGCCGCCTATGAAGAGACACTGAATTATATGTATTCAGATCCGGCTGCGCTGAAGATCTATGGCGAATATGCGGGCATCAACGAGGATCAGGCAAAGTTCATCCGCGATACATATTTCCCGAAGAACAACCTGCTCCCACGCCGCATCTCCGGCCTTGAAAACGCCATCGCTGACTCCGTCACCATGAAATTCATCCCTGCGCCCCTGACAAAGGAACAGCAGGATGAGTTTTTGAAATATTATTTGAAGTGAGACAGTCGGGAATAGGCAATCGGCAGTCGTAGGAACGCGGCCCGCTCCTCCCAATGGGAGGAGCTGTCAGCGGATGCTGACTGAGGAGGGGATCG